>NZ_JAUOSJ010000011.1:0-175369 GCF_030548385.1 Agarivorans sp. 1_MG-2023 | reverse complement strand
CATTCAAGTTTTCTATGCCGGTGCCAATCGGTAGGAATAGACTTGTGCGAGTTGACAGCGGGGATCATATCAACGCCTCGTTAAGAGGCAATAAAATAGTTGGCTAAAATTAGCGGCGAAGGAGCAAAAGCCAACCGTTTTTTGTCCTTTTAAACGACTTGTTAGAAGAATTTACACCTAGCTAACCAAACGAAACCAGTCTCTAAGAGCTAACTCTAAACGCAACTCTTCATCTTCTGCTAGTGGAGAGCAGTGAGCAATTGGATTTCGTAAAGAGTTTAAAGCAGACATAACCTTTTCCATTGCCTTTAGGTCGTTAAAAACCACCCCACCAAATAAAGACCAATTGGATTTAATTATTTCTCCTAACTCACCAAATGTTGTGTAATCAATAGAATCTGCCGACCTAGGTGTTACCGCGGATTCCTTTTCTCGTTTTATACTTTTTTTAGCATTAGCTTTAACGATTTCAGGAACTTGGTTTTCCCACCATTCTTTATCCCCAGATCCTTCAAACACATCAACAATTAATTGCCTGATTGATTTTTCTAAACAATAAAATAATTCGTAATGTGCTGACATTTTCTTGGCCTCAGCTCTTAAAGCAGAATCAAATTGAGGATAATATTTATCTTCAATTTTATTCCCAACTTGATTTCGCCGACCTAAATCCAACTGGTATTTATCTTCTATAGAATCTAAATCCGCTTCTAAAAGCATATTAGTCATACCAAACGACTTAATTACCGATGATCTTCTCATTGATCACTCCTGCATTAAATGTGTTTTAAGACTTTTAAAAATAGCATTAAAGACTTCAATATCCGTAGTAGCAGGAAGGTTGAGATTAATAGTATATGACAGGTTTATACCTTCATTTTTAGGTGCAGATTGTTGGTGGGTATGTTGATAAACGGGTTGTATAACAGGAGAAGTCTTAATTTCATCTTGTTCCACTTCAGTAGTCTCTTCTGAATTATTTTCAACAATTTCAAAATCAGCCATACTGCACAATGCCTGAAAAGTTGAAACTACTTTTTTTACAGGTGTTGAGCCTGGTTCTGCTCCTGTTGCTTCTACTACAAGAGCTTTAAGTTCAGCTGCTTCCAATTCGTACACATACTCATTCATTTCAAACAGTGTTTCGTATACTTCACGAATCGCATCAGCTATTGCTGGAGCAAATTTATTTGGATTTCTAATTTGTTTATAACGTTCAGTTGGAGTTCCATCAGCTGAAACTAACCCCATTTTTTTTATGAATGGAATAATAGCTCTGCCACTTCCACCTTTCATCAATAATTTGGTTGAAACAAAATCTGGTGAAAAATTATCAGGTACAGACGCTGTTTTTATCTTATTCAGCATTGTTTCTAAAGTACCTGCTCCCTGTGCATATGGTAAATTTGCCATTCGACAACTCCTTTTTATTTATTCTTCTAACAGCATATTAAGAGGAAAGTGTCCTTGTTTAAACAAGGAAATTTTCCTCTTATCATACATTTGATAAAAGACAGATTATCACCTTTTCTAAGCCTCATCAGCCGCCTAGCTCGGAAAATAACAAAAACATCAGCAGAAAAGGATGCAAGCACTTGTGGAAAGGAGGAATGACTAGTTATGTGTATATAGTTGCAGTGTTTTTGCACAGCCAAAGAGAGAAAAATTAAGGGTAAGTAAGTTTATCTGGAGTGTTTATGAGGGCTGCTGAAACTGGTAATGGTGCATGAGTGTGTTAGAAGTCGGTACTTGAGCGTGATGATGTTGTGCTTTTATAGCGAGGTGGATTGTTTTCGCTTTGTTGTAGATAACGGGCATAAAAAAACCGCTAACCCAAAGGCTAGCGGTTGTTCATTGGCTTGAGAATTTAGTCTAAGCTAATCAACTGTTTCTCGTATTCTTCGTGTGTTTTTTGCACTGAGGCTTCAGCGCCTCCAGTGGCTTTGCTCACGGCAATAATTGCAATACTGGCTAACATAAAGCCTGGAACAATTTCATAAATATCGAAAATGCCACCGCTAAGTTGCTTCCAAACCACCACTGTTACGCCACCTAATACTACACCGGCTAATGCGCCATTGCGGTTCATGTCTTTCCAGAACAGGCTTAACAATAAGGCGGGACCAAAGGCTGCACCAAACCCAGCCCAAGCGTAAGACACTAAGCCTAGCACTGAGCTTTCGGGGTTCATTGCTAACACCAGCGCTACAATGGATAACGCGACTACTGCTACGCGGCCTACTTTAACAATTTCTTGTTGGCTGGCTTGCGGGCGAAATACCTGCTTGTAAAAATCTTCTGCTAGGGCAGATGATGACACTAACAGTTGTGAATCGGCAGTACTCATAATGGCTGCTAGGATAGCGGCCAACAAAATACCGGCAATCACTGGGTGGAAGATAGCGTTTACCAACAACATGAAGATGGTTTCGCCATCTTTAATGCTGCCACCCAGTTGGGCATCTACGTAGGTAATGCCCACTAAGCCAATTAGCAGTGCGCCAGCCATTGATAAGGCTGTCCACGTTACTGCGATACGGCGAGCGGTACCAATGTCTTTATTGCTGCGAGTGGCTTTAAAACGCGCCAAAATATGCGGCTGGCCAAAGTAGCCCAACCCCCATGCCACTAACGAGATAATAGCAATGGCAGATAAAGGTTCGCCTTTTACATCTGTCCATAGATTAAGTAGCTCTGGATTTTTTAGTTCTAGAGCTTGGCTTAAATCACCAAATGAACCTTCCATCGCGGCTATTGGCACTATCATTAGCGCTGCCGACATTAACAAGCCTTGCACTAAGTCTGTCCATGATACGGCTAAGAAACCACCAAAGAGGGTGTAAGACACTACACAAACAGTACCCACTATTACGGCGGTGGTGTAGTCCAAACCAAATACGGTTTCGAATAACTTGCCACCTGCTACTAAGCCCGAGCTTGTGTAGAACAAGAAGAACAGCAGGATGAAGAATGCTGAGATTGATTGCAGCAGTTTTGATTTGTCTTCAAAACGGCGTGCAAAAAACTCAGGAATGGTGAGCGCATTGTCTACCACAATGGAATAGGTGCGTAGGCGTTTGGCGCAAATCAGCCAGTTTAACCATGTTCCTATTAACAGGCCGCCGGCTAGCCAGAAGGCTTCAATGCCTGCGGCGTAGGCGTAACCCGGTAAACCTAGCAGTAACCAACCACTCATATCTGAGGCGCCAGCAGATAAGGCTGCTGGCCATGGGCCTAAAGAACGGCCACCCAAGAAGTAGTCTTCAGAGTTTGAGGTGCGTTTATAAGCGTAAATACCAATTGATAGCATAACGATGAGATAGGCTATAAATGTGGCACTGATAGCGAAGCTATTTTCAATCATTCCTTGTTCCTTTTATTGCTCAAATGAGCATTTGGGGCTTTATCGGTTATTATTCGCCGCTGCCTAGCTCTAGCAGACTAGCGTTACCACCAACGGCGGTAATATTTATGGTGCGTGTACGCTCTGTGATAAAGCGTAAACACAAGCTTGAATCGCTCAACTGGCTAAAGTTAAGAGAATCGGTTTCGTAAATCAGCTGAGCCAGTTGCCCTTCGCGCTCTGCCAATATTTGGTTAAAGCGCTGGCAAGTTGCAGGTGCAGCGGCTAAGGCTACGCCCGCTAACTGCGGCTGTTTAGCTAAAGGCTCGCAGGCTTCTGCAGCCACTTGAGTGGCTACTCTGTTTGGGCAGCCCGCTCGCAGTAATTCACTAAGCAAGCTATCTAGCTCAATATTTGTGTTAGCTGCACTACAAATAACGGTATTGCCAGCGACTAAAGCGGCGCTAATTAAACCTACTAGTGCGGCGGTATTAGCGGCTTCGTCGGCAAACACTAAAAAGCTGCCACGGCCAACACAATATAGCTGGTTGGTTTCACCAGTAGGCCCTTGCAACGTGTGGGTCTGCGCTATTGTTGCTAAGGCTTGCTGGCATTGAAAGCGGATCATAGCAACGCTTTGGCTAAACTTATTATCACGCTGGTCTAACAATGTTGCCCAACGCTGAACAATAGCGACCCGTTGCTCCACACTTTGTTGTTGCCAAGTTTCTAATACCGCTAGGCTTTGGTTCAACTGATTCATATGCATAGTCATGTTATTGCTCCTCGCCGTAACTCAATGGAGTGACTTGCGCTTTTACAAAGCGATATAAGTAGTGTGGTCCACCGGCTTTAGGGCCTGTGCCAGATAAGCCTTGGCCACCAAAGGGTTGTACCCCCACCACTGCGCCTACTTGGTCTCGGTTGATGTAGCAATTACCCACACGTGCGCGTTGTTCTATGTGTTGATAGGTGCTTTCATTACGACTATGCACCCCCAATGTTAAACCAAAACCACTTTGGTTTATTTGATCAATTACCCTATCAAGTTGATTTGCTTGATATTTAATCACATGCAAAATAGGACCAAAGTGTTCTTGGTTGAGCTGGTAAATATTTTCGATTTCAAATGCACAGGGGGCAACAAAGGTGCCTTGCTCACATTGCTTGGGTAGCTCAAGCTGGTAAATAAGCTGGGCATTTTTCTTTAGCCACGCAACATGGGTAAGTAATTTGTTTTGCGCGAGGGCATCGATGACTGGGCCAACATCGGTACTTAAGCGCTCGGGGCAAGCCACGCTAAGCTCTGCCATCGCTCCTTGAATCAATGTAATAATTCGGTCTGCAATATCTTGCTGAACATACAATACTCGCAGCGCAGAGCAGCGTTGGCCAGCAGACGCAAACGCGGAGCGAATAACATCACGTACTACTTGCTCGGGTAGGGCGGTGCTGTCGACTAACATGGCATTTTGTCCGCCAGTTTCAGCAATAAATGGCACTGGCATCGCTTCTCGCTTAGCCAGTTGGCGGTTAATTGTTTGCGCCGTGGGAGTTGAACCAGTGAAAGCTACGCCGGCAATGCGTGGGTCACTGCTTAAGCTCTCGCCTAGTTCTGCACCACTGCCAATCACTAACCCAATAACAGAAGCCGGAATGCCCGTGTCTAACAAAAGCTCAATACATCGCGTTGCGATTAACGAGGTTTGCTCGGCGGGTTTGGCAACAACAGTATTGCCCGAGACAAGCGCTGCCGAGATTTGGCCAATAAAGATAGCCAATGGGAAATTCCATGGGCTGATGCATACAAATACGCCTCGCCCCTGATACTCCACATGTTGAGTGTGACCATTAAAGCCTGTTTGCTCGCAGGCCTGGCTAAAATTGGCGACTGCTTGTTGTGGGTAGTAACGTAAAAAGTCTACTGCCTCGCGAATTTCGTCGATGCTGTCTAATACGGTTTTGCCTGCTTCGCGATGACATAAAGCCACTAGCTCAGCCATGTTTTGCTCTAGTTTGTCGGCCAAGTAAAGCAGAAAAGCAGCACGCTGTTTAACCGGTGTATCTCGCCAGCTAGCAAACGCTTGTTGGCCGGCACTAATGGCTTGTTCTGCTTGTTCACTGCTCGCCCACATTACACTGCCAACATGTTGCTGGTGATGGTAAGGTGCGGCAATTTGTTTGGCTTCGCCATACTGCTTCTCGCCATTAATTATCGATTGCGCCTGCCATGTATAGTCACCTAAAAAGGCGCTTATTTGGCGCTCAAAGGGTTGCCATTCACTTTCAATATCGGTGGCTACACCGCTGGAGTTTTGGCGTTGCTCGCCAAACAACTGTGGAGGCTTAACAATTCTAGGGTTATGCAAACAGCTACGTGAGCGTAATAAAGTCACTGGGTGAATGGTTAGATCTGCTACTGGGCATCGCGCATCGACTAAACGATGTACAAACGAACTGTTCGCGCCATTTTCTAATAAACGTCTCACTAAATATGGCAGCAGATCTTTATGGCTACCCACGGGGGCGTAGATGCGTACATCGCTAGCCAATAAGCTTTTAGCATGGTTGTACAGGGCATCTCCCATGCCGTGCAAACGTTGAAATTCAAACTCTTTATGGTTGGCCATTGCTGATATGGCGGCAATGGTTTGTGCGTTATGGCTAGCAAACTGCGGAAAAATTAAGCCCCGTAAGTGCTCGCTAAGCAGCAGGCGAGCGCAGGCTAAATAGCTAACGTCGGTGGCTTCTTTGCGGGTATACAAGGGGTAGCCATGATGACCATGTTGCTGAGCAAGCTTTAGTTCGGTATCCCAATAAGCACCTTTAACCAAGCGCATCGGAATAACATCACCCTGTTTTTTAGCCAAACCTGCAAGCCACGCTATTACTGGCAATGCTCGTTTTGAATAGGCTTGCACGACCAGCCCAAATTTACCCCAGCCGCGCATGGCGGGATCTTGATACAGCTTAGCAAAAAGCTTGAGTGATATTTCTAAGCGGTCGGCTTCTTCAGCATCGATGGTGATAGCCACTTCTTGTTCACGAGCATGCACAAGCAGGGCTAACACACTGTTAAACATTTCGTTCATTACCCGGGTTTGATTGGCAGCTTCGTAACGCGGGTGCAATGCCGATAACTTAATCGATACAGAAGGGGCAGGAGCCGAATGCGTATTACCTTGTTGGCTTTGGGCTACTTGGCTAATAGCGTGGTGGTAATCGTTAGCATATTTGCTGGCATCTTCTGCGGTAAGTGCAGATTCTCCCAACATATCAAAGGAGTAGCTAAAGCCTTGGCTGCGTGGTTCATCACCATTTTTTAGCGCTTCTTGAATGTTCCTGCCCAGCACAAATTGATGCCCCATAATTTTCATGGCTTGGTGCATGGCTTGGCGAATAACTGGCTCAGAGAACTTGTTCACTAATCGGTTGAGTATGCTACTGGGTTGGCCGTTAGCGGGCTCATCTAAACTGACTACTTTACCTGTGAGCATTAAGCCCCAGGTAGAGGCATTTACAAATAATGAGTCTGAACTCTTAAGGTGAGACTTCCAATCGGCCACACTCATTTTATCGCGAATTAGCGCGTCGGCAGTGGCTGCATCGGGTACTCGCATGAGCGCTTCGGCCAAACACATTAACAATATGCCTTCGCGCGTATCTAGGCTGTATTCAAGCAGCAGGGCGTCGATCATTTGTACGGCTTTTTTGTCGGCGCGTACTCGCTCGATTAATTGAGTGGCTAGCACAGTGCTGGTGCTTAATTCGGTTTCGCTGGGCTGGGCGATAGGCAGCAATTGCTTTAACCAAGTGGACTCATCTACCGAATACAAAGGAGAAATATGCTGCCACAGCTGATCTACGGGTTGGTCGATAAATGAAGCGTGTAGCATTTGTTGAGCATCTAGGTGCGTTGAATTCAGCATGCTATGTCCTCGTATTGCCAACCTCTGCGAGGGGACAGAGGATGTTACGGCTTTGTTATTGAGCGACTGATTGTAGAGTGCTTTTTGCCTTGGGTATTTCGAAAAACTCCGAGATTTTTTAGAAAAACTCCGCTGATTAACAAACGTTGAACTGAAGTGTTAACAAATCCAAAGACTATTGCTGGCAGCTTTTAGCATTAAGTGTAGTAACGGCAAGCAATGATTAAAAACTCAGTGAGCTAATTAATGATGTTGGCGACGATAGCGCGCGGGAGATTGACCAAAAAAAGTGCCAAATGCACTGGTAAAGCTGCTTTGGCTAGCAAAGCCGCAACTATCGGAGATTTGCTGCAGGCTTAGGGTAACATCGGCCAATAGTTGTTTGGCCAATTCGAAGCGTTTACGCAATACATATTGGTGAGGAGTAATGCCATTTTGTTGGCGGAACCGCTGGTAGAATTGGCTTTCTGCCAAGTAAACACAGCCAGCGAGCTGGGTCACGCTAATTTTTTGATGTAAGTGCTGCTGAATGTAACGGTCAACAATATCCATTTGTAAACGGGCGCCACGCTGCTGATGGTTGTTTGCTAGGGCCAGTTGATTTTGCAGTACGCAGACTAAAGTATTGGCGCAAGCCTCGCCGAGTAACAAGTCTTGTGGTTGGCTAACAATTTCGTGGCACAGGGCAGCAATTAGTACTTGAGATTGGTTGGATAGCTGAAAAAAGGCCTTGCGTTCAAATAGCTGGCAAACTTTATCTTGATAGTTTTGCAGCGGGTTTACGTGCTGTTGATGTGACGGTAGGTTTACCACCAATATCTGATTGCGACCTAAGCCGGTAAAGGCGTGGTCTGTTGCTACCGGCACTAAGCAGCCTTGCCCCGGACCCACTAAATTACCTTGGCCCTGAATGTCGAATTCAGTCTGTCCTTGCAGCCCAATCACTACTTGGTAGTAGCTGTGGCTGTGATGGTGTGACTGGCTAGGGAGGGCCAGCACTTGCGCTAAGCTAGATGATTCATTCATATCTGTCTGTTTAACAAAGTGATATTAGTTATAAATGACTACTTAGTCATTCAGGATGAAGTCTTGAGCTGTTTACTGACTAAAAGATAGTGAATTAGTTTGTTTGATGTGTCAATTATGTTAATGAATATGTGGGGTGATTTCTCGAACACTCAAATAAACGCCAACTGAAAAAGAAAAAAGCAGATTATTTGCTAGGCTTATCAATAACTCATCGCAGTGTTTATTGAGAAAGGAAGCTAGCTAAATGAGGTATGCGTTAAGCCTGTTGTTTCGAAATCGGTCAGCAATAGATGTATTGCTTTCTTCTATGTTTATTAACTTACTTTCCCTCGCTCTACCTTTTGCAATGCTGCAGATTTACGACCGCATATTACCTAACCAAGGCTATGGCACTGCAACGGTTCTTATGCTCGGAGTAGCGGTGGCTATTCTGCTCGAATTAGTATTGCGATATGTTCGAAGTTGGTTGTTAGCGTCCGCTGCTGCTAATTTTGAATTACATACGACTATTGATGCAGTAAAAGCTTTATTAGCCAGCCGCTTTGAGCCGGTCACTAAACTTGGCAGGGGCGGTATTTTCAATGGCTTAAATTCGATTGCGGGGATGCGTGATCTTTATTCTGGTCAAGCTGCGTTAGCACTTATAGATTTCCCATTTGTCATTATTTTCTTAGCTTTAGTGGCTTACATTGGAGGAGCATTAGTATTTATCCCCATTGTTGTATGGGGCTTAATTAGTCTATTAGTCGTCCTTCTTGGTAAACAACTTTCACACGCAACTCAGGAGCTTGCGCTAAGTGAAGCAGAGCGTTCTCGTTTACTCATTAATGTCCTTTCAGGTTTAACTACTACTAAGGCTTTAGCCTTAGAGAATGGTATATCTAGCGATTATCGTGAGGTGAACTTCAAGCGTTTACAACAGCAGCAACAAGTGGACTGGCTATCGGCTAAGCTGCAAGAGCTTATTCAAGGAGCCTCGCAAGGCACCACCTTGGTATTGGTGCTGCTGGGTTGCTTAATGGTACTCGATGGGCAGTTAACAACCGGTGGTTTAGCTGCTTGTTCTATATTAGCGGGGCGAGCGGTGGCACCGTTAAGCGCTATTATCAGCTTGCGCTCCAGAATGGTCACTGCTAAATCTGCAATGCATCAGGTCAGTCAGCTTACTGCACTAAAAGGAGAGAACTTTAGTGCAGAGCGTTGTTACCAGCAAAAGCTACCTTTAGGTCCTGTTACCTTTAATCAGCTAAGTGCTCAAACAGCAGTTGCTACCCTCTGCCAAGCTAACTTTAGCTTGCCTGCAGGCTGCTTAGCGGTAGTGCAATCTAATCCTCTTAGCCATGCAAGTTTGGTGTTAAGTATGCTGGCTGGGTTTCATCAGCCTAAGCAAGGAAGCATCAATATCGCTGATGTGGAACTTAGTCAACATGATGCCAATGAGTATCGACAATCCGTTATTTATCTTGCTCCCTGGCCAACCTTGTTTGCTGGGAGCTTGATTGAAAATATGACTTTGTTTCGACCGGAACTAGAGGCACAAGCCATGGTTTTAGCAGAAGAACTTGGGTTAAGTACTGCTATTGCATTATTGCCTGCAGGTTATCAAACTCGAGTGGGGGATAGCGGGAATCAAATGCTTAACAAAGGCGCGATTAAGCTAATTGCTTTGGTGCGTGCTTTAGCACAGCAACCCTCAATTCTGTTATTAGATGAACCGATGCTGTCATTAGATGTTGATGCTCAGCAACGATTGTTAGCATTACTCAATAAGCTAAAGGGCGAGATGACAGTGATAGTCGCTTCGCACTTTGATGAAATAAAAGCCTATAGCGATATTCAACTACGTATTGCTGAAGATGGTTTGGTTAGCCTGCTAAACCAAACGAAGGAGGCATAACATGGAGCATCAAAATAGTGATTTGAAACCTACCTTAATCAACTTACTGCAGCAACTAGGTTTGTACTCGCAAGCGACCAATGTTGCCGAGGATAAGCGCGTAGATTCATTAAACGTTATGGATTTTGTCGCCTTGCTTAAAAAGCATCATGTAAGCTTTTCTGTGCATCGCCATCTACCTTCTTTAGTCTCCCAAACCGCTCACCCTTTTGTAATGATATCTGAACATCAAGCACCAACATTGTTGCGTCGACACGGTGAACAATTGGAGCAGTTTGACCAGCAGTGGCAGCCTTGTGACCCGGCTATTATCGGTGATGATTCTCACTTAATTATCATTGATAAAGTACCGCAACAGGGATCTTCTGCTAAAGCTTTTGCAGAGCAAGTTAGCAAGCGAAGTAAATGGTATCGACCCGTGTTTTGGCTAAGTTTACTGTCTAGTTTGACCGGACTCGCTGTGCCCTTATTCACCATGGCTGTTTATGACCGAGTGATTGGCGGGCAAACGCCAGAAGTATTACCGAGTATTGCCTTAGGTGCGGCGTTGGCCTTAAGTATTTTGGTTGCATCACGCTTAATTAGGGCAAAAGTCATGTCTTCGGCGAGTAATCGCATGGCGAGAGACTTATCAGAGTTAACCTTTCAACGCTTGCTCAACATGCCGTTAATGGTGTTGTCTCGAGTGGGTATTTCGAGTCATGTCGCTCGTATGCGCAATGCTGAAAAAGTACGTACTGTGCTGTCTGGTCCCGCTGCGGGAGGTTTGGTAGATTTACCGTTTACCTTTATTGCCTTAGCTACCATTACCTTGCTAAGCGGCTGGTTAGTGCTAGTGCCTTTGGTAATGTTGCTGGTGTTTTATTTGTTTATGCGTTTAATGCGTCGCTACATTCAAGGCGCGTCTCCCACTGTATCTAATGAATATCAGAATGCGCTTAACGAGTTAGCAAAAAATCTCACTCAATTAAAAGCGGCGGGCCAAGTAGACGCTTGGACTACCAAATTTGCCCGATTATGCCGTGAGAATAGCCGACAAAACTTCCGCTTTGCTGTACGCAACGGCTTAATGGCAGCGGTTGCTCATGCTTTGAGTTTATCAACAGCGTTAGTGACCGTTTTTTGTGGCATTTTCTTAGTACTCAATCAGGCAATATCCGCAGGGGCACTGATTGCTTGCGTTATGCTTATCTGGCGTATTACGGGCCCCGCGCAATTAGCATTTAGCTCTAGCCAAAAGTTCACCTTGCTTAAAGGGGCTGCTGAGCAATTTGACCGATTTATGCAGGTTAAAACTGAGAATAGTGAACTTCGATTAGATGTGCCGAATATGACTCAGCCTCCCAGTTTGTCCTTTCAGCATTTAACTCTACGTTATAGCGCGGAAATGGAACCTGCATTATCAGCCGTCAATGCTGAAATTGATGCAGGTGAAATAGTTGCAGTTATTGGCCCTAATGGCTGTGGCAAAACGTCGCTGCTGTTGTCAGCACTTGGCGTGATTGAGCCTCAAGCTGGCTATGTAGCATTAAACAACAAAAACATTCGCCAGTACGATCCTGAGCTATTGCGTTCATGGGCGGCTTATTGCCCCGCTGAACCTGACTTATTTCCAGGTACTTTGGCAGAAAACCTACGAGTAGCAAATGCTGATGCCAGTGATGAGCAGCTAATTGATGCTTTATTCGCAGCTGGCGGGCGAGCTTTATTTAGCGCGTTAAATGAACAGTTAGATGCGCCAATTGCTGGTGATGATAGTGCCATGCTGTCGGCGGTAGAAGGTGGCTACATTTCTTTAGCGAGAGCACTGCTAAAAGGTTCTCAGTATCTGTTATTAGATGAGCCTTTAGCAAACCGAAATCCCAGTGCCAAACGCCAGTTTATTCAAACGCTAGAAAGCTTGCGTGGCAAAGTTACCCTTATTTTCTCTAGCCATGACCAAGAACTAATTCAATTGGCCGATAAGGTAATAATTTTAGATAAAGGCACCGCTGCATACGTTGGCCCTATTCCTTCGCAGCAACCTCAAACCAATAGTGAAACGGAGCAGTAAATATGGAACAGCGTCAATTGGCTAATCGTATTTGGCCAGAACATGAGTTTACTGATGCCATTGAAGCACCTGCAGAGCGGAAGCTTATACGCCGTATTGCTTGGTTTATCGCACTTTCAATTATGGGAATGCTGTTGTGGGCGGTGTTTACGACAGTAGAGGAAATAGCCAAGGCTAAAGGGCAGGTTGTTCCCTTGGGTCACCGGCAAGTTATTCAAAGTCAGCTAGGTGGAACCTTAGCCTCTGTGAGTGTAGAGGAAGGTGATGTGGTTAAACAGGGCGATGTACTCGCCAATTTTGTGGCCATTGATAGCCAGTCTTTAGAGGAAGAATTAGCCAGTAAACAAGCCAATTTAGAATTACGTATTGAGCGTTATAACGCCTTTGTTGAGCAGCGCCAAGCTGACTTCTTGGCGTTTCAAACTGAGTATCCTAAATTAGTGGCGCAGCATGTTTCAGCGCTCAAAAGGATGAATGCTGAATTAGCTGCTACCTCAGCCTTAACAGAATCGGAGATAGCTAAGGCTAAAGCTGAATTGACTGCTGTAGAGAATGAAGTGCCAGCACTAAGTGACCAAATATCGGCCTCTCGTAAAACCATCAACATGATGAAATCACCAGGTGGAATTCAAGTGGTGTCTAAGCTACAAGTGCTTGAAGCTCAACAAAAGCTCGACTCTTACATAAGAGAGTTAAAATCTTTAGAGGGAAAGGAGCAAGTGTTAAGTAAAAGCCTAACCAATTTAAGCAAGCAGCTAGAACAGAAAAATGCCGCTTTGTTTAATCAAGTTGGCGAAAAACGTGCCGAGGCTCAAGCTGAGCTGTTAGGCGTTGAGGCGCGCTTAAAATCTTCCGGATCACAAGTTTCTCAAACTACCGTGTTAGCCCCGGTTGATGGCATTGTTCAATCTATTCCTACTACCTCTTCAGGCAGCGTTATTGCTCCCGGAGGAACGGTTGCAGTTATTGTCCCTACCACCAAAGAAGCACTGATTGAGGCTAAATTGTCTCCTCGAGATATTGGTTTTGTGGATGTAGGTCAAAGCGCAAGAGTCAAAATAGACGCCTTTGATTACAGCCGTTATGGGGCTTTAGATGGCATTGTTCAAAGAATCTCTCCTTCTACTGATACTGATGAGAAAGGGGGCGTTTTTTACAAAGTAAAAATAAGCATTGAAGAGCCGTTTTTTAACGATGATCCAGAGCGCTTTGGTTTGATACCGGGTATGACCGGTGAAGTAGACATTGTGACTGGCGATAAAACGGTATTTCAATATTTATGGAAACCAGTATTTACCAACATCACCACTGCCTTTGGCGAACGTTAAGGGAGTTTTATTATGAAAGATGTTCATAACAAGCCTAAAGATAAAGCAGTGAAAAGTGCTTCAGATAAGCAAAGCAAACCAGATAAAAGCATCAACAAAGCTAAACGCTTAGATCAAGATGTAGAGCGTTTGAAAGCTAAAGAACTGCGAGATGTTAAGGGGGAGGGGCTTAAAAATCAGGATTTAGTGGCTGATAAGTCCCATCAGCAACTTCTAAGTGAGCAGCAAGCCATCGAAAAAGAAGGTTATGTTACTCAAGACGTAGTCGATGAACCCTTGAACCCTCAACATTCTGATGCAACTTCGAACAAGGTAAATACTGAGGATCAGCAAAGGGCTGCTGAAGTTCCTGTTGCGCAACCGTCAGCTGCCGACCAACTGGCTGGTGCAGCACTTGAACTAACTGAACCTAATAACAAGGCCGCAGTTCAAGCTGATAGAGTTGGCCAAGGCGGTGGTTTAAGTGAACAGGGTTATGGTAACTGGTACTCACCAAGTTCATTGATTAAGCATGTTACACCTCATGTAACAGCGGACCATCAAGCGACCAATTCGACTATTGTACAAGCGCACCCTAGTTTGTCTGTTCATCAAAATAGCAATTTTCCGGAGACTGGCGCCCCTGTTCTTCATGCTGAAGGCAGTCAACAACAAAGCGGTACGGTTAAAGAAGATAATGTTAGTGAAGTAAGTGGCAATTTACATGTGGCTGGAGCAGGTTCATCAGCCGCTGTTTGGTCGGTAGAGTCTGGTGCAGGTTTGTATGGTCAACTTACTGTGGATCCTAGCACGGGAGAATGGCGCTATAGGCTAGATAATTCGCTAAGCTCTACCAACGCTTTAGCTGAAGGAGAGCATCACACCGAACAGTTCGTGGTGTTGGCTAAGGATAGTTCGCAGAATCAAGTGAAAATGGTAGTGTCTGTCGAAGTTGAGGGCAGCAATGATAAACCCCAAATTTCTGGTTTACATCATGCCAATGTTACTGAGATGGCTGCACTTTCAGAAGTTGATGGCCAGTTGTTCGCGAAAGATCCTGACCATAATGAACAACTACAATGGGCAGTTAGCCACTCTCTAGGTCAATATGGCCGATTAACCATTAATCCAGATAATGGCCAGTGGCAATATCAGCTTGATAACAAACAACCAGCAACACTTGCTTTAGTAGAGGGGCAGAAGAGTGTTGAGCACTTTGTTGTGAGCGTAACCGACAGTACTGGTGAAATGGTTAAGCAAGACCTCAGTATTCAAGTTGTTGGCACGAATGAACACGCAGTTATTGGCGGAGGGTATAGCGGCGTTCTCACCGAAGATAAAGATGTTCATTCAGGGCAATTAAGCGTTGCAGGCGCACTCACCGTCACTGATGTCGATAACGGCCAAAACCAATTTCAAGCGGAATCGATTCAAGGCCAGTTTGGTACCTTTTTAATTAGTAATATCGGTCATTGGACTTACACCGCCGATAACTCACAAACGGTCATTCAAGGCTTAAAAACTGGTGACTCGATTACTGATACTGTAATGGTTCACTCGGTTGATGGCACGACTCAGAAAGTCATCGTGACCATTAACGGTACTGACGATAAAGCGGTGATTGCAGGTACTTCAACTGCCAGTCTTACTGAAGATAAAGACCTTCACTCAGGGCTATTACGTGTTGATGGTGCGCTCACCGTCACCGATGCAGATAACGGCCAAAATCAATTTCAAGCGGAATCGATTCAAGGCCAGTTTGGTACTTTGAGTATCAATAGTTTAGGCCATTGGATTTATACAGCAGATAATTCACAAACCAGTATTCAAGGCTTAAAAACTGGTGACTCGGTTACTGATACTGTAATGGTTCACTCGGTTGACGGCACATCGCAAAAAGTCACCGTGACCATTAACGGCACTGACGATAAAGCAGTTATTGCAGGCACTTCGACAGCAAACCTTAGTGAAGATAAAGACGTTTATTCAGGACAATTGCGTGTTGATGGCGCACTCACCGTCACTGATGAGGATAACGGCCAAAACCAGTTCCAAGCCGAATCAATTCAAGGCCAATTTGGTACCTTAAGTATCAATAATCTCGGCCATTGGACTTACACCGCCGATAACTCGCAACCTGGCATTCAAAGCTTAAAGACCGGTGATTCAGTTACTGATACTGTGCTGGTGCATTCGGTTGACGGCACTGAACAAAAAGTTTCTGTCACCATTAACGGCACTGACGATAAAGCGGTGATTGCAGGCACTTCAACCGCTAGTCTTACCGAAGGTAAAGACCTTCACTCGGGACAACTTCGTGTCGATGGTGTATTCACCGTCACCGATGTGGATAACGGCCAAAACCAATTCCAAGCTGAATCGATTCAAGGCCAGTTTGGTACTTTGAGTATCAATAATTTAGGCCATTGGACTTACACCGCTGATAACTCGAAAACCAGTATTCAAGGGCTGAAAACCGGTGACTCGGTCACTGATACTGTAATGGTTCACTCGGTTGACGGCACATCGAAAAAAGTTACCGTGACTATTAACGGCACTGACGACAAAGCCGTGATAGCAGGTACTTCAACTGCCAGAATTACCGAAGATAAAGACGTACACAGCGGTCTATTACGCGCGGATGGCGCGCTAACCATAACCGATGTCGATAATGGTCAAAACCAATTCCAAGCTGAATCGATTCAAGGCCAATTTGGTACCTTAAGTATCAATAATCTCGGCCATTGGACTTACACCGCCGATAACTCGCAAACCAGTATTCAAGGGCTGAAAACCGGTGACACGGTTACTGATACTGTAATGGTTCACTCGGTTGACGGCACATCGGAAAAAGTGACAGTGACCATTAACGGTACCGACGATAAGGCGATAATTGCTGGTGTAGATACCGCAAGTGTGGATGAAGGGCATGGACATTACTTTGATATGTCACCTGACTATGGCAAAAGCCAGTTAACTTCCGAAGCGCTTTATGCCGATGGGAAATTAGACATCACCGATCCAGATTCGGGTGAAAATAAGTTTGATACCCATGGCGGTGGTTATAGCTACAGTGGCCAATATGGCCGTATTAATCTGCATGAAGACGGCACTTGGCACTATATGGTTGATATCGGCCATAATGGATTTACCAGTGGCACAGCGACTACCAATGTCGGTACAACCATTGATAAATTAGGAGATGGTGACTCGTTAACGGATACCATCACTGTCTACTCAAAAGACGGTACAGCGCACGATATTGTGGTGACCATTCATGGTGATAATGATGCCCCGTATTGCTCATCTGAAGTTCAATTAAATTCAGGCAAAGAAGATATTGCTCAAACCTTAACGCTAAATCAATTACTGCAAAATACAGTAGATGTTGATACAAATGATGCGGGTCAGCTAGCTATTGCTAACCTACAAGTTGATCACGGTTCAATTGCAATAAATACCGATGGCACGTTTACCTTCACACCTGCTAAAGATTATAACGGTCCCGTCCATTTTAATTACGATGTAAAAGATGCACACGGTGGGGTAACGCATACGGGGGCAAGTCTTGATTTAGCTGCCGTTGATGATGCTGCAATAATCTCAGGCCAATCAACCGGTGATGTGGATGAAGGTTATGGTACTTTTGGAAACAGGTCTCCAGATTATGCCCAAGCTGGCATGGCGAAAATAGGGCAAGGTGCATTAACAGCCGATGGCAAGTTGGATATTGTTGACCCGGATACTGGTGAATCTCAGTTTGACCCTAAAGGCGGAGCTTGGAATAACTCCTATCACGGGCAATATGGGCATTTACTATTAAATACTGATGGCACTTGGCATTACGATGTCCCCGTAGGCAGTGTTGATTGGGTTGGTAATCGTAAAACAACAGTCGGCACTACCATAGATAAACTCGGTGAAGGGCAGACGCTCACTGATACAATCACCATTCAATCTAAAGATGGCACAACTCACGACATAGTGATTACCATTCATGGTGATAACGATAAACCTTATTGCTCATCTGAAGTTCAGCTAAATTCAGGTAAAGAAGATACTGCTCAAGTATTAACGTTAAATCAGTTATTACAAAACACAGTGGATGTTGATGCTAATGACGCAGGCAAGCTCACCATTGAAAATTTACATGCGGACCATGGTTCAATTCTCGATAACAAGGATGGCACGTTTACCTTTACCCCAGCTAAAGACTACAACGGTCAAGTTAACTTTAATTACGATGTTAAAGATGCGCATGGTGGTGTAACACATACAGGGGCAAGTCTTGATTTAGCTGCCGTTGATGATGCTGCCATCATCAGTGGCTTAGACACCGGCGATATTAACGAAAGTAGCAGACCTGACCGCTCTCCCGATCATGCACATCCAGGCATGGGGGAAATTACCAATGATCTTTTATATGTTGATGGGAAGCTCAATATTATAGACGGTGATAGCGGAGAAAATACCTTTGATAGCAAAGGCTTAGGTTATGCTTATCACGGCCAGTATGGCAATCTCATGTTACTCAAAGATGGCACTTGGCATTATAATATCGAAGTAGGTCAACAAGCTTCAGGTGTTGGCAGAGCAATTGATAAATTAGGGAAGGGAGAATCATTAACTGATACCATCACTGTCTACTCAAAAGACGGCACAGCGCATGATATTGTGATTACCATTCATGGTGATAACGATAAACCTTATTGCTCATCTGAAGTTCAGCTAAATTCAGGTAAAGAAGATACTGCTCAAGTATTAACGTTAAATCAGCTTTTACAAAATACCGTGGATGTTGATGCTAATGATGCCGGTCAACTCACCATAGAAAATTTACATGCGGACCATGGTTCAATTCTCGATAACAAGGATGGGACCTTTACCTTTACCCCTGCTAAAGATTACAACGGCGACGTACATTTTAATTATGATGTAAAAGATGCGCACGGTGGTGTAACACACACTGGCGCAAATATGACTTTAGCAAGCCAACAAGATGCGGCAACCTTTAGCGGTGTTGACACTGGAAATATCACCGAAGATAAACATGTTGGGCATAGCTCGGCGCAAACGATTGCGGTGTCTGGTTCTTTGGCGGTTACCGACCCTGACGCAGGACAAGATCATATCGACTATTCCCAGTTAGGCGAACAAGCTATTCATGACCCATTTCATGGAAGCTTACACATAACCCCACAAGGTAGTTGGGGCTACTCGGTTAAAAACAGTGCCCTTCAATACCTGCATGAAGGTGATGTTGAAAATGTTGTGTATCGCGTTTACTCCGCAGATGGGACATCTCATGATATTACAATCACAGTGACTGGGACTAATGATGCACCTGTACTAGCAGCTCAAACACAGTCCGTTATTGAAGATGGTAGTGCGCTTCAAGGGCAAATGCAGGCGACTGATGTCGACTACAATTCGCATCCGATTCTTTCTTATGAGATTGCAAACCCTGTGGATGGTTTGACCTTTAATGCCGATGGTAGTTATACCTTTGACCCAACTCATGCTTCATACCAACATCTGGGCGCTGGCCAGGAGCAAACGATTACTATTCCTGTGACGGTAAAAGATGAGGTAAATGCAACATCAACACAGAATTTAACGATTACCGTTCATGGCACTAATGATGCTCCCACAATCAGTGGAATCGATACTCACATATTAAAAGAAGATGTTGGTGTTAATCCTCAGAGCCATAATCTGACTGCGACGGGCAAATTAGATATTGCTGATATAGATGCAGGTGAAAGTAGTTTTGTAGGCCATGGGTTTAACAAAACCGCCCTACAAGGTCATTACGGTCATTTACAAATTAGTCCCGATGGTAGCTGGGGTTATTTTGCTGATAACTCGCAAACCGCTATCCAAACGTTAGGTAACAATGAGTATTTAACTGACACGCTGCAAGTCACTTCTATAGATGGTACAACTCACGATATCGTCATCACCATAAATGGCACCAATGATGCGCCAACAATTACCCCTGTAGCAACGCAAACCGTAACAGAGGATGGCAGTAAAACCATTACCTTCCATGCAACGGATGTGGATACCACAGATACACTAACACCAAGTGTTTCTGCAACACATGGTACTGCTGCATTGAATGCCCAAGGTCAAGTCGTCTTTACACCTGATGCTAATTACAATGGTCCCGCTACGGTTGTACTTTCGGTTACTGATGGTCAAACAAGCACCAGTCAAACCATTACTGTTGATGTTACATCTGCAAACGATGCCCCTGTTATCAATACAATTGCACCTATCAGCGCAACCGAAGATGGCTCAGTAGTCACAGGTCAAATCGCTTCAACCGATACCGATACGGGTGATACAGCTTCGTTTAAAACCACATTTACAAAGGGTGGTTTTACATTAACTACCGATGGTAGTTACAAGCTCGATCCGACCGATGCGAGTTTTCAGCATCTTAAAGCGGGCGAGATAGAAACCTTAACTATTCCTGTTACTGTGACTGATTCAGCGGGGGCAACGGATACCAAAGATTTAGTCATTACGATAACAGGTACCAACGATATACCTATAATCACTGGCGTAGATACAGGCAGTATTACAGAAGATATCAATGTTCAAGGTATGCAGCATGTATTGGCATTTGATGGACAGTTACAAATAACCGATCCTGATACAGGAGAGTCAAAGTTTGACCCTAACGTGGTTAAAGATGCAGCAGGCACACATGTTGGTTACAGCTCAAGCTTAGGGGGTAGTTTACTCATTGACCCTGATACTGGTGATTATAGCTACCGTATTGATAATGCAAATCCGAAGATTCAAGAATTAAAAGCCGGAGAAACCATTATCGACCATATAACTGTAAGTTCAGTTGATGGCACTTCACATGAAATTTCCATAACGATACATGGTACTAATGATGCGGCAGTAATTTCAGGAACTGACTCTGGGGCTGTTACTGAGGATTTAAATTCAGCCCACTCTGTTGCGGGCACCCTTTCTATTACTGATGCTGACACCGATGAAGCGCATTTCTCTAACACAGATATACCAGGTTCTTTCGGCACACTGCACTTAATAAAATCTGGAGCTTGGGTATACGATTTAGACAATAACAACCCAGCGGTGCAAGCTTTGGGGAAAGGCACAACTGCAACTGATATTATCACTGTCACTTCGGTAGATGGTACAACACATCAAGTGACGATTACCGTTAACGGGACTAATGACAGCGCGCTTATTTCAGGTGTTGATACTGGTACTCTCACTGAAGATATAACAACCTCAAATAATAATTTGATAACCAGTGGGCATTTGACTGTTTCTGACAGTGATACTGATGAGGCAATTTTTCAAGTTAGTGGGACGGGGAATGGTGCGCAGGGAATCCGTGAAAGGGGGAGCTTAGTCGTTAGTGATACTGGCTTAGGCAGTTACCGAATGCATGCTAATGGTGAGTGGGATTACACCGCGAATAACCATAATCCAAAAATTCAAAGCTTGGCTGCCAATGAAGTGTTACAAGATACACTCACCATTCACAGTGCAGATGGCACTGCACATACAATCACTATCAATATCCACGGCACTAACGATGTACCAACACTTTCTGTCACGCAGACTACGCCAACAACAGGTACGCTGACTGAAACAGATATCGATTTAACAGACACGCATTCTTTCTCTGTAGTACACCCTACTGGGCAATTTGGCGTTCTATCGGTTGATCCAAACTCTGGCGCTTATGTTTATACGCCAAACGCTTCTGTTTCAGGCATGAGCTATAACTCTGCCACTCACACCTACCATGGCGCAGATGTGTTTGAAGTTAAAGTTGTAGACAATCATGGCGGCGAGTCATCAAGGTTTGTTACTTTTGATACTAATGGACAGGTTACATCGACTAATGGACAGCCGCCTAGTATCTCTACAACCGTTCCACAAAACCCAATCGTGACTACGGCACAGCCAACTCTCCCAGCAGGCACTAATACGCCACCAAGTAATACGGTTACCGTCGATTTAGCGGCATCAACAGATACTGGAACATCTGATACTGATAACCTGACGAATAACAATACGCCAACCATAACCGGTCAAACTGATATTCCCTATTCGCAAGTCACGATTTACGATGGTTCCATCCCAATCGGACATGCAGTGTCTGACGCATCTGGTCAATACAATGCCGTAGTAAGCAACTTAGCCGATGGCGATCATAATCTATCGGCTAAAGCGCTCGCACCTTCATCAGTACTACCGGCAACATCTTCACTGCTTTCTGTTCATGTTGATACCACGATTGCCCCGCTGACAATCGAGTTAACTCATGACACAGGAAGCAGTACTTCTGACTTGATTAGTAGTGATGGCGCATTAACAATTAGCGGACAAGAAGCAGGCGCAGCCGTAGAGTATTCAACAGACAACGGACAAACATGGACGTCGAGCTTTACGCCACAACCAGGCTCAAACACCGTTAGCGTGAGACAGACGGATATTGCGGGGAATATATCAACTTCGACATCATTAAGATTCACTCTTGATGACCAAATTGCAGCCCCTTCTATTGATTTGAAATCCTCTACCGACTCAGGTATTTCCGCTACAGATAATCTCACTAATATCCATACACCAATCATTACCGGCAGCGCAGAAGCAAACTCTATCATTACCATTACCGATGAAACAGGCAAAGTGATTGCGACAGGTACAGCTAATAACAATGGTATTTATCAGCTCACCACATCCGATATTACTGAGGGAAAACATACCCTAACAGTAGAAGCCACTGATATAGCTGGCAACCATCAAAGCAATGCTCTGGCACTTGAAGTTGATTACACTGCGCCAAATATCTCTAAAGTAAACTTAAAAACAGAAACCACCCATCAACCAACATTCAGTGGCACGGTTAGTGTAGACACAGCCCATGTCGATATTGTCATTAAACAGGGTAATACGGTAATAGAGACCTTGCATGCTAGCCTTGATGGCAAAGGAAGCTACAGTGTTGATGCCAATAATTTACCCGATGGACATTACACCGCTTATATTCATGCAACAGATAAGGCAGGTAACCAAACTCCTTCCGGCTATAATGGCGAATATGATAATTTTTCTGTGGATACACACGCCAAAGCGCCAACCATTACCTTTGAAAGCACTGGCAGCGATAATAGCTACAATGCAGCTGAAGTTGCGGTAGGTGCAGCCAATACCATAACTGCCAGTATTCATCTTCCCGATGATGTCTATGCAGCAGATACATTAATAATCAATGGCGTGTCCCATGTGATTAGCAACACTGATTATGTTGCTGGGCTAGTGAATGTTGAGGTTTCGCCGGGCTCAACTCTCAGCGCGAGTATTATTGATTCAGAGGGCAATCAATCCACACTCATCAGCCAAATTGCTCCCGTAGCTGACTTGAGCGCTGCCCCTTTAACCCTGTCTTTAACCCATGACACAGGAAGCAGCACTGCCGACTTGATCACTAACGACGGTACATTAACGATTAACGGCCAAGAAGCAGGCGCAGCCGTTGAATATTCGTCTGACGGTGGACACACATGGACATCAAGTTTCACGCCGCAACCCGGTGCGAATAATGTTAGCGTGAGACAAACTGATAGCGCTGGTAATATTTCTCCGACAAGCTCATTGAGTTTCACATTAGACAATCAAGTTACCGCACCAAGTGTGAGTTTACGCAGCGATACCAGCGGCGAGCTTCATCCAACGGCTGACCTTGTAACCCAAGATGCTCGCTTGTCAATTCAGGCTGAAGCGGGCGCGCAAGTTGAGTATTCTAATGACGGTGGTCATAGCTGGAGTAGTATGTTCAACCCAGTAGAAGGCGTAAATAACCTACTGGTTAGGCAAACAGATATCGCTGGCAACCAATCGGCAACGACCCATTTCAGCTTCACTTTAGACACGACTCCAGGCACCGTTTCGGTAAACCCAATTTCAACAGACAATGCGCTTAATGCCGTTGAAAACAATCAAGCATTAGTCATTACAGGAACCACCTCCAATATTGCAGCAGGAGATCGCGTATACCTCAATTTCGGCAACAATCATTTTCGTGAAGCGAGTGTGCATAGTGATGGGACTTGGAGCTTAACGGTCAGTGCTAGCGATCATCAAAGGTACTTTAGTGCCGATGGAAGCTACCCCATTAAAATTGGTACTGTCGATCTTGCAGGAAACGCGACCCCTGAGATATCAACTCACTTAATCGTGGATACTCAAAATCCTATCCCGCATATTAGTGTCGACAGCGTGACTCGCGACAATATAATTAATCTTGCAGAGTCAGGACAGAACATTGATATCACAGGGCATGTCAGCGGTGACTTTAATGTAGGAGATGTTGTCAGTCTCAGTGTTAATGGCGCAACGATAAGCGCCTTAACAGGTGTCGTCGATAGCCAAGGCAATTACAGTATTTCTGTTCCAGCTCAAACGCTTATAAAAGCGAATATTCATAGTATTTATGCCTCTGGCCAGCAACCCGTTCATTCAATTGAAGCCACTGTTATCACCACAGATCAAGCCGGCAATATTGGTAGTGCCACAACCGGTACCCAAGCATTCTCAATCGATAAGGTCGCATCCGCCAATATTCAACTTGATCCTGTCACCGCAGATAATGTGATTAATGCAGCTGAATCTAATCACAATGTCAGTATTACAGGCCATGTGAGTGGCGATGTGCAGCAAGGAGAAATTGTCAATATTCTTGTAGGGCAGCAGACACATACAGGCATTGTTGATCAACACGGGCAATTTAGTATTGATGTCGCCGGCTCAGAGTTAACAGCACAAACGGTGATAACAGCAACGGTGGACACAACCGATAATGCAGGTAACCTCGCTCATGCGAGCCAAACCTTAAGTTACGCTGTCGATACCCAAGTCGATATGCCCACCATTACCTTCGAGAGCCCAGGTAGTGATAATGCCTATAGCAAGGCAGAAATAGCACAGGGACATGCAGGCACTATAACCGCAACGGTACATGCCGCAGCGGATGCAAAAATTGGCGAGCATATCAATATCAATGGTGTTGACCATATAATTGATGCCAATAGTTTAAGCCATGGTATTTCGTTGGAGGTCGCACCAAGCACTATCGTTAAAGCCATCATGACTGATGAACATGGCAACGTAAGCTCTAACTTAAACATCGCAGCAGGTGCCAAACCTGAGCCAATTGTCGTTAAAGCGCCATCTGGCAGTCATCAAATCAGTGCATCTTTAGGCATACCAACGTTAATACCGACACAAACTCCAGTCCCTGTTGCTGAACAAGGCTGGAAAATTTTAGTCAACGGACACTACGAAACAACCTATAACAGCCAATGGGGAACCCTGTCGATACACCCTAAAACAGGCGAACTCAGTTACCATGAGCATGCCAACACTTACACTGGACCGCACGGTTCAGCGCAAAGTGTAGGCATACACGAAGACAGATTTGAAGTTGCGCTGCAAGGTTCTCATCATGATGACGTCATTATGCATGTTCAAGTGAGTATTTTAAGTCATGGGCCAGGGCATAGCGGGAAGTTAACCCTAGGCTCAGAAGTACTCGATATGACGGTTACCCCAGTAGTTGGCCACCATGCTCAACCTTCGGCTGCTGCAAATGCCAGCGATGCTCCCTTAGACGATGATGTTGTGGATGTTGACCTAGTTTTAGCACCAAGCGATGAGTTCGTAAGTGGTGAGCAGGTTGAGCAGCTGGATCACCATCACGAGTCTAAAGATGAAATGGCTGCTTCAGAGTTAGTTATTACTGTCCAGCATGTTGCTTCACCAGTAGAACACTATTTTCAAATGGTGGGTATGAATAGAGATGAGCTGTCTTTAGAGCCTGTAAGCAATCAGCAAGCTGAGTCTTTGCCTGAATTGAACCTAGATAATCCCTTAGCTGATGATGCCTCACTTGCTGCTCAATCGACAGATCCTTTTGATAATCCCTTGGCTGCTGATGAACACCATCACCAACTACTTGATGATAGTGATGAGTCAAATCATATGAACGATGATAACGCTAATGTAGATAACCATGATGATGAGTTATTACATTCGGCGCTCAATAATATGCACAATCAATGGTAAGTATGGAGAGTGTTTTGTTAGCTAAAGATATTATCTATATATTGCAGTAATATACGGCTATTAGTTAATTTTCAGCAAATTAAACTAAATAGACCTGCTTGATTAGCTTTTTCTCTTGGCGTTAAACAATGCTCATGGCAGAATGCCGCCTTACCCTCATAGATGTTGTTTAGTTAAAGGACTCACCATGAAATTTCGCCTAGCGATTGGCGCTGCAATGTTCGCTGCACTTCCCGTTCAAGCTGATTTACTTGGCCTGACTGTTGCCAGCCACTTAGCTCAAACCAATACCGACCCTAAAGCCTCTTCGGCATGGCAAGGTGATATTGAAGTACGCTTTAAGCATCCTATCCCGTTAATTCCAAATGTTGCTGTTGGCGCTAACAAGCGTAAACAAGGCGATGCGGCTGACGGTTCTAGCTACCAAGGTGAGCTTTACTACAACTTATTTGATACTGCCGGTTTGTACTTAGACTTAGGTGCAGGTTACGAAAGTTGGGACAGTGCTGATTCGTTTTTAGCGGGTACCGACTCTGGCGAGCAAGTATATGCGGTGGGCCGCGTAGCGTGGCGTTTCCCTGGTTCAGGTCTTGGCTTAGAAAGTGATCTTAAATTGTCACTAACTGACGAAGATTACAAAGCAAACCGTTTTCGTGCGGGTGTTAACTACGAATTGTTTGATTTAGTGGCGAGCACTATCGACATTTCAGCCGGTTATCAATACGAAGACATTGCAACACGTAGCTACAGCACAAGCGACAGCGGTGCTTACCTAGGTTTAGCAGTTAACTTCTGATAACTGTTGGTAGTGGCAGTGTGTTGAAAATAACATGCTGCCATTGCGACTAAGCCCAGCAGAGCACTGAGATTAATGACCGCAAAAATGGCCTGCTGTTGGTGTAACTGCCAAACAAAAGCGCCTAAAAATGGCGCGCTGGCAGTAGCGAGCAAATAGGGTACCGCTAGGTAACCAGAAATAGCGCCAAAGTTTTCGCTGCCTAAGAGTTGTTTGGTGAGCACCGGCCGCATAATGCTAGTAACACCATAAGCCGCACCCTGTAGCACTACCACTCCCCATATCACTATTTGCCATTGCGCTAACCACCACATTAATGTCGCCGCACTAAACATACTGATAAAACACAGCATTGCTATCATTGGATTGCTGAGTCGCCTGTCTACACTCATCATCACAATCCTGCCAATGACTTGCATTGGGCCAATCATCGACATCACTAATACTGCCTTGTTGGGCGAGAAGTTTAGTGCGTGCATGGCGGGTAATAAGTAGTTCACTACAAGAGTATGGTTAAGCGCACTAAGTGAAAATGCGATAGCAATTAGCCAAAAGCTGAGGGTTTTAAGCCTACCAGACGCTGACGTAGAAGCTTTATGATTGTCTTTATTAAACCCAGCTTTGTTAGCTTTTTGAATGCTGACGCTGCTAAACCACAGCAGTGGCAAGGCCACAAACAACACCACAAACCCTAGCGTACTTACCGTAAACGGCCATGAAAAGTGACTAACCAAGTAAAAACACGCGGGAAAACTAATGGTACCGGCGAAGCCAGCATAAAGCGTTACTTTGGTGATTGCCGATTTAGCGTTTGCGCCAGTATAACGGGTTAAAAATGCAAAGCAGGGCTCATATAAACAACCCGCGCTGGCGCAGCCGATGAATGCCCACACCACATAAAACTGCCAAAGTTGTTGAACTTGTCCAAGTAACAGCAAACCCAAGCCGCCGGCAGCGGCACTTAGTGCCAATACCTTTGCGCCCAAGCCTTGATCAATTAAGCGGCCAATTAACGGCGAACAAATTGCCGACATCACTAAGGCGAGCGTAAAGGCTAATGATAAGTCGGCTAAAGACCAATTAAGTTGAGATTGCCAGGTTAATAGCAAGGCAGGAAAACTGTAATACAAGCTTGCCCAAAGTAAGGTTTGGGCAATGGCCATAGCGTGAGTGGCAAAGCGAAGCTTTTGCGCGCTGACTAGCACCTTACTGGGCTCATTACACCGTTTCCGCTTGCTGCTCGTAGTGCTCTAAAAAGGCGAGGCAGTCTTGTTGGAACAAGGGCAAGGCTTGGGCTAGTTGCTCGTGAGACCAGTTCCACCACGCCAGTTTGTCTAAGCGCTCGCCAATGTCGGCCTGTTCAAAGCGCGACCTAAGCACTTTAGCTGGGTTGCCCACCACGATATGCCACGCTGGAACGTCTTTCGTTACAACGCTACCAGAGCCTACAATGGCGCCATTGCCAATGTTGACTCCAGGCATAATGATTGCGCCATGACCAATCCAAACATCATGACCAATACTCACTTTGTTGTCGGCTCGCCAGCTAAAAACCTCATCGTCAACACTGTTCGCCATGCCATATTTTTGCGGACGATAACTAAAATGATGCAAGCTAGCGCGCCACCAAGGGTGGTTGCTAGGATTGATCCGCACGCTAGAGGCAATGGAGACAAATTTGCCTATATCGCACAGGGCTAAGTCGACATCGTTTTGGGCGTAGCTATAATCGCCAAACATTACATTGTCTAATAAGCAGCGTTCCCCAATCTCTGTCCATAGGCCTAGTTGGCTGCTGCTAATTTTGGCGCTTGCTGCAACTGATGGGGACGAGCTTAGGTTGTTTCCAGGATCAACAATGGCCATCTTGGCCTCCTTGCAGTATTAGTTAAAGGATTAGCTGCATACCGTCTGCACCCACTTGGACATTGGCACTCAAATAGTCGGGATGCTGCATCAGGTAGTGGTCTAGCTCATGACTAATGTGGGTAAGCACCCACTGGCTGTCGGGTAGGGCATGCGCCAGTTCTAATACATCACTTAAATTATTATGGTTACTAGAGCGATGCAGCGGCGAATGGCTGCAATCAATGACCACATAATTAGGAGGATGGCGAAGCAGTTGCTGCCAGCTTTGGTCTGGAATACCCAAGGTATCGGTAAGGTAGGCGATACGGCCATGCTCGCTGCAAAATAGATATCCCAAGGTGGGTTTTGAGTGATGTAAGGCCAGTGGAATAATGTTGATGTTGGCTAACTCAAAGGCCTGGTTTTCACTTAGTGGTGGCTGAAACTGCAATATGCCCGGATGTTTGAATAAATCGTCACAGCCTTGTTTATCATTGGGTTGGTAAACAGCAATGGGCTCAGCCACTCCCCAGCGCAGTTCAAACAGGGCTTGGACATGATCCATGTGGTAGTGAGTGAGAACAATGGCATCAATTGAACCGGCTGGAAATAGGCTTTGCAATTGCGGGTGGTTAGCATCTATGAGTATCTGTTTACCATTAACTTCTAGTACCGCAGAACATAAATGCCTGGCTTTGCTAGGGTCTTTAACCGCTCGCTGGCAGGCTAAACAGTCGCAGCCATACAGCGGACACGCTTGCACATTGCCAGTGCCTAACAAGGTTAACTTCATTGGATATACAACTCTGTGGTTTGATTGTCGATGTATTTAAGCAGCTTGTTTACAGTGTTTTCTATGCTGCGATTATTGTCTAAGCGCCAGCATTGCTCGGGCAAGTTTGCTTGAAATTTGGCGCTGCGGCGCAAGCGCGCTTCAATATCGCGTTGCTGTTCGCGACCTCGTTTTTGCAAGCGCTGGGCGAGTATTTCTGGTTCAACATCTAAGGCTATCACTCTAAGGCGCTCGCCAAACAGCTCTTCCGCTAGGTCAATGTGTTGACGAGAGCCGTTAAACAACACCGAAAAACCCATGCTTAGCCAAGTATTTACCTCGTTACCCACGGCGTAATTGCAACCATTGGCTTGCCAATCCATGGCGAATAAGCCGCTGTGTTTACGGTGGGTAAATTCGGGCACACTTAAGGCAATATGGTTTTCACCGCTGTCATCCACTGCTCGCGTTATATAGCGATGAGCAATTAATAAATTGCTGTTAGTTTGTAGCTGGCTACGCAACAAGTTAATAATACTGTCCTTGCCTGAGCCAGAAGGACCAACCAAGTAAAATAGCTTGGCTTCGCCGCTTAGCTCAGTGGGTTGGCTGAGAGTAATCATTAAAACACTCGCTCTCCTTCGCGCCATACTTGCATTACTTGCAAGCGGTCGTCATTGGGTTTTGCTAGCACTAAGTCGGCGCGCTTGCCTTCGCAAATGCTGCCTCGGTCATCCATACCTAAGGTTAGCGCAGGCGTTAAGCTCACCATTTGAATCGCTTGGCAAAGGTCGTAATGATTATCTTCCATATTGGCCACTTGGTAGGCGGCATCTAACATGCTCATGGGGTAATAGTCTGAAGAAAGAATATCTAATACACCTTCGCGCGCCAGCTCTGCTGCCGCCACATTGCCTGAATGAGAACCGCCGCGAACAATATTTGGTGCGCCCATCATCACTTGTAAACCACCTTCATGAGACGCTTTAGCTGCAGCGACGGTAGTTGGGAATTCGGCAACTGCACAGCCTAGTGCTGCTGACTCAAGCGCGTGTTCTACGGTGGCATCATCATGGCTGGCTAAGGCTATACCGCGTTCTCGTGCCGATGCAGCAATGTGTTTGCGATTCTTATCAGACCATAGTTCTGAAGCCTCGGTTTGTTCAGCTTCAAAACGTGCCATCTCTTGGTCGTTAAGGCCATATTTGCCCATGTAGTAGGTACGGTATTTTTCACTATCTACAAATTGGCGTTGCCCAGGTGTGTGATCCATTAGTGAGACCATGGCTACTGGCCCTTGCTCTACTAAGGTTTCGAAGATGTTGGCGGTATCTGCATTGGGTAACTCACAACGTAAATGCAGTAAATGCTCTGCGCGGTTATCTCCTCGCTGCTGGCTATTTACAATGGTATGTAACATCCGTTCTAGGTTGGCCAAACGGGTGCCGTGGTCATTAATGTAACCAAGTGCGATAGCGTCTAACACCGTAGTAATGCCACTCGATACCATCAGCGCATCATGACTGGCCATGGCTGAACCGCTGGGCCAATTTACTTTTGGCCGAGGGGTAAAAAACTTTTCTAGATTGTCGGTATGTAACTCAATTAAACCCGGCAGCAAATAAGCGCCATCGCCATTAACTGCGCTGCTGTGTTGGCTAAGCGTATCGCTAAGTGCCACAATTCGGCCTTCGCGTACTTCTAATGAACCTTTCACAACCTCGTGTTCCAGAATCATATTTACATTGGTAATAATCATGGGTTTATCCTGCTAGTTGAGAGGGTTCTTGCATGTTGTGCAATCGGTCGGCGACTAACTCTCGCACCCATACATCATGGAAAATTCCCACAATGGCTGCACCACGTTGTTTTGCGGCAAGTATCAACTCAACCACTTGCTGGGCATTGTGTTTGTCTAGTGATGCTGTAGGTTCGTCGAGTAATAAAATTGGATAGTCGAGGGCAAAGCCACGGGCAATATTCACCCGTTGCTGCTCGCCACCAGAGAAAGTAGCAGGCGCTAAGCTCCAAAGGCGCTCGGGCACGTTAAGTTGGTGCAGTAAGGTTTGTGCTTTGGGTTTGGCAAGGTGCTCGCTAATGCCGTTCTCTAGCATTGGCTGCATCACAATATCTAGGGCTGACAAGCGAGGAATAACCCGTAAGAATTGGCTTACCCAACCTATGGTATTGCGTCGCAGTGTAATAATTTGGCGTGGCTCAGCCTTGGCCATATCTAGCCATTGCTCGCCTTGGCGAATCAGCAGTTCGCCTTGGTCTATTTGATAGTTGCCATAGAGCGAGCGTAATAAGCTCGATTTACCTGAACCAGAGCTGCCGTTTAGTACTAGGCATTCTCCGGCAAAAATCTCTACATTTTGTTGGCGTAAAACCGGTAAGCGTGCAGCCCCTTGGTTGTGTAACACAAAGGTTTTGTCGATGTTTTTAGCAATCATTAGCGGTTCCATGAAAACTCCTTGTTAGCTAAGCGTTATTGTTGATGTACCTATTGTTGAAGTACCGATGAAACCAGTAGTTGTGTATAGGGGTGACGCGGGTCATCTAATACTCGGTCGGTAAGGCCACTTTCTACAACTTGGCCTTGTTTCATCACAATAATTCGATGTGCCAACAACCTCGCTACCGCTAGGTCATGAGTAACGATAACCACCGCGAGTTGCAGTTCGGTGACTAAATTGCGAATTAAATCTAACAAGCGCGCCTGTACCGAAACATCCAATCCGCCGGTGGGTTCGTCCATAAATACCAGCTTGGGGTGAGTGACCAAGTTGCGGGCAATTTGCAGGCGTTGTTGCATGCCGCCAGAAAAGGTGAGGGGCATGTCGTCGATGCGACTTTCATCAATCTCAACGGCTTTTAGCCAGGTGAGTGCTTGTTGGCGAATGTCGCTGTAATTGCGCGCGCCCACTTCCATTAAACGCTCACCAATGTTGCCACCCGCCGATACGCGAGGGCGTAAACCGTCCATGGGGTGTTGGTGCACAATGCCAAAATTTTCGCGAATTAAGCGACGGCGCTCGGCTTCGGATATTTGATAGAGTGAGGCTTCACTGTTTGCTTCAGCGTTAAAGCCAACGCTGCCCGTTTGCGGCGCTAAACGTCCCGACAAGGATTTTAACAAGGTGGTTTTGCCTGAACCTGATTCACCAACAATGGCTAATACTTCGCCGGGGAATAGCTCCAAATCCACCGCTTCAAAACCCTTGCCTGGCGCATATAACATGCTTAAATTAGTGGTTTTTAATAGCGGAGTTTCCTGCTCTGCGTATAGCGCTGCGGCTTGTGGTGTATTGGTGTTCAATGCGCTGGCTAGCTTAGTCATGATTAACTCCTTGTGCTGCGGCTTGCTGCTTCTGGCAGAAGTCGGTATCCGAGCAAATAAACATGCGTTGGCCTTGGTCGTCGATAAGTACTTCATCTAAAAAGGTATCGTGACTGCCGCACAAGCTGCATGGCTCGTCCCACTGCTGAATGCAAAATGGATGGTCTTCAAAATCGAGACTGTGCACATCGGTATAGGGCGGTATGCAGTAAATGCGTTTTTCACGACCGGCACCAAAAATCATCAAGGCTTCCGATTGATGTAACTTGGGATTATCAAACTTAGGGATTGGCGAGGGATCCATTAGGTAGCGACCATGCACGTTCACTGGGTAGGCGTAGCTGGTGGCAATGTAACCGTACTTAACAATGTCTTCGTAGAGCTTTACTTGCATTGAGCCGTATTCCTCAAGCGCGTGCATTTTCTTGGTTTCGGTTTCGCGTGGCTCAATAAAGCGCAAAGGCTCAGGAATAGGCACTTGGAACACCAAGATTTGGTCATTACTTAAGGCTTGTTCTGGAATGCGGTGGCGGGTTTGAATGACGCTGGCTTGCTCGGTTTTTTCGGTGGTGGCAATGTCACACACTTTGCTAAAAAACTGGCGAATAGACACAGCATTGGTGGTGTCATCGGCGCCTTGGTCAATCACTTTTAGCACATCAGTTTGGCCCAATATGGAAGCGCTAAGCATTATGCCGCCAGTGCCCCAACCGTAAGGCATTGGCATTTCTCTCCCACCAAATGGCACTTGGTAGCCCGGAATCGCGACGCCTTTTAGTATGGCGCGGCGGATCATCCGTTTGGTTTGCTCATCCAAGTAAGCAAAGTTGTATTGCTGAGTATCGTTGTTTAACGCAGCTGCTTGTTGGCTATAGCTGGTCATGGTTTGCTCCTTGCTGGCGCATTTTGCGCAGCAGTTCTAATTCAGATTGGAAATCAACGTAGTGCGGCAGTTTTAAGTGGGAAACAAAACCAGCGGCTTCTACGTTGTCGGCGTGAGCCAATACAAATTCTTCATCTTGAGCGGGGCTGGTAACGGGCTCGTTATATTTCTCGGTTTGTAGCGAGCGGTCTAGCAGCGCCACAGCCATGGCTTTACGCTCGCTAAAGCCAAACGCTAAACCATATCCACGGGTAAAGTGGCTGTCTTCATCCTCTGGGCTAACAAAACCGTTTACCATTTCACATTCGGTAAGGGTGATACTGCCAATTTCTATAGTAAAACCCAGCTCATCAGGGCATATCTCTATGGCCACTTCGCCGCTGCGAATTTCACCAGCAAAGGGGTGGTTACGGCCGTATCCGCGCTGAGTGGAGTAGGCTAGTGACAGCAAAAATCCCTCGTCGCCTCGGCTGAGTTGTTGCAAGCGAGCTGCCCGCGAACAAGGGTAACTAATGGCTTGCTGAGTAATGTCGGCGGGTTCATCGCCTTCATCTACTTCGGGCTTGGCTAGGCCTTGTTGTTCTAACAAGGAGAATACTTTGCTAAAGGCTTGTTGTGAGTTATCACCTTGGATTGAAGCCCCAGCCGCTGGCGGTTCAGCCTTGTTGTCGGCTTGTTGCTCAGCCAGTAAGCTAAAGTCCAATAAGCGGTGGCTGTAATCGTATGTCGGGCCCAGTTGTTGGCCGCCAGGCAAGTCTTTATAGGTGGCTGAAACGCGCCTTTGTACCTGCATGTTGTTGGTATTTAATGGCTCGCATGTGGCCAACAGTGGCAAAGTAGTACGATAGGCGCGTAGTAAAAATATTGCTTCGATTTGATCGCCACTGGCTTGCTTAATCGCCAGCGCTGCCAGTTCACGGTCGAAAATACCACCTTCGGTCATTACGCGTTCAACCGCTAAGCTGAGCTGTTGGCTAATTTGCTCAACGCTTAATTCCGCTATATCGGTGTCTCCACGGCGGCGCTCGGCTTGCAGTTTATGGGCTGCTTCGATGGCTTTTTCGCCACCTTTTACCGCTACATACATGAGATTAACTCCAGCTTGGTGGTACGACTAATGGCCACCAGCGACTGCTGATGGCAGAACATAAAATCAATACCGAGAGGGTAGCGATGGCTGGGCTTAAGCAAGTAGTTCACTAGGCTGTCACTAAGTTCACCCAGTTGTAGCTCTACGCTATGTTTAATGCCGGGTCCGCTTAAGCGAAAACGAGGCCCCTTATCAAAACCGGTAGTTTGAACTAATACGCTGGCACTCAGCTCGGGGCTGGCATCTGTGCCAGCCTTAACACGTTGTAAGTTAAGATCTTCAATGCCACTGACCACTAGGTAATCGGCTTCCTCCATAGGCGTTGAGGAAACGCCATTGTGAAAGGCCAAATTATGCCAAGCTTGCTCTAAACCGTCTCTTGATTCGGCAAGTGCTGAGCTTAAATACACGCCCGTTTGCTGGTCGCACAAGCTCATTATTATTTGGCTCGCGGCGGCATTTAGCGGCGAAAAACCGGGGTGTTTGTTTAGCGTAACCACGGTGCCAGGCTCGCTTAAGGCTTTAAGGATGTAACGAAAGCATTGTTGGGCATTATGTATGCCGTCGATAAATCCAGATTCAATGTGCTGCATTAATCTTCTCCTCTTACAACCGTGAAGAAATCGACTTTTGATTGGGCTGCGTGTTCAGCCGTTTTATGTTTTGCTTGTTGCTGTAGTTCGGCCAGCGGCTGAATTACCGCCTCCTGCAAGCTAGGGGCGTATTCTCGGTTTTGCATTAGGGCATCAATAACCGCCGACAACAGTGCGTGTTGCTTGGCTCGACCGCGTAAATAGCCATAACCTAGCGTGCCATTAGGTAAACGCACCGCAGCACGAGTAATGGTGGTATCGCCTAAATTAAAGCGTTCGCCAGTGCCGCCAACGCGCCCTTGCAAACGGGCTAGGCCAACTTCTGGCTGGCGAATTATTTCGCACTCAGGGTCTAAGTTAAGCTGTTGCCAGCGGCTAACTAACGCTGGGTAAGAAGCATTAGCTAAAACGGCCATCCAGTGCTGACGTATTGAATGTTCGGATGATGGTTGCTGGGTTTGTGAGTGGCTCATAAAGGGTGCTCCAGGCTAAGCTCTACTAGCTCAGCTCTAATATGAGAAATGGAAAATTCAAAGGCTTGATGTTGCTGATCTACATTGACGGTTTGCAGGGTGAGCAAAGGATTACTGGCATCAATTTGCAAGCAGGCTTGGTCTTCATTGTTAGGCAGTTGCGCCCCAACAACAGTTTGCTGACGACGCAGTTCTATATTGCAGTGTTGCTTTAGAAAACTGTGTAACGAGCCTTGTTGGTATTGGCTTAAATGTGCCTCGTGCTCGCCTAAACGCAGATGGTGAAACACAATACTAATCGGTACTTGGTCGATAAAACGTAGGGTTTTAAGCTGAATAACCGGGCTGGCCAACTCCACGCCTAAGCCTTTAGCGACCGGTTGATTGGCATTGGTGCGAATAAAGCTTAATAGGCGGCTATTGGGTTTAGCACCTGCGCTAAGTAAGTTATCGGTGAACTTAGATCCCGAATGCAATGGGTAGCGTACTGGCTTACTCAGCACCATTACCCCTTTGCCTTGTTGGCGCAGTAGCCAACCTTTTAGCACCAGTTCATCAATGGCGCGTCGCAAGGTGTGGCGATTAACCTGATAGCGCTCGGCCAAACGTTGCTCGGGCGGCAGGTATTGGCCCGCTTGATACGCATGGCTAATTTCTTTTTCTAAGCTCAAGGCTATTTCTTGATAACGAGGCATGGTTCAGTTCACCTAAATAAACAGTTTTCTAACGCGTTGTGAGGCAAAGTCCAGCAGGCTCACGGTAGCCACAATAATGATCATCACGGCGCAAGTTTGCGGGAACATAAATCCTCGAATGCTTTCCCACAAAATAACGCCAATGCCTCCCGCGCCTACCATGCCTACAACGGTGGCGGAGCGTACGTTAGATTCGAAACGATAGAGGGAGAACGAGATCCATAGCGGCAGCACTTGGGGGATGACTCCGTATACAATTTCTTCTAGCTTATTGGCACCAGTGGCGCGCACGCCTTCAACTTGGCCAGGGTCTATCGCTTCAACGGCTTCTGAGAACAGTTTGGCAAGTACCCCGGTGGTGTGAATAAACAAGGCCATTACCCCAGCAAATGGACCTAGACCCACGGTGACCACAAACAACATGGCAAATACCATTTCGTTAATCGCGCGAGCGGCATCCATGAGGCGGCGCATTGGTTGATATACCCACGCTGGCACCATATTCTCGGCACACATTAAGCCAAAAGGAACCGACAGGAATATTGAGAAAATAGTGCCCCAAATAGCGATATGCAGGGTGATTAACATTTCTTCTAGGTAGTAATTTAAATCGCTAAAGTCTGGCGGGAAGAAGTCACTGGCTAACTCCGCCATATTGCCGGCGTCGTTATAAATTTTCATTGGCGCTATTTCTGCGCCTTGCCAACTCCAGGCTAAACCTGCAATGGCAATACCCCAGAATAGTAGGCTCAACCAAGAGGGTTTAGTATTTGGATTAAGAATGCTTGCTTCGATATTCATTTCACGCTCTCAACATGTCTAGATAAGTTGGCTTTAAAAAAGCTGGGCTTTCACCCAGCTAGCTTTTAACTATTTAGCCATCGCGGTAATTGCGCTCTGCTTGCGGTTTAAATCAGCAAGTTGGGCGTCGATAACGGCTAGCTCTGCCGCTTTTTCTGCTTTCGACATTTTGCTGTCGTTTTCAGTCACGATGCGGTTTTTGAACAATACCAATTGGCGAATAGGCAACAGTTGAAGGTCGCTTGAGGCTTTGAACGGGGCCCACTGTAGTGCTTCTAGTACGGCTAATTCTTTAGCATCACCAGAGGTGCCGTATTCCATGAAGAAGTCGTAAACTTCGCCTTTCACACTTTCCGGTAGGTTTTTACGCCACACGATCGGGTCTGAAGGAATAAGTGGAGATTTCCAAATCACTTTTAGCTGCTCAAATTTCTTTGGTGCAGTAATTTCTAGGCGGTCCATGTTTTCGGTATTGCCTGTTGCTACATCTACTTGCTTAGCGGCTGCGGCTAAAGCATTGGCTTCGTGGCCCGAGTTCATGCTGCGTTTAAAGTCAGACACTGAAATGTTGTTTTGGGCAAATACGTAGTATGACGGGACTAAGAAACCAGAAGTAGAGTTTGGATCGCCGTTACCAAAAGTGAGGTCGCTGCGCTTAGCAATAACGTCTTCAAGCGTATTTAACGGGCTGTCTTTATGGGTAACCAAAACACTCCAGTACCCTGGGTTGCCAGAAGCATCTACGGTTTGTGCGAAAATTTCGCCGCCAGCGCGGTCAACTGCTTCCATCGCAGATTTGTTGCCGTACCAAGCTACGTCTACTTTGTCGAAACGCATGCCTTGAATAATGCCGGCGTAGTCAGGAGCGAAAAAGGCTTTAACTTTAAAACCTGTTTTTTCTTCCATCGCTTCTAGAAACGGTGTCCAAGTGGTTTTTAGGTTTTGCTGAGACTCAGTAGAAATAATCCCAAAGTTGATGGTGTCCATCGCTTTTTCAGCAGCTGAAACCATGGTTGAACTTACTGCTGCGGCAACTACCGCAGTTGCAAAGGCTGTCTGCTTGATTAGCTTTAACATGCCATCTATCTCCTTATTAATTGGGTTTAGGCCATCTGTGGCCATAATTGAGGTACTGCTTGGTCTTGGTTATCGGTTGTTTCAAAGTTGGCTTTTGAACCATATAAAGCCGCTAACTGGGCTTCATCTAATTGTTCACTGGGGCCGTCGTAAAATACTTCGCCCAGTTTTAAGGCCACTACTCGTGGGCAATAACGCTTGGCGTAGTCAACTTGGTGTAAGGTCACCACTACTGCGATGCCTTCTTGTTGATTAATGTCGGTGAGAATTTCCATCACAATACGTGACGATTCGGGATCTAATGACGCAATGGGTTCGTCGGCTAGAATGATTTTGGCTTTTTGCATCAGTGCACGAGCAATGGCTACTCGCTGTTGTTGGCCGCCCGATAAGGTGGATACTCGTTGCAGGGCAAACTGCGCTAAACCTACCCGTTTTAATGCTGCTAGTGCCTGGCGTTTTTGCTCAAAGGTGAAGCGACCAGTAAGGCTGCGCCAACTAGGCGTGGCACTTAGTGCACCAATTAATACGTTTTGCAGAACGCTTAAGCGGCTGACTAAATTAAACTGCTGGAAAATGTAGCCCGTTTGGCTGCGGCTCTTGCGTACTGTTTTACAAAACTTTCCGTCGCGCTGCACAGGTGTGCCGAGCACTTCAATGTAACCTTTGGTGTTTTTGTCGCTGCTCACTAGGCCGTTAAGGTGGCGTAGCAGGGTGGATTTACCTGAGCCCGAAGGCCCAAGCAATGCTACCATTTCACCTTGTTGAACACTGAGGTCAACACTCTTTAACGCGTGGTTAGACTCAAAGTGCTTATTCAACTGCTGTACTGCGATTACTTGATTGCTCATAACACGATCCTGCCGTTGTTTTGAACAATAAATTAGGCTCCAATTATGACAACCAGCTTATCTAGACATGTCAATTGGGTGACTTATTTATGGCAAATAGGTTACCGAGCAAACAAAAAGCTAAGTGAAATGTCATTTTTTTAGCAGGTTTTAGTGGCGAGGGTTAGGGTTCGAGTTTTGCGTTTACTCTTTATTTTCTTTGTTTGTTGGTTTTTATTTTTAAAATATGTATCAAGGTCAAAATATTGTGTTGTATCCGTGGTATCTTGCAGCGTCTTTACTATTTATACAGAAAATAATTGCTTAGATATTGGTACCAACTTTTCATCGCGTTACTATTTTCGCTGTGTGTAAACATGGTGAGCGCTGATGAGTACCTATCACATAGTGAAAAATGGCATGATGTTGAGACTCCGCTGGTTTTGGAAGAGGCTGTTTTTACTCACCCGGAATCTGCCCCTTTAACTGATGAACATGGCCCCTTACTTAATTCAACATCGGGTCATTATTTTCTATCTATATCCAGAAAGTTGGTGAGTACAGACAACTGTGCTGACCAAGGCGTAGTGCCTGAATACTTCTTATTAATTGCTTTTCTTAGTCCACCATTACTACAGCTAGCGACCCAAGCCCAGCGGCCGCTTGCCACTCAGCTTCATTGGACCAGTCATACGGCTCAGTCTCGCTCTCGCTTATCCGGCTGGAAAGAAGCCAATACGCTTTATTCTCAAAAGCATACTCGCCCTAGTTAACTCTCACTTCAGGTTCAGTTGAACCCAAAATACTTGCACTAAGACCGCATTAAGTAGCACCTATCAAGGGGTTTATTGTGTGCCTAAGAGCGACGCTCAAATTGATGAGTGTTGTGGCTTAGTTGTCTGCGTGTACTGATTTTTTCGTTTGAGAGAGTTTCCATTGAAAACACACAATCGACCTACCATTAATCGCTATGCGAAATGGAAGTACATCGTTCTTGCCTTTACTTTACTGGTGATGTTGCTAAGCGCTTTGCCCTCACTGTATGGAGAGCAGGCTGCTTTGCATATTAATCATCGTGGGCAAGTCATTGACGCCACCGAAGTCGCTAGTTACTTGAAGAAACAAGGAATAGTGCCGGCTGCGATTAACCAACAAGATGATCGCACCGTTGTGCTGCTAAACGACCAAAGTGAGCAAGCTAAGGCGCAGTCGGCACTGATACCGCACCTTCCCGAAAACACGACAATAGCTTTAGCTATGGACCCTGCGGCTCCGCAGTGGTTACTTAACGCTGGCTTTTCGCCCATTGCCCTAGGGTTGGATTTACGCGGAGGTGTGCAGTTTCTGCTGGAAGTAGATATGGAGCCAGTATACCAAGCGCATCGGCAGTCGGTGATGGATGCCTTTAGTGCTGATATTCGAGCAAGCAGAAGCCGACAAGTAAATGATGCCGTACAGGTCACTGTATACAATGACGAGCAGGTAGCAGCCGCTCGTAATTTAGCTCGCCAGCAATTCTCGCACTGGGATAGCCGATTTAGCGGCAATACGCTGACCTTGTCTTTATCGGACGATGAAAAGTCCACCTTACGCCAGTTAATTGTGCAACAAAACCTGCAAATTATGCGTGGTCGGATTACCGAGCTGGGCATTACCGAAGCCTCGGTTCAGCGCCAAGGTCTAGATAGGATAAGAATCGAGCTACCGGGTGTGCAAGATCCCGCAGCAGCAAAAGATGTGATTGGCGCTACTGCATCATTGTCGTTTCACTCCTTGCCTGAAATGCGCTCGCTGCATACCCAAACGGTGCCCGATAACAGTGGCGCTCTTTTAGAAATAAACCGCCAAGCGATTTTAGGGGGAGAGCACATTATTGATGCGCGGGCCAATCTAGGTGAAATGGGCGCAGCCGAAGTAAATATCTCTCTCGATGGCAGTGGCGGTAGAAAAATGTCGCAGTTTTCGAGAGCGAATATCGGCCAGCCAATGGCTACCTTGTACAACGAATACAGCAGGGATGCTAATGGCGAGAGCCAGCAAGTTAGCCGAGTGATTAGCGTAGCAACAATTCAGTCTCAGTTGGGCAGCCGTTTTCGCATCACTGGGGCGGGGAGTATGCAAGACGCCCAAGAACTCGCTTTACTGCTAAGGGCGGGCTCACTTACTGCTCCGGTAACCATTATTGAAGAACGCACCATTGGCCCTTCTTTAGGTGCGGAGAATGTTCAAAATGGCTTTGCTGCATTGGCTTTGGGTTTGGCGCTTACCCTGAGCTTTATCGCGGTTTGGTATAGAAAAATGGGCTGGGTAGCAAACCTAGCACTGCTGGCAAACATGGTTTGTTTGTTTGGTTTAATTGCGTTACTGCCAGGGGCGGTGCTTACCTTGCCCGGTATTGCAGGAATGGTATTAACCGTGGGCATGGCGGTTGATACTAACGTGCTTATTTTTGAGCGAATTAAAGACAAAATGCGCGAGGGCCGAACCTTTGCTCAAAGCATAGACAAAGGCTTCCAAAGCGCTTTTACCTCTATTTTTGACGCCAACCTCACCACTATGATTGTGGCTTTAGCCTTGTATGCCATTGGTAATGGCCCGGTGCAGGGCTTTGCCGTAACTCTGGGCTTAGGCTTGTTGACCAGTATGTTTACCGGTGTGTTTTTATCACGAGCGATCATCAATCTCATTTGGGGGCGTGATAAACGCCGTGACGTAAAGGTTTAATTATGACTATTTCTCATTCATTACTGACGCGTACTCGATTAAGTATGTCTGCCATATCGCTATTACTGTTTGTGGTGGCCACCGCCTTTATTGCGTTTAAGGGCTTAAATTGGGGGCTCGACTTTACCGGTGGCGTGGTGGCAGAGGTTCGCTTAGACCCTCACTTAAGCGCCAGTGAGCTAAGCCCTTTGCTCAATCAAGCTCTGCAGCAAGATGTTCAGCTAATTAGCGCCACAGAGCCCGGGCGCTGGATCCTTCGTTACAACCAAGTGGGTGAACATAGCCAAAGTTTGATGCTTACTCTTGGCTCGTTTAGCGATTCAGTAGAAGTGCTAAATAGCAGCATTGTTGGCCCGCAAGTGGGGCAAGACATGCTTGAACAAGGTGGTTTAGCCATTCTGGCGTGCTTTGTATTAACCATGCTGTACTTAAGTTATCGCTTTGAATGGCGATTGGCTCTGGGGGCGTTGGTTGCCCTAGTTCACGATGTGGTGATTGTATTAGGTTTGTTTTCGGTGACTCAGTTCGAGTTTAACTTAACCATTCTTGCGGCGGTTCTTGCGGTGCTCGGCTACTCACTGAACGACTCCATTATTATCGCCGACCGAGCTCGAGAGTTGTTTAAAGCCAAACCCAAAGGCAGTGCCAATGAATTGATTAATGATGCCCTTCGCGCATCGTTCTCAAGAACCTTAATCACCTCGGGTACCACCTTAGTCACGGTGTCGAGTTTGTGGTTACTGGGTGGGCCAGCTTTAGAAGGTTTTGCCATTGCCTTGTGTTTGGGCATCGTGAGTGGAACTTGGTCGTCTATCTCCTTAGGCGTAACGCTACCCCAGTTAATTGGTATTGATCCTAAACATTATCAGCTAGTCGCTCGTAACCCAGAAGAGGCCTTGCCATGAGCCAATATTTGAAAAAAGAATGGGTATTGTTGTTGGGGGTTATCACCGTTTTACTGTTTAAAAGCGGTGGCGATGGTTTGCTGCAAAATCATATGAGCGCTTGGCCTGGTATGGTGCTTACTGCTGGACTGTTTGTGGTGGTAATGGCGGCGATATTTGCAGTGGTGAGGCATTCTGATGCCTTGGCGATAAAGCTTGGTGATCCATACGGTACTTTGATTTTAACTTTGTCGGTGATCTTGCTTGAAGTGGTGATGATTTCGTCGGTGATGCTCACCGGTGAAGCTAACCCTGTACTGGCGCGAGATACCATGTTTGCCGTTGTGATGACGGTATTCAATGGGCTGGTGGGGATAACGTTATTGCTGGGTGGGCTGAAGTATCACACTCAGAAATACAATTCCGAGGGCTTGAAATCTTACCTTGTGGCGATTATCCCCTTGGCCTTGTTGTGTTTGGTATTGCCTAACTTTACTAGCACAAGTGCGCTAGGCGCTATGTCGGCCCCGCTCACTATTACCTTAGTGTTGGCTTCAGTGGGTTTGTATGGTGTGTTTTTGTTTATTCAAACCCGCAGCCATACTCACTTTTTTATGGACGAAGACCACCAAGATGAGCACGACTTTCATGGGCCGCTAGGCAGTAATCTTTACCACTCAATTATGTTAGTAGGCTATTTGTTGGTGGTGATTTTATTGGCAAAAAGCTTAGCTTTTCCAATTGATAGCACTGTGAGCCTACTAGGTGCGCCACCAGCCTTGGGGGGACTTATTGTTGCGGTGTTAATTTTAGCGCCAGAAGCGGTAGGCGCCGCCAAAGCCGCCTTAAACAACCAGTTACAGCGGGCTCTTAATCTGTTTTTCGGTTCGGTGTTAGCCACCATTGCGTTAACGGTGCCGGCGGTGTTACTCATTTCTCATGTTATCGCGCAACCGATACAGCTCGGCTTAGCACCTGCTGAAATGGTGTTGTTGGCAATCACCTTATTGATGGCTAGCGTGAGCTTTAGTAGCGGCAGAACCAATTCGCTTAATGGGGTTGCTCACCTGATTCTGTTTGTTGCTTACATAATACTGATGTTTGAGTAATACCCATTCTCGCCTTGTGTCTATTAGGCACAAGGTTGTTTTCATTTTTGAGGATACCGTGCGTTATGCAAGACATATTTATTGCGATTTGGCACCACGATTTCGATACCTTACAACAAGTGAGTTCACTAAAAGGTTTTTTGTTACTGCTGGGGTTTATTTTATTACTTGAATCAAGTTTTGTATTTCTGCCTTTACCCGGCGATAGCTTGGTATTGTTTGTTGGTGGCTTAGTTGGGCTAGGTATTTTGGATTTCTACCCAGCAGCTGGCGTACTTTGTTTAGCGGCGTCTTTAGGCAGTATTAACGCCTATATACAAGGCCGATATTTGAATAAAACTAAATTGGTTCCCTTTCTACATCGGGTACTTCCAGATGAGTCTTTACCCAGAGCCAAAGGTCTGTTGCAGCGATATGGATTTTTGTCACTGTTTGTCTCGCGTTTCATCCCGTTTGTGCGAGTATTAACGCCGATGCTAATGGGTTTATCTAAGCTGAGTGTTTGGAGAACTTTTTTTATCAGTATGACGAGCTCGGTAACCTGGTGTTTAGTTTTATTATTGAGCGGAAAATGGTTGATGATTCATCCCAAACTCAGCCCTTACCAAGCACTGCTATCAAAAACACTGCTATTAGTCAGCTTGATGTTGATGTTGGTTGCAATTGTTACTTTGCTTGTTCGTTATTACGCGTCTAAAAATGTGACGATGGTAGGGTGTGAAGATAAGGGATGTGATTGAGTTCGATTAAAAACAGTATATTAAAAAGGAGCACGGTATTGTCTGTACTCCTTTTTAATGTTTGTGGCTATTTAATTGCTGCTATTGGCTACGCACAGCGCATTTAACACCTTTTCTTCAATCGCAACGGCTACGCCATCTTCTTTATTACTTGGTGCAATGTAGTTTGCCATGGCTTTGATCTCTTCATCGGCGTTGCCCATGGCCACTGCTAACCCAGCGTATTGCAGCATATGACGATCATTGTCGGCGTCACCTGCACACATCACTTGAGAAGCATCCAAGTTTAGTATTTTGGCAAGCTGCTCTACACCCACACCTTTGTTGCTGTTAATGTTTAAGAACTCTAGGAAGAAAGGCGCGCTACGAACCACGGTGTATTGCTCGCGTAACTCTGCAGGTAAATTAGCAATCGCTTTGTCTAATACACTTTCTTCTGCAACGAACATAATTTTAGTTAATGCATCGTTGGCATCTAAACTAGCAAAATCAATTTCTTTTACGTCCATGCCATTAATTGATGATTCAATGTCTGTCCATGGGTTGTGTTGCTGGGTAATGAGGCCGTGTTCAGCCGAAAAGGCGTGAACAAAAACGCCCAACTGCTCAGCAATACGAGCTAAAAAAATACCATCGGAACCAAGTAACGTGGTTTTATGAATCACTTCACCGCTGCCCACTCGCTGCACTAATGAGCCATTGTAAGAGATTACAAAGTCTTCATCACTGGTCAGTTCTAATTGCTCAAGGTAAGGGCGCAAGCCTTGTAGTGGGCGGCCAGAGGCAAGCACTACTTTTACACCCGCTTGTTTAGCTTGTTGAATAGCTTGATAAGTACGAGGGGTAATTTTTTTCTCGTCATTGAGAAGTGTGCCGTCCATATCTAGGGCAATAAGTTTAATCATATTTGGGGCAAACCTTTGGTAAGAGCTAAACCAGACAGCGTTAGCTAACAGCGAACATTGCATAAACGAGCGGCGATTTTACACTAAAAATATGACGACTGTATAAACTAGATCAATGCTTAATAACTCAGCGCCGAGCAGAGTGCTTAAGTCTAAAAACAAGCAGCGATTCTGTATGGCTACTGTGTTTACATATCGAGTGCCGTATCGTTCGTTCTTTTTCCTGCGCATTCATACTTTAATCTATTCATAGTTGATAATTTTCAGGCAGTTAAGATATTCTGAACATCATAAACTGGATCGTTAAGTGCGCATGAATATTTTTGTTTCTAGATAAAAAGACACTTAAATTTGTTACGGTGACGCAAGCATGAGCTTTACGCACGGCCAAACACTTCGGTTTAATTCTCTGTTAGCGGGATGGGATACCAAAGAGACCTTCATTTATGCCTGAGGCAGATTCATTGAACACTATGTCATTTGCTACACCCCAAGATCTTGGCGATTGGCTGCGACTAAACCACGATTCCAAAACTGAACTTTGGGTAAAGATATTCAAGAAAAATAGCGGAATTGAGAGCGTGGCATGGAATGATGTTGTTATTGAGGCGCTATGTTGGGGATGGATTGATGGTATTAAGAAGTCCATCGATGAGCAGGCTTATGTTCAACGCATTACACCTAGAAAGAAACGCAGTAACTGGTCTAAAAGAAACACCGAGCATGCAGAGCGCTTGATTGCGGAAAACCGCATGATGGAAGCTGGGCTTGTGCATATTCGGGAAGCTAAAGCTGACGGGCGCTGGGAAAGCGCTTATGTGGTAAGTGAAATGGAAGTGCCAATAGATTTTCTCGAAGCACTAGAGGACAAGCCTCAAGCGAAAGCGTTTTTTGATACCCTTACTAAATCGAGTCGTTATGTTATCGCTTATGGATTAATCAGTGCCAAGAAACCTGATACCAGATTAAAACGGTTTACTAAGTACTTGGACATGCTTATCCGCAAAGAAAAGCCCAAGTAACCATCATTCGACTTACCAAGTGTTGAACGGATGTTGTTGTAAAAAACCGCATGCCTATTCTTAGTTACTGACACCGAATGACTTCACCATCGTGATTCAACTCATCTCTACCAAGTTAGCGAGAAATCCGCATTACAAAAGGAAATATAATGACCTTATTCCCAATTCGTTCTTCGCAAGATATTCAAACTGTGGCTGCGCTGGCCAGAGAGATTTGGCTTGAGCACTTCACGCCGATTATTGGGAAAGACCAGGTGGAGTATATGCTGGCTAACTATCATTCTTTAGACAGAATTAGTGAGCAAATTAAATCAGAGAATTACCACTATTACTTATTGCAACAGAATGGCGATAACGCGGGGTACCTGGGTATTCAATTGACAGGAAGTGGTTTATTTTTGAGTAAACTGTATGTGCGTCATTCGGCGCGTGGTTTAGGTGTGGGAAAAGCGGCAATGGCGTTTGCTCAGCAGTTTGCTAAAGACAATGGTGCTTCAAACGTAAACCTTACAGTAAACCGACATAATCACGACTCAATTGCTGCTTACTTAAAAATGGGCTTTGTTAAAGTAAGAGAAGAATGTGCAGATATTGGTCAAGGTTACGTGATGGATGATTGGATTATGGAACTGAACATTAAGCCATAGCGTTGTTTTGTGTAGTTGTTTGGCTACGTAAAGGTATTGCTGCTTAGCCTATAACAAGGACTTGTTGTGAAAACTATTGCTGATGATTTATTGCTTCAACATAGCTGGTCTGAAGAATACCGTGTAGCGGTTGCCGAGCTTTACGAGCAGGCTTTTGGACAAAAGTTTGCTTTGGCGATTAACCAACAGAGTGTGCGGGTTAAGGTATTAGCTGAGGCGTTTAATCCGGAGTATTCGTTTGTTGTGATGCATCAACAAAAAGTGGTGGCTGTCGCGGGTTTTCAAACACCGCAAGGTAGCTTTACATCAGGTATTGCTTGGGCTGGTTTATCCCGAATTCTGGGCACGATTAAAGGGCTTTGGGCTGCAGCGGTGTTTAGTTTGTTTGAACGTAAAGCGAGCGCAAAAACCTTAGTAATGGACGGAATTGTTGTTGCCGAGGATTATCGTGGCTTAGGCCTTGGCTCTATGCTTCTCGATAAAATTGTTGAGCATGCTACAGAGTTAGGGTTTGAACGGGTTCGTTTAGACGTTATTGATAGCAACCCAAGAGCCAAAAAGCTTTACCTAGCAAAAGGCTTTGAAATTGTTAGCTCTGATTATTACCCCTACCTAAAATGGTTACTGGGTTTTAGCGGTTCTAGCACATTAGAATACCTAACAGCTGCACCCTCTCTTTCTCCACAAACAGAGCCATTGATGAACAAACCTGCAATGTATTCTACTTACGCCAAAGAGTACGATTTGGCGATTCAAGACAATATTTATAACGCCCATTATGAGCGACCTTCTTTACAAGCCATGTTGGGAGATGTGCAGGGTAAACATGTGCTTGATTTAGGGTGTGGCTCTGGCGTTTATGCTGAATATTTACTAACAAATGGGGCGAGTGTCACCGCGATTGATAACTCAGATGAAATGGTGTCACTGGTTAAGCAAAAGCTGGGATCGCAGCTTAAGGTGTATCAACAAGATTTAGCCAAAGGCTTGCCGCAAGAGCAAGATCAGCAATTTGATGTGGTGATTTGCCCACTGATGCTTCATTACTTGGAAGATCTAAATCCTTTGTTTGCCGCCGTTAAACGGGTACTTAAACCGCAAGGGTGTTTTGTATCTTCAACTCATCATCCATTAATTGATTTTGAGGCCAGCCCCAGTGGGAACTATTTTGCGACAGAGCTGATTACCGAAGAGTGGGATACAGTAGGTAAACCGGTTTCTGTGAGTTTTTACCGCCGTTCTTTATCTGCCTTAATCTCTGCCCTTACCAATAACGGGATGTTGCTGAGTGAGCTTAGCGAGGGTAAACCCAGCGAAGCTTTAAAAGAATTATCTCCAGAGCATTTCTTGCGCTTGTCTCAGCATCCGCAGTTCATTTTTGTAAAGTGTATTTTGGCTTAATGTTGACTTTAAAAAGGCCGCCAATAGGCAGCCTTGGTTAGGTTTACGTTTCAGCGTTAGCGAAATGCTATCTGAAATTAGGGTTACGCTTTTTAATTACTTTACGCTACAGCTAGGCTTAACAAAACTCTGATTAGCATCGTAAGTTCCTTGGAAGCCAAACTCTGTTACGCCGTTGGTTGCAATGACCCCGTTATAGCTTTTGTTGCTCGCCGTTATTGAGGTAGCCTCACTCACAAAATCAGCATTCCAGCTATTGTTTACTGCTACAGGCAAAGCAAAATCTACTTGTACCTGCCAGTGTTTACTGGCCTGCTTGCCTTGGTTATTTACTTCAACATAGGCCACAAATCCGCCAGTCCAATTGTCAATTCGCTTGACTGTACAGCTGATAAGCGGGTCTGTTGCTGGGTCAACTGGGTCAACTGGGTCAACTGGGTCAACTGGGTCAACTGGGTCAACTGGGTCAACTGGATCTATTGGACCTGCGGGCTCACTTCCCCAAATTATCTTGCCTTCAGCATCGTAAAGCACAATGTATTCAGCAGGGCTAAAGCTTTCTGCGTTTAAGCCTTGGCTTGACGGATCGTTAGTGAAATCCCAACCGCTTTGAACGTAATCACCCATGTATAACTCTAACTGAGCGCTTTTTTGGCTGTCGCCTACCGGAGAAATTACGCCTCCTAAGCCCTCAATATAATACAAGCCATTTTCACTTCCCCAAGCATGTAGTGGGAAGCTTTTGTTCAGTTGGTTCGAGTCATAGTAAGCGGATATCACTAATTGCTCGGCACTAAAACCTTTGGCTATTTCATCGCTCATATCAAAGTAATAGCGAAAACGGATATCGCTTAATTCTTGAGGAGGGTAGGCCGTTTCATTAGTTAGGCGTAGGTTGATTAAAGCGCCAGAGGTATTGCCGTTACCACTAGGGTAAGCAATTTTTGCGTCTATTCTCGCTCCGCTGTTGCCACGCGCTTCAGGGGTAGGGAAATCAACTAAACCTTGGCCACCATATAGATCTACCATACCAGCTAAAGCGCCGGTAAACCCTGCATTCATATCGGTGGCTACTTCTGTCATTGGGAAGTCAGCGCGATCACTTGAGAAGTTGTCGTTATCATCAGGCCCACCCGCTAATGCGCCATACAAAATGTGTTTGGGAATAGTGGGGTTGTTAATATCATTGGTGCTGCTGCCATGCGATGAGCGGTGGTGTGCTGCGGTTTGCCAGTTGTCGCCGTAACCCACCATGTAGCTAATTTTGTATGGGTTATCACCCAAAATGTAGTTGATTTGATTGGTGGCGAAGTCGGCGAGTTGTTGCTGAAAACCAAGTTGTTGCTGAGTCTTGTCTAAATGGTTTCTATGAACCAATGCAAGCATAGCGGCCATTGCTGATGCGCGCGCAGAAGCAAAACCATCCAGATAGACCATGCCGCCGGGAGTATAACGTTTGTTATTTAGCATTTGCTCAAGGTAGTTAGTGCTATGCAGTTGGTAGTCATAAAAGCCGTTAACGCGGTCGCTAGCGCTAAGGCTTGAGTCTTCAAGATAGCTGTCTTGAGTGGCAACGGTTTGCATTAAATAATAAACCGCGTTACGAATGTCGTCCCAAGCTGGGTACCAAGCAAAGTGACCGGTGTTGTCGGCAATCGCGGTATAGCCGGCTTCTGCCTTATGTAAATAGTCGACTTTTTGGGTCGCTAAATATAACCAACCTGCCGCCCACGGGATCTCATCTTTAGCGCCAGACGTTGAGTTATAGTAGCTTTCTGCGTAGTTGTTCCCCAGGTCGTCTATTAATGATTTGGTGTAAGTGCCTGGGTTACCTTTGCCATTGTGATCAAAGTCTTTAGTGGCATAGGCGAAGCTAAATAATTGCTCTGCGTGTTTAAGTAGCTCGGCAGCATATTCAGCATCTTTGGGGTTGTTGATGCTGTTTTTCTTAAAAATGATTGAGGCAATAGTCAGTGCCGCAGCAGTTTGTCCCACCAAATCGGCGCCCGGTTTTTCTAAGGTAAGTTTTAATGCAGGGCGGTAGCTTTCTTTGCCATGAAGGCGTTTTAACTCTGGCCCTTGAACCTCTGGTGGAGCCCACAAAGAGTGATCTATTTGACCATCACCCACTTGAGCGTAAAATTCGTTCTCTGCTACGTGCGCTTTAAGAAAGTAATCACTTACCCAGCGCATGTTATCGAGTGCATAAGGGAGCTGGCCTGATTGTTCATAAGCATCCCAAAACTCCAAAATACCCCAACCAAAAACACTGGCAGAAAATGCCATCGGCAAGCCAAACTTAACGTGGTCGCCTGCATCACTCCAACCACCGGTTAAATCGAGCGATATTTGCTGTTTGAATTGGTTGTATTGGCCATCATCTAAATAAGAATCGCCCCGCCATTCTACTCGGTTGGGTAAAAAGCCATTATGGAGTGGGTTAGCAAGAAAGCTGTTATCTTGGCGAGGAAGGGGGCCAGAGCGTTGGGTATCGTAAAAGTATACGGATTTTTGTAGTGCTTCGGCGTAGTTATGATTTGCGTCGACGGCGTATAACGAGAAGCTACACATAGTGAAACAAGTACTGATAATCGCAGGGATTACCTTCGGTAAAACCGACATTCGAAAACTCCTTTTAATAGTTCAGCCCCAATATTATTGACGCTAATAGTGATACAAATTTACTTTGTGCTATTAAAAAGAAAGCTTATTGATTTTTTTGTTTTTAATGGTATGGGTTTATTTTTAGGCTTGCAAGAATTAGTTTCGACTAAAAGGCTGATTGAAGTCATTGAGGTAAATTAGCGTGTTTTTTTTACACTGAATTAACAAAAAAGTCTTATAGATGAGATGTTTGCCTCTGCTTTTTCTCGGTTTATCTCAAAAAGAATAAGAGTGAGCAGCCTGGATTAGCTGCTCACTTGATAATTAAATATTACTAGCTTCAAGCACTCAGTTTTTGTTTCACTCTTTCAATCAAAATGTTCTTGAGTTGCTTGGTTTTAGGTTTGTTATTTAAAGTCCACGGTACTGGCCTGCATTGTTCCATGGTTTTGAAGCCCAAGCGTGCGGTAAGTAAACCTGCGCCAATACCTTGGGCGGCTTTACCCGAGAGCTTTGCAGTAAGCTCTGCGCCTAGTAAATCACTGCCCACATCGGTGATTACCTCGCTTGCGGCGGCATAAATCATATTGGCAAACACCGATTTAATTAAGCGGATCCGGCTTAAGTAGCCCAGCTCAATGTCGTATATTTGAGCCACTGACTCAATCATTTTTATGTTACGCCAAAAAATGATAAGCATGTCTACCAAGGCTAAGGGGCTTATCGCCACTAGCACTGCGGCTTCGCCAGACCATTTACTTATGGCTTGTTTAGCACGGTTGTCTAAAGGTGTTAGCACGGTGTCGCTGTACAAGCTGACTATTTCACTGCTGCTATGGCTGTCGTTTAGCCAGTTTTTCCAGGTTAGGTATTCTTGGCTATCACTTAAGCCTTGTAGCTTAGAGAGGTTTTCACAATAGGTTGTGGCTTTGCTGCTGTCGCTAGTTGCTTGTTCTAGGTAATGTTCGCCAAGTTGATGCTCTTTTTGGAACTTTTTTAAACGGCGCAATTTTGCCAATTCTCTCACTGCAATGGTCAGTAATCCGCCAACAATACTGGCTAATACTACGCTATAAATGGCGGCGCGAGTGGGCGAGCTTTGCCATAGTTCAGCAAGGCTTAAGGCGAGTTCACCTATTGCAATAACGACGGCTGCGCCAAACCCATATTTTAACCAAGGGCTGGTTTTTTGTGGCGTGAGCTCTATATCTAAGGGCTCTAGGTCGGCAATCTCGGGATCTTGTTGCCAATCTGTATCGTCGATGACTTGTTTGCTGGCTAGGGGCGCTTCTTCCTGATTGAGGGGAGTGTTTGCATCTTGTTCTGCGTTAAGCACTTGGCGTTGTTTAATCGGCGGATTCATTTAAATTTATCTCCTAGCAAAAACTCAATAGCTTGGTCGATGCGAATATGGGGTAACGCTTGATAAGGGCTAGCTTGCGGCGGCTGGAATGGGCTAAATTCAAAACCTTGTTGCTGCCAAAATGTGTGTTTGGGCAAACTGGCCGGCACTTCTCCGGGAAACAAAGTGGTTAACTGCTGGCTATCGACATCATTTTGTAAAATGCCCTTAATTGCGTTAATGGTGTGGCCATTGAGTTGGGCTTTGCCTGTTTGGGTGGCTTTGATAGACGCCAGCGCCATAATCTCGGTATTAATGCCTTCAAATTTTACGTGGCGTTTTCCTTCGGCAACCACTTCGCCGAGTAGGTTTACCAAGCGTTGATGCTGCTCGGGGGTTACGTGATCTGCTTTGGTAGCGGCAAACAACAGTTTATCTATTTTTGGGGAAAATAAGCGCCTCAACACCCCTGATTGACCGTAGTTAAAGCTATGTAGAATTTGGTTTACTGCTAGCTGCATATCGCAAAAACTATCGTGACCGCTGTTTAGTGGACTAAGGCAATCTACCAATACGATTTGGCGGTCAAACTTTACAAAATGCTGTTGATAAAACTGTTTCACAACATGTTCTTTGTAGTATTCGAACCGTTTAATCAACAAGGCCAAATTGCTGTTTTTATTGGTTACTTTTACCTTAGCAAGTTCTGGTGAAATGGGGAAAAAGGCGAGTACGGGCGCACCAGCTAACTCCCCGGGTAATACAAAGCGGCCAGGTTGAATATGATGCATGCCTAGCTCGGCTTTGCATTGATGCAAATATTCTGTGTAGTGCTGGGCTATGTCTGCCAGTTGGCTTTCATCGGCATTATCGTTAAGCGCTAAGGCTTGAGCCATTGCTTGCCATTGCTCGGCTAATTGAGCTTTGCGTGAATCTTTGAGGCTTAAAGCAATATGCTCACTCCACTGGGCGTAATTCATATTTAACAGCGGTAAATCTAATAACCATTCACCAGGATAATCGACAATATCAAGATTAAGCGTGGCGGTGTGGTTGAGTTTTCTCCATACCAACGATTGCGGCTTGTAGCGCAGTTTTAATCTAATTTCACTTACCCCATGAGTTGGCGAGGGCCAACGAGGAGGCTGGCTTTGTAGCGCGTCCATTCCGCCTTGATAATCAAAACTGGCTAAATGTAAGTGAGGTTGTGGAGTACGTTTCGAACCCAAAAAACGGTGTTCACGGGCTAGTTGCCAGAGTGGCAATTGGTGGTTTTCGGCTCCCAATAATAGCTGGTTAACTAAAGAGGTGATGAATGCCGTTTTGCCTGCGCCACTTAAACCTGTTACCGCTAGGCGCAACTGTTTATCCATGGTGAGCTTGGCTAAGTCATCGGCTTTAGTTTTGATGCTCGATAGTCGAGAAAAATTCATGAATGCAGCAACAACCTTTATTAGAGTGGTTAATAATCAATATCGGGGCGAAGTGAGCAAGAATCAAGTTAGCAACAAACGGCACTGGCCTTGCTCAACAATGCCTAGGGGGTAAATGTATCAAATATTAACAAATGATTAGATTAAACTTTGTTCATGTTGTTTTGAGTCAATGGCTTTGTGTTGTGGGCTAAAGCGTTGCGCTGTTGGTTGTCTACAGATACTTGAGGGTATTTATTTCGAATTAGTTGGAAATATATTTTGACATTGCAGTCTTATAAATCTATATTTCCGGAATATTCGAAATAATAGTTGCTCACACACCGTATTAACGCCACTAAACGGAGAAACACATGTCTGTATTTAACGATTCATCAAACTATGGTGAAGACAGCTTTATTAAAAACAAAGCCGAGATGCTCAATAATTTTTACAGTACTAGCGATGTTTTTCCTTATTGGGTTGCTGACATGGATTTTCAGGTAGCAAAACCGATTAGCCAAGAGCTACAACGCTTAGTGGATCGTGGTGTTTATTCTTATGAATTTAATGAAAGCGCAGTATTTCGCGCATTGTCGGCTTGGTATCAAAAACGCCATGGCTTACCCCTGAATGAAGCTAATTTTGCACAAGTGCCTGGAGTGTTGTCGGGTATCGCCGTATTGCTGCGTCAGTTTACGCAAGAGGGTGATGGAGTATTGATCCACACTCCGGCTTATCACCAATTTGCTAACTTAATTAATAAGGCGAATCGCAAGGTCGTGAAAAGTGAATTAGTAAGCGATGGCTCTCGTTACCAAATAGATTTTGAGGATTATGAGCGCCAAATTGAGCAACACAGTGTTAAAGCTGTCATCTTCTGTAACCCACATAATCCAACTGGCAGAGTGTGGAACAAAGCTGAATTAGCCCAGTTAGTTGAGATTTCGCAGCGCCATAATGTTCTGCTAATTAGTGACGAAATCCATTCTGACATTATTTATTCTGGCCAAGGGTTTACCAGCTTAACGAGCTTTGATTATGCCAACGTTATTGCTTTGATTGGCTCGCCTGCTAAAACCTTTGGTATGCATAGCATTGCTAACGGGTATATTTATAGCCATAACTCATCGCTGCTGGCGAATGTTAAGCAACAGGTAGCAGCAATGTATCTTGATCATGGTAATGCCTTTAGTGCGTTTGCCACTGTTGCAGCCTTTGAAAAAGGCGAAACATGGTTAGATGAAATGCTGGTTTATTTAGAGCAAAGTGTTAGTTGGATCAGTGATTTTATTGAACAATATATTCCCCAGATAAAAATGTACCAGCCTGAGGGGACCTACCAAATTTGGTTTGATTTTTCAGATCTTGGTTTACCGGAAGAGCAATTGAAAACCTTAGTGTTTAAACAAGCCAAAATGGGTTTGACTCCAGGAAGTTGGTTTGGCGCTGAAGGTGTTAACTTTATGCGAATGAACATTGCCACTTCTCGTGAAAACATCATCGAGTCTTTTGGTTTACTCAAAAAAGCGCTTGAGGATGTTAAGCCAAATCAGTGCAATCTAAAGGCTGCTGGTGAGGAAAAACCTAGTCAATCTTGTTGTTAATAGCCTGCAGAGGCCTGTTTTATTGCAGACTTTAGCGCTCAGACTCTAGTGTTATTTCATTCCGTCTCAATGCTGGAATACCTGAACAACATAAGCCCTAGTTTGGCAGAAGTACGCAGTTTGTGTCGCTTAAATGCGCACACTGCGTCGATCCCATTTGTATGGCGATTGCGGAATATAATACTAACAAAGGGCGTTTTTTAGGGTTAGGTGCTTTTAAGGAGGCGTGTTATTTACTCAAACTAAACGTTACTCTGGTTTGTCCAGTGTCACAAATGTAAGCCAGAGATAAGCCTTATCACCCTGTTGGCTCACACTTTAGAACATCCTTTTTTCCCTCCATTGACACCAATCCATGAGTTAGTAAATTACCTCGTGTTGATGTTTTGTTGATTTTTATCGGTTTCAGCAAGGCGTTCAACAACATTTGTAACATACGCTAGATTGACCTCAAGGACTGATGATTTGCGCAGGAATGGTGGGGATCTCCACAATACCGACAGCATAGTTTTATTGGTGTTCATGTGAGTGACTGACATGATTTTATAAATAGTAAACACCAATCTTCACCTGAGCTAGGTATTGATGCTCCTATTGTTCTGAAAGGTACATTTAAACTAAACGCGCATTCTACCAATCGGTCTTTGTGTTCATTCAATATAGTAATCAAGGGAAAGGATATACTAATAATGAAATGTAAAACCAAAGCGAATGCAATTAATACGTGCCTACTTGGCACCTCACTGGCTGTGTTTTCACAACTGGCTAGTGCAGATGTAATTTTACATGCATTTGATTGGCGATATTCAGACGTTGCCGCTAGAGCAGCAGAAATCGCAGAGATTGGCTATACCAATGTATTGGTGGCACCACCATTAAAATCTGATAGCAGTAACTCACAGTGGTGGGCCCGTTATCAACCACAAGATTATCGCGTGATTGACAACAACCGTGGTAATAAAGAAGATTTTCAAAACATGATTAACGCATTGAATGCTCATGGGGTTAACACCTATGCAGATATTGTGATTAATCAAATGGCCAATGAGCGCGGTAATTCTACCTACTTCCCTGGCTCAGAAACGCTCAGCGAGTATTCAAATAACAGTGAGTACTGGAATCGACAAAAATTGTTCGGTGATCTAAGCAATAACTTATTTACCCCCGGTGATTTTCACGATGGTTTCTGTATCACTAATTGGACCAATGTTTGGGAATCAATGAACGGCCGTATTTGTGGTGGTAATGGTGACCCAGGCTTACCCGATTTAGATCCAAGTAACTACGTGCGTGAGCAGCAACGCAACTATGTTCAAGCAATTAAAAACATGGGCGTAAGTGGCTTCCGTATTGATGCCGCCAAGCACATGACGACTTGGCACATTAACCAAGTGTTTAACGATACTATTAAACAAGATATGTACTTATTCGGCGAGATTATTACTGGTGCTGGTGCGGGTAATGCTGATTACGATACTTTCTTAGAACCTTATTTACGTGAGACTTCACACAGTGCTTATGACTTCCCACTACTAAAAACACTACGTGATGCTTTTGACGTAAATGGTAGCTTAGAGGCATTAGCCAACCCTAAATCTTGGGGTGGAGCGATTGACGGCATCCGCGCCTTAACTTTCACCATCACCCACGATATTCCAAGTAATGACGGCTTCCGCTATCAAATTATGAGTGAAGGCAATGAACATCTTGCTTACGCTTATATTCTTGGGCGTCAGGAAGGTGTGCCAATGGTTTTTAGTGATGCAACTGGTGTTGACGGTGGCCGCTGGGTTGATGACTACAAACAAGATAACTTGAAAGCTATGGTGAAGTTCCACAATGGCGTACAAGGTGCCGATGAAGAAGTATTGTATACCGACCAGTGCGCAATTGTTTTACGTCGTGGCCAGGCTGGTCTACTAGGTATTAACAAGTGTGGCTATGATAAAGACATTAGCGTTAATGCGAGTAACTTAAATCACTCTAAAAACTATGTTGACGTATTCACCGGCTCAAGCTTCCAAGCAAGCGGCAGCAATTATACCGTTAATGTACCTGCTGGCTCAGCAAGAATGTGGTTAGCAGAAACTGGTGTGATTATTGACCCAACAGGTGACGTTAATGTGAGCTTTACCTGTAACAACGGTAATACCAACATGGGTGATAGCGTTTATGCGGTAGGTAACAATAGTGCATTAGGTAACTGGCAAGCAGCCAATGCAGTGCAGCTAAGCCCTACGAGTTACCCAACTTGGACAGCTACTATTAAGCTTCCTAAATCAACAGACATTGAATGGAAGTGTATTATTCGTAACGAAAGTGATCCTAGCAATGTGATTCAGTGGCAATCGGGTGGTAATAATTCTGTTAATACTGGAACAGGTGCATCAACAACCGGGAGTTTTTAATCTCCTTGATGCTTGTTAGCGAAAATGTAGAAACTTAAGCGAGAGACGCTAGCCAATAAGCTGGTTTATCGAGCAATTACGTTTACATTATCGCGCTAACATTGATTTAAAGATAACAAAATCCGAGTGTGCTTAGTTGCACTCGGATTTTTTTATAGGCGTGTATCTAGGAGTCAGCGCTTTGTTGGCGCAGTAGAGTTTGTGTTATCAATAGGCTCGTCAACTAAAGCCTTAACGGTTAACATTGGCCGAACGTGCGTTTAGCAATAGCAGCGGTATTGCTAAGGCAGATAAACCACCCATTATTAGGAATACACCAGAGCCCATTGGTTCGTATAAAGCACTGCTCAAAAAGGTGAGTAGTGCAGTCCCCATGTTTAAGGCGATGGCTGAGTACAACGCTTGTAGTGGAATAGCCTGAGAGCTTGGCGCTTCTGAGGCTATGTACTTAATAGCCGCCAATTGGGTTAGTGCAAAAGTAAGGGCGTGCATGCCTTGCGACAACATCATTAATGGCAGTATTTCGGTACTACCAAATATTCCCCAACGTAATACGCCACCTATAGCAGCAAGCAAAAACATTTTGTTTGCATTCCAATGCTTAAACCATTTACTGCCAAAAATAAGAATGCTCATTTCGAATACCACGCCAATCGACCATAAATAACCAATGGTCGATTCTGCATATCCAATACTTTTCCAATACAGTGTGCTGTAGGCGTAGTAAGCTGCATGTGAGCCTTGGATTAAAGCGGTGACAGTAATAAACAGCAGAGTGTTCTTTTGTTTTAGTACCGCCCATAAGCGATGGTTAGCGGGTTCGTTTTCACTGGTTTCATCCACTAAAGGTGAAGCTGGGGTGAGTAAACTAAGGCCCCACATTAATACTAGCGAGCCGATGGTGGCATACAAAATGAGCGAGTGAGAATAATAGGTGAGCCCAATACCCAGCAGCGTTGATGAAACAATAAAGGCGATAGAGCCAAATACTCTAACTCGACCGTAATCTAAGCGCAGTTGGCTAACCCATTTGGTGGCAACGGCATCACCTAAGGGAATGAGTGTAGCAATGAAGAAGTTTGCCGCTAGGGTGAGCACCGTTAGCCAGAAATAACCCTCTAACCAACACAAACCTGATACCACTAGAATGCTGGCGAAACTCACCCAGCGGATCCCTGGGAGCAAGTGTTTAGCCGATTTTATTCGTGGCATAAGTAACATATTGCCCATGAATCGGGCCAACATACTAAAGCCTAATAACAAACCAATTTGGCTAGGGTCTAAGCCTTCACTTTCTAACCATAAGGCCCAAAAAGGTAGAAATACTCCCCAGGCAAAGAATAATCCTGAAAAATACAAACTTATCCAACTGGCTGCTTTGGGTTTAATCACTTTGCCGAACCTTATACTGCTTAGTGGCCGCATTATAGCCTTTATCTCCAAATAACATAGCGGATATTAAGCGGGATTTAGTCGCTAGTTTGCATCACTGTATTGATATTGATTTGATGGTTTTGTGTGGTCGGATCTATATAGGGCACGTAACTAGGCTTTCTAGTCGCTATAGCTGGTGATGCCATTAATCTAAAACTTATATTTCAAAAATACTTTATTTATCAATTAATAAAACTGAAATGAGCTCTACATAAGGTGTAGTCGTTTTTTACACTACCTTAACTTAGAGATTGAAATGGATAATCATTTTCCGCTAAAAAAGATGTTGATTGCTTCGGCTATTGCCGTGAGTTTAAGTGCTTGTTGGGATAACTCTAGCAACAATTCTTACAACGAATTGTCGATGGAGCTTCGTTTAATGGAAACGACCGACCTCCACTCAAATATGAAACCTTACAACTACTTCGCCTCTCCAAAAGACAATGCCTTAGGTCCTCAAGACTATGGTTTGGCTCGCACTGCCGTGTTGATTAAAGAAGCGCGAGAAGAAGCCCAAAACAGTATGTTGTTTGATAACGGTGACTTAATTCAAGGTAGTCCAATGGGAGATTATGTCGCTAATTTAGGTACCTCATACTTAGAGCGAAATATTCATCCAGTGTACAAAGCGATGAATTACTTAGCTTACGATGTAGGGAACATTGGTAACCATGAGTTTAACTATGGTTTAGATTATTTAGCTGCGGCTATCTCGGGAGCTAACTTCCCTTATATTAATGCCAACGTTTATCAGTTTGAAGGGAAGCAAACAACTAACAATGTGACGATTAATGAACAGACCTGTGCGGTAGATATTGATAAGCACTTTGCTGGTAATTACGCTGCTTTCTTTGAGCAATTTGACCCTTACTTTACCCCCTATGAGATTCTAGAGCGTAACTTTACCGCTACCAATGGCACTACTCATACAATAAAAGTAGGGGTTATTGGTTTTACGCCACCTAATATTCTGAACTGGGATAAACGGTACTTGGAATGTAAGGTGATGCTGGCAGACATTAAAATGACTGCTGAGCATTATGTTCCCAAAATGAAAGCGGAGGGGGCCGATATTATTGTGGCGATTCCTCATTCTGGTTTGTCGGGTGGCGATCGTGATGGCGAGTTTATGGACAATGCTTCTTGGCAGTTAGCTCAAATTGATGGCATTGATGCTTTAATGTTTGGCCATGACCACAACAACTTCCCAACCGATAGTAATACTTATGACGGGATGGAAGGTGTAGATGCACCCAACGGCAAAATATTTGGTAAGCCAGCGGTTATGCCGGGATTTTGGGGGAATCATTTAGGTGTGATTGATTTAACCCTAAGAAGCTCCAATGGAGGGGAAACATGGTCGGTTAAATCGAGTAGCGCTAGTTTGCGGGCACTTAAGGATGACCCCAACCTGCAAGATGAAATGATTAACTACTTAGTCAGTTCAGATCACGATGGCACTTTAGATTTTATGGCTGAAGAAATTGGTAACATTGACGAGCCAATAAACAGTTATTTTTCAGCCGTTGAATCAGACATATCAGTGCAAATTGTAAACGAAGCGCAGTATTCACAAGGCTTGGCGTGGCAAGAGGATGGCGTGTTAGATGCAAGCATTACTATGCTATCGGTTTCCGCTCCCTTCAAAGGTGGTCGTGGTGGTAGAGAGGATTACACCAATATTGACGGTGATGCGCTAACTCGAGCCAGTGTTGCTGACTTATATGTGTTTGATAACAATACACCAGCGGTGCTTGAACTGACGGTGGCAGACCTTATTGAGTGGATGGAAGTAATTGTTGCTCAGCAATATCAAACCGTAGCAGAAGATGGCGACAGGTTATTGCACCAGCAATTTCGCAGTTATAACTACGATGTATTTTTCGGTGGCTTTGATGCCGATGGAGAAAGCTTGTTAACTTATGACATCGATGTAAGCCAAGCTCCTCGCTATCAAGTAAACGAGTTAGGTGAGTTGGTATACGATGAAAATGGCGAGTTAATTCAAACCAATAGCCGCCGTATTGGTAATGTTCAATATGCTGGTGAAAATTTAGAAAACCAACTAACCAAAAAGCTGTACGTGGTAACCAACAACTACCGAGCTTCGCAAAGTTGGATGCCGGGCGTTGCTAACGCCACCGTCGCTCATGAAGATGAAGTAGAGTCTAACCGCGATTTAGTTAATCACTACTTGAATGCTAAATCGAACGATTTAAATGACCCTAATGATATTTTGGAGTTTCCAAATGCCCACAACTTCACTTTAGTTGGCCCTGTTGGCCTTAGTGTTGAGTTTCTATCATCACAGTTGGAAGCCGCAGAAGGTTTTGCTAACCAGTATTTGCCGCGGGTAACACCTACGCAAGAGTTTGATGATGTAGCTGATAACGAGGGTTTTAGAGTGTTTACCTATACCTTTGATTAAGTGCATGTAATGACTTAAAGGTTTAGCCCCAAGTAAAATAGTAAAGGCGCACAGAAGTGCGCTTTTTTTGTAAGAAAGTTGCCAAAGGCTAGTCTAGTATTATTGTAGAACCTACGGTTTTTTATCGTTAAGTAAAGCAATAAAGGGAGCGACTGCATTCGCAAATTTACTTTTCTCTTAAGCCTATTTTTTTGTTCTTCTGTTTTAGCCGAAGGGCCTTATAGGTATGCGGCTATAGAGCATTTGTTTGAACAAAAAGTGGGTATTATTGTGCTCGATGCTGTTTACAAGAAACTTGGGCTGAGCATTGACGTTAATTCCTTACCAGCCAAGCGAGCTCAATCAGAGGCTAGTAATGGTTTGCTGGATGGTGAAGTAATGAGGATATGGAGTTATGGAGAACGAAACAGCCAATTAATTAGGGTGCCTACACCTTATTACTCATTAAATACCACCGCGTTTTATTTAACTGAGCGAGATTTGGCGGTGGCTACCTTGTCAGACTTAGCGCAATACAAATTGGTGATAGTAAGAGGGGTTAAACATACTGCCGATGTAACCGCCAGTTTTAGTGAGGTTGAGCAACTCAGAAATACCGATAAGTTACTAGAGTTTGTGAGCCGTGGAAGAGCAGACGTTGCGCTCACCAATAAAATGGACGGATTAATTGCTCTAGAGCGGTTAAAGCTAAACGAGCAAATTACCTCTTCTGCGCCACTGGCTGTATTTCCTCTTTATCATTACATTCACCGCCGAGAGTTTCATCTGGTTAAGAAGGTCGATAAGGTCATTCAAGATATGCTTAAATCTGGCGAGTTAGCCCAAGTGATTGAACAGGCTGAACAGAGGGTGTTGAGCCAATAACCTTAAAGCCAGTTCCTTAAGCTCAAGAAGTGTCTCGCAGTAGCTGTAAACCCAATAATATAGACGTGAAATAAAGACGATGCTGGCTTAAGCAAATATCGGGTCGAGTCAGTGATCTATTTCGGGTAGAGTGGCGCTTAAACTATAGGAGGATAAGTGATGGAGCAACACTCACTGCAATCACACCGAGAGTATCAGCAAATTAGCCAAGCTATGGCCTACTTGCTTGAACATCAACAGCAACAGCCTGAACTTGCCGAACTATCTGCAACACTTGGTTTTAGTGAGTCACACATGCAGCGTTTGTTTAGTCGTTGGGTGGGGGTTTCTCCAAAACGCTTCTTACAATATCTTACCTTGCAACGAGCGCAGCAACAGTTGGCTGAGTCTAACTCGGTGTTAGAGTTAGCTTACGATTTGGGCTTGTCTAGTGCAGGGCGTTTATACGACTTGTTTGTGAATATTGCCGCAGTCACTCCCGGTGAAGCAAAGAGCTTAGGTGCTGGTATTCAAATATTTTATGGTTGGGGGCCGACTCCTTTTGGTTGGGCGTTTGTTGCCAGCACCACAAGAGGCATTTGTCAGTTAAGTTTCTGCGAAACAGAACATGACTCAGCTCCCTTAGATGAGTTGAATAAAGCCTGGCCCAAGGCGCAATGTTGTTTAGATGAGACGCTTGGTCAGCAACTATTATCTCAAGTGTTTGACGGTGGAAATAGTCAACAACCCTTGTCGTTATGGCTAAAGGGAACAAACTTTCAGTTACAAGTGTGGCAAGCCCTACTTAAGCTGCCTTTTGGCAGTTTGTGTTCTTACCAATTTTTGGCTGAACAGGTGAGTTCTAGTAATGCGACACGTGCAGTCGCGAGTGCGGTGGCGAAAAATCCGATTGCTTTTATTATTCCCTGCCATAGAGTGATTCGCAGTAGTGGAGCCTTAGGTGGTTATCGCTGGGGCTTAGAACGTAAGCAACTAATGATGGGCCGAGAAGCCGTGTTTAGTGAGAGAGCATTGAATGACCGAGCGAGTTAAATTACAAACTATTAGTAGTGAGTTGTTAGCCGAGTTATTGGCATTGCAAGTAGGTGAAGCACAACAACATTTTGTTAAACCCATTGCGCGGGTTTTAGATGAATTAAGCGCCCAGCAAACGGCACATTTAATCTTAGCTAACAAGCAGGTGGTGGGCTTTTTTGTTATTGATGCCCAATACCCTTATCAGGCTGAGTTACCCTTACAGCAAAGTGTTTTATTACGTTCATTTTTTGTGGCTAGTCAGTTTCAAGGCAAAGGTTATGGCTTTGCAGCAGGCGCGCAATTAGGAGCTTATGTAGCGGACCTAAATCCGTCTTTTCAACATTTGGCGCTTACCGTAAATTGCCGAAATAATGGGGCGCAAGCCTTGTATAAAAAGTGTGGTTTTGTAGACAGTCAAAAGTTGTATAACGGCGGGCCAGCAGGGCCACAACATCTTTATTTTTTGGATTTACAATAAGGATGGGATAGAAGGAAAATAGGAAGCATAACCTAATCCCAGGTTATGCTTCTTCTTGAAGTTACTTAGGCAACTTCAACATTGGCGGCTTGTGGGCCTTTTTGACCGTCTTCAACGTCAAATGCTACTTTCTGGCCTTCTTCAAGTGATTTAAATCCATCCCCCAAAATTGCACGGAAGTGAACAAACACATCAGCGCCTGACTCTTGAGAAATAAAACCAAAACCTTTCTTTTCGTTAAACCACTTAACGGTACCAGTGCTCTTAGACATTGTGTCTCCTGAAACAATTGAAATATTACTCTATTTTTTAGTTTGCTTGGGTTTCGCAGCACTTAGTAATTTGTACAAATTATGCGCTGTCTCTTCAAGCGCAATCATCATAACAACAACTTATAGGCTAGGCATAGTGACAAAAGCAAGCAAAACAACTTTTGCTTGATAACGTTTTCAATCACGTGATGCATCTCACGAAAGTGGTAGATGAAAAGGTCTGTAAATTGAGTAAAAACTGGTGGATTTGGCTACTTAATGGTTTCGTCCAGCAAGGGTTTGTTGAGTAAAAACATTAAAGCGCTGCTCTAAAAGTTTAGCGTTGCTTTCTTCGCCACTCATTGCCAACAATTGAGCCGCTACCTCAGCGGTGGCCCATTGGCCTTTTATTGGTCGAGATCGCAAGCCGTAACGGGATGCTTGTTCAGGTTGAATTGAAATAACTGGAAATTGATCAAGCCAGGGACTTTGGTGAAACATCTTGCGCGCTTCGCGCCAACTGCCATCAAGCATTATAAAAAGTGGTTTGCATTTTGGCTCCAGCTCTACTTGGTAATGTACTCGCTCAGGCTGGCTAAAGCTTGCTGGAAAAACCACATAGGGTTGCCAATGTTCTTGTTGGCACAGCTCAAGTAGCCCTTGGCAAGGCTCTTTGCGTTGCCAGATAAAAGCGTGGGTATCTGGAATTAAGTCAGCAATAAATCGGCCAGTATTGCTTGGGCGTAGCACTTCCATGTTGTGCATTAACAAAGCAAAACCACATTCACTATTTTGCAAAATAGCTTGCTCACAAAAGCAGTGTTGCTGAGGCATTTGGCAGCTGGTGCAGCGCACACGACGAGCCCCACGGCCTTTAAATTCAGTGGTGGCGGCAGCTTTGCGTTGAGCATAGAGTGTTAGGAAACGATTCACGAGTTATACGGTGCAAGTAAAAAGAATGGGAGTATACGCTAAGCCTTAGCCTAAAACGAATGCGCTGCAACTAGGGGCGTTACTGATTAAGCTAGAACGCAATTCAATTTATGACAACTGACGTAGATGATAGCGCTTTCATTCACACCTTTAAAATTCACCTTGTATGATTATCTACGTTTAATCATGGGTTTATTGGTTTTGTTGAGCTTTTTGTTAAGCTTTCTTGGTTGAATTTTGTCGTACAAGGAAGTGATTATGATTAAAGCTCCCAGTTTGTTTTGGTGGGGAATCTTTACCGGGGTAATTGGTATGTTGTTTTATGCCAATTTTAGGGAGCCCCAAATACTGTTTGATGCGCTTCCGGCCTATCAGTGGATAAAGTTTTCTGCAAATCCCATTACACTGCCTCGGTATGCATCAGAGTGGTTCCCTAGCTTTCTTCACGTATTGGGCATGAGCTTGTTCACCGCAGGTTTATTAGGAACTGCAGGAAAACGTTGGTTAGCAATACCGATATGTTGGTTAGGTGTTGATCTCGCTTTTGAGTTTGGTCAAGCTACCGAGGTATTAGGGGTGTTGAGCTATGGAAATTTTGAATGGATGGATATAGCAGCACTTGTTATTGCCGCTATTTTCTCTAGCTTTATTCTGCTGCTTCATACTAACAAGGCAACCATTAAGCCAAAGAAAGCACGATTTGCTGTTCCCGTCGCTGTCATTGTGGGTAGTGGAATGATGCTAGGCAGCTATCAATCGCCAACTGTTGATCAACAGGCTAGATACATTTGTACTTACCCCGATCAAAGTGAAGCTATTTGTGCTATTGAGCCAATATATTTGGACTGGGAAAGCTTTAGGGGTGAGAAACAAGTGAGTTTTAGCGCTGAAAATAGCAATGCCTTAACACAAGCTTATATCGATGCTGGCTCAAGGGTCGAAGAGTTTATCGGCTTAGAGAATTCCGGAAAGATTTACCTTTACCAGCATTACATGTTTATTATTTCTGAGCTGCGAGGAGTCTACATTTTCGATAATACTCATCGTGAAGCGCCTGTATATTTGGGCTTTGTTCATGTAAATGGTGCTTCTGATGTATTGGTTCACCAAGGCATGCTGGTTGTTGCTGCCTTAATGGATTTAGTTCTGATTGATTTTAACAATCTAAATAGCATTTCTACTCAAGAGCTCGCTTTAAGTTACCCAGACTATGATCGCTTGTCTCCTCAAGCCACAATATTTGCAAAGTTTAGTGACGGTTCTGAAGAGTATGAACCCGTGTACTTAGATTACGAAATTGGTTTGGTGATTGGTTACAAGAATGCCGATGGTAAATCCTTCTACTTTTGGTCATTAGAGGAGCTGCTATGAAAATGCTTATTAAAAGACTTAGTGTACCTATTGCGATAGTACTAATGGCTGCCTGTGGCTCAGAGTCAGGCTCAAGTGGTGGCACCGTAGTTTATAGCGGAACAGGCCAGGTTGGTTCCCTTGCCGCTTTAGTAGAGTTTCAAGGCGATCTTCATGCAATAAACATGAGCCAATCTGTTTCGATACTTCGCTCCGAAGAGTTTCTATCAACTGATTATGTTAATCGCCACTCTTGGGGAGCTGAAACATTACACGTGTATGAAAACAGCCATGTGATGGTCGGCCATGCAACAGGTGTAGACATTTATCGTTCCACTGGTGACCTAGATTATCCCGTCGAGTTTGTCGCGCGACTAAGTCATCTTGTTGCCTATGATCCTGTTGTTGCTCACGACGGAGTGGCTTATTACACCACCAGAGATGGTAGTAACGAAATCACCTTTCGGGATGGAATATTTGTTGAAAACATTAGCGATATCCTAGCTTATGTTCCCCCATCTCAAGAAGAAATTGATGAAGGCGCTTCTAGTGAACGACCAAACAGTACATCAATGGCTGAGTATCGAGAACTCGCTGATCCCATTGGCTTAACACTTCGAGAGGGCACGCTTTATGTTTGTGATGCTGCAGAAGGACTGGTTTCCTTAGCACTGGAAATCAATCCTGACGATGCTGCTGAATTTAGTCATTTATTGGTTAAGCAAGAGCTTAATGATGTATTTTCTTGCAACGACGTTATTGCCACCGAGCAGGGCCTAATGTTAGTGGGTGAAAATGGCGTTTATCAATTAGATGTTAGTGATTCAGGTTTGAGCGTGGTGAGCCATATACCTACCACATAGATTTAAAACGAGCGGGTGAAGCGATTGCTTCTCCTGCCATCTATCAATTAAGGGAGGGACTAACAGGTTGAAAGTTTGGTAGGTGATTTTATTGCGTGGCTTTAATCGTGTGCTATTAATCACATCCACTCTGGTGAGCTAGTAGAAATCTGGCGACTTGCTGCTTTCGAAAAATCTACAGTGCAATCAATAAGGCCCTAGCGAAACAAATACTGCCTTGGGTAACCAAAATAGCGGCGAATTCGGTAATGCTGAAATAACATGGCGCTAGCAAAATGTAGTAGTGCGACTACGCCTAAAATAGCAGCCATTCGTAGCCAAGGTTGGTCGTATGCGCTGCGAATTACATAAATCTCTGCCAAGGTATTAATCCATTCTGCAGTGAGCAATAACATGGCGCATTGGTTTAAACGTAAACAAATGGGGTGTCGAATTAACACGCTGAAGAAGCCCATTACACAAAGGATTACGTAGATTTGTTGTTGGGCATAGTAGAAATGAGCAGCACTAAGCAAAAAACATATGCAGCAGGGGGCCAAAAATAAACGAATGGAAGATTGCATAACAAACTGCTCAGTGGTTAAAAATGATGCAGCGAGTGTGTCAATGTATAGCTAGTGAGATAATGATTTAAATCAACTTAAAGATTTTTAGTTGCGTTGAATGAGAAAAGTAAGAGTTAGATCGCACTACCTAAGACCGCTTAAGTAGTGCGTTAAGCTAATGATTTATAAACTTAATTAATCTAAGGTCTTGTATTCAAAGTAATCAAAATCTGCTGCGATATGCTTGCCTGTTAAGTCACAAGCAAACAAACCAAGCAGAGTACCGGTGAAGCGGAACACGTCTTTACTGCCTTCATCAGATAGGTCGGTGGCATTAAGTGGCTCACCAATGTTTAGCCATGTTGTGCCATCGAGAGAGTAACTAAACTGATACCAATGGGTGTTGAGTTCCAATCGCATGTAAACACGCTCACAGTTACCAATAACGATTTCATCGGTGTACTCAAGGTACTTGTCATCAATATCACCAACAAGTTGAATTGTTTGTTCACCTTGGTCATTAGCGGAGGTTTTTAGGAAGTAGTGGCCGCCACGTGAGTAATAGGCTACTAAGCCAGCCATTTGCCTTGGCGAACTTGGCGCAAACTCTACTGCTGTCTCGCTCGCACAGTTAAATGCAGTTAGGCGCTGTGCTAGCAGGCTTTGATTGTAGCGAGAGTATAAGTAGTCGCGACCGACTAAACGCGCATAACCTGGACGTCTGCTTAATGATATCCATGATTCTTCAAACGGGTCTTTAAGTGACTGGTACTTAGGTGCAAATTGGGTTTGGTCAAAGTCATCACGGCTTGCTTCTACCGGCCAAGGGTGTGCGGCCAGTTTAGGCGCTTGAATCTCAACGCGTGGTGTTGTGCCACCTACAACGTAAGGCCATCCGTCGCGCCATTCTACATTTTGCAAGGCGGTTTCGCGGCCAAGAGTACAGCGACCTTGCCCATAGTCCATAGAATAGCTTGGGTTTTCTGGATCGTTAATTGGGCGACCGCATAGGTGAGATAAGTACCACTCACCATTTTGAGTTTCTACTAAAAATCCGTGGCCTGCGCGCTGAAGTTCAGCTTCATCTTGATGACGAGAGGTAAGAATAGGGTTTTGTGGGTGAAGATCGTAAGGGCCCCAAATGCTCTTAGAGCGACATACCGTGACGGCATGATCATAAGATGTACCGCCTTCGGCTGTAATGAGGTAATACCACCCCTCTTTTTTAAGTATTTGTGGACCTTCAGTACAGCCTAACTTAGTGCCGCCGAAAACTATCTTTTCTTCACCGACCAACTCACCTTTATCGGCATCAAATTCTTGAAGAATAATCCCACCAAAGTAGTCGGTTTTTTTACGCCCGTCCCACACCATGTTTACCATGTACTTTTTGCCGTCGTCATCGTGAAACAACGAAGGGTCAAAACCGTAATCTCCAATAGAGGCAGGTTTGCTCCAAGGGCCTTCAATATTTTCCGCACTGACTACGTAAGCAGGAGTAGACATCCAAGTGCCGCCACGGCAAGAGCGAACATTGGCGAAACAGCACCAAAATTTTCCGTCAGCGTAACTTAAGGCTGGGGCGTAAACTCCTTCAGAATTATCCATGCCACGCATATCTAAATGCTCTACGGTATTAAGCACGTGGCCAACTATTTGCCAGTTAACCAAGTCTTTGGAATGGTGAATCATAATGCCGGGAAACCATTCAAAGGTAGAGGTAGCAATATAATAATCATCACCCACACGGATGATGGAAGGGTCTGGTCGAAAACCAGTAAGGATAGGGTTAGTTATCGTTGCCATAATTACTCCTGAAGTCTGTATTGTTAATTTATTGCTTTAAGAGGGGGTAATATGTAAGGTTTGATCTTGTTTATATGAAATTATTGCTACTATGCCTGCGCACGCTCTCAGTTTTGAAAACATTCACCTGCCACAAGGCAAACCTTATTATTTAAGGCGCTTTCATATTGTGGATGAACCGAAGATGGTTATTCCTACCCATTTTCATATGTTGGGCGAGATCATGCTCTTCAAAAAAATTGCTGGGCAAGTGGAGATAGATGGTCAAGCCATTGAACTAGGCCGTAACGTTTTGGTGTTTATTCCTTCTTTAGGTATGCATGCAATAGACATGGACGGGGACGACCGTGAATTTAGTTTATTGCAGTTTGAGCGCTACTTGCTGAGTGAGCTAAATCTACTGGAATTCACCAGCCAACTAGAGCGCCCATTGGTGATCCAACTCGATGAGCAACAAGCGGGCTTTTTGCATAGCCAGTTTGCATGGCTAGAAAATGCCGATGCCAAGAGTGAAGATAGAAACTTAGCCTATAGTTTGCTGCATACCATCTTTTTATTTCTTGCTCAGCAGCATAAGGGATGTTTGTTTAACGCCGAGCAATCACTGGTAGCAGCGAGGGAAAACAAAGGTCTCTCTAAGTTAATTCCCTTGTTACACCACCTCGAAAATCAGCAAACCCTTAACTTGAATTTGCAGCAGGCTGCCGATATATGCGGGATGTCTAAGTATCACTTTTCTCGCTTATTTAAATCCTTGTTTGACCAAAACTACAAAGATTATATTCTTAAACGCAAAATCAATACTGCCGTAGCGATGCTTAGTGAAAGCCGCCAAAGCATCACTCAAATTGCTTATGCCTGCGAATTTTCTGATAGCGCCTATTTTTGTGCCAAATTTAAACAGGTAATGGGAATGTCACCGGGCAAGTTTAGACAATCAACTCAAACTGTATTGTCATTCAATTAGGCTGTTAGTCATTACCTTTAAATCTTATTTAATTTAGATAGTTATTTGAGTTACTGAACTCATTACTGTGAAAATCAACTACGCTAGTAATGAGTTTACGTTAATGAGAATTGGAGTTAAAAACGATGCGAATTTTGGTGATTGGCGCCTTTGGCACTATTGGCAGAAAGTTAGTTCCTGCATTAGTAGAGGCGGGTCATCAAGTTAGTGTATCTTCTCGCGACCCTCATAAGGCAGCTCCGTGGCAAGAGCTTGATTGTCCTCGCTTTACTTTAGATTTACTTGAGCCAGATAGTCTGCCAGATGCCTTAGCCAAGGTAGAATTAGTTTATTACTTAATGCATGGCATGAGCGACGGGCAAGCGCATAGTGAGCTTGAGGCGATTGCGGCTAACAACTTAGCGAATGCCGCCAGTAAAGCCGACATTACACGAATTATCTATATGGGTAGCTTGGTATCGGCTAAACCAAAATCAGAGCACATGTTAGCGCGAGTGGCCACAGGCCAAGCGCTAGCGTCCAGCGGAGTGGCTGTTACCGAGCTGCGCGCTGGCATTATTATCTCTCCAGGCTCTGCCGCTTTTGAGGTAATGCGAGACTTAGTTGGCCACATGCCGTTGGCTTTTGTGCCCAAAGCGATTGGAACCAAGGCACCACCTATCGCCTTAGAAAACGTGCTTTACTATTTGGTTAAATTAGCTGAGATGCCAGAAACCGCAGGTATGGTACTGGACGCAGCTGGCCCAGAGTGGTTGAGCTATCGCGAGTTGATGCTAAAAATTGCTAACCATTTGAATAAAAAAATAAAGATTATGGTGTTACCGGGTTTGCCTATTCAGTTGGCCTGCATGGTACTTGGGGTAATAACGTCGGTACCACAAAGTTTAGCTAAGGCCTTAATTGCAGGTTTAGCTGAGCAACTGCAAGCAAACCCAGAGCCCTTGCGTGAGTTAATTCCACAACCGCTGATTAGTTTGGATCAGGCCATCGAGCAATTGCTAAATGAAGAGCAAGTACACACTTACCCTAAGCGCTGGCAAGATGGGGTTCCTACTTTTCGTAACTTTTCATCTTTACATGGCTTTTATGCCAAGGCCGCAAAGAAAGTGGTTACCGTGCAAGCAAGTCCGCAAGCCCTGTGGCAAGTGATTAACTTGCTAGGGGGTAAGCATCGCTATTTTTACTTAAACAGCCTATGGGCAATGCGCGAGTGGATGGATTTTGTTGTGGGCGGTAAAGGTCGAGAACATGGCCGAACCGATTACCGGCAGCTAAAAGTGGGTGATAGAGTCGATTCATGGACGATTTTAAGCGCGGAAGAAAACGACTGTTTAGTGATGCGCTTTGGCATGAAAGCACCAGGCGGGGGCGGCATGCAATTAAGTATTGAGGCCTTGGATGCCGATACCTGTCAATTAGAGGTGGCGTTGTATTGGCACCCTGCAGGCTTTTGGGGCTTGGTCTACTGGTATTTTTTTGCTCCTTGGCACAGTTGGTTATTGTATGGAATGACCCAACAAATGGGTAAGTTGGCTGAGGATATTGAACAAAGGCAGTCTGCCTAATAAAAAGCCACCTATTAAGGTGACTTTTTTGTTGTGACGTTTTGTTGGGCGAGGGTGACTAATAAGGTGCTGGGTAGCGTTTAAATACGTCTGCTATGTCGGCTAACGCTCGCTCACTTAATGGTTGCGAAAATGCATCAATATCTTCTTTTAGCTGGGCTACGCTGGTGGCGCCAATAATGGTAGAAGTCACACCATTGACTTGGTCACACCAAGCTAACGCTAATTGCGCAGGAGTATAATCATACTCTGCAGCAATTTTTGCGTAATCAGCTACCGCTTTGTGGGCTAACTCCGTATTGCGGAAAATGCCATTGCGCTGCATTAAGGTCCAACGGCTGCCAGCAGGGCGTGCACCATTGGCGTATTTACCACTTAACATACCGCTGGCCAATGGTGACCAAGGCAAATAGGCAATATTTTCTTGCACGCAATTTTCAATTAAGTAAGCCCAGTCTTTAGCGTGTAGCAAACTAAATTCATTTTGAATCGATACCATACGTGGCAAGTTATGTTGCTCACTCAGCTTCAAATAGGTGTTAATGCCCCACGGTGTATCGTCGGACAAACCGCAGTGGCGAATCTTTCCTGCTTCAACACAGCGCTGTAAGCCTTGGAGTATGTCTAGCATCTGCGCTTGATGATCTGCTGCATCTAGCTCAGTGGGAGTAATTTGATTGGGCCAATGTTTACCAAAGTGCGGGGTAGAGCGGTTAGGCCAATGTAGTTGGTATAAATCGATATAGTCGGTTTGCAAGCGTTGTAGCGAAGCATCAACCGCTGCTACGACAGCATCTCCGGTGATGGGCCCGCCATTACGCACCCATGGTAATCCAGCACCGGCAATTTTGGTGGCTATCACCACATCTTTGCGCTGCTGCTTATTGGCTGCTACCCAGTTACCTATAATGCTTTCGGTTTTGCCATAGGTTTCAGCGGAAGGCGGTACTGCGTACATCTCAGCTGTATCAATAAAGTTTACGCCCTGGCTAAGGGCATAGTCGATTTGCTGGTTAGCATCGCTTTGGTTGTTTTGTAAGCCCCAAGTCATGCTGCCTAAGCAAACTCGTGATACCGATAAATTACTGCTTCCAAGTGTAGAAAAATTCATGTCGATTCCATTAAACAACGTTAGCGAAGAGGGACTTAGCTTATGCTAAGCGCAGCTAAATTTGCAAACCTTGCTGAGTGAGTAATTTGTAAGCTAGCGCGTTTTTGCTGGTAGCTGTAGTATTTGCCATGAAAATTCAGCGAACAACTATTTTGGAATTCACGTGAGCGTAAGTCAGCTAAGCCCTTTACCTATTGATTCAATAAAGTCTGCTTTTATGAGTGAATTACATCAGCATCACCTAGTTATTGAAGCGGCCACCGGCTCGGGTAAGTCAACCCGTTTACCGCGTTGGGCAACAAGTTTGGGTAAGGTGTTGGTGGTTCAGCCGCGTCGAATTGCCTGTGAAGCCTTGGCTAGTTATGTTGCAGAGCAAGCTAAGTTGGCAGGAGAGCCTCATAAGGTGGGTTACTCGATTCGCTTTTATTCAACGGTAAATGAACATACCAATATTGCTTTTGTTACTCCAGGAATCGCCTTGCGCTGGTTGGCGGAAAATAAGCTTGGCGAATATGCGGTGATTATTATTGATGAATTTCATGAGCGGCGTTGGGATTCAGATTTATTACTGGCTCTAGTAAAGCAACTGCCGATTCGAGTAGTGGTTACCTCAGCGACTTTGGAAGGTAATAAGCTCTGTGAATATTTAGCGGCGAAACCATTGAAAACTGAAGGCCGTGAGTACCCGGTAAGTTTAAGCTATGAAGCGCGGGAATCGCATCATCTGCCAGATATTACTCGAATCACGGATGCCATAAAAAACGCCGTGAACAAGGCAATGGAAAAAGATGATGGTGATATCTTGGTATTTTTACCAGGCCGTGGAGAGATTCAACGTAGCCTTGCGAGCTTAACGGATATAAATGCCGAAGTATTGGCCCTTCATGCCACGATTAGCGCTGAGCAACGTCGATACCTATTGGATGATTCATCGACAAAAGCTCGGCCTCGTCGAGTGATTTTAGCCACTAATGTGGCAGAAACCAGTTTAACTATTCCCCGCATAAGTAGTGTAATTGATTCTGGTTTAGAGCGCCGCACTAAACAACGTGCAGGGCGAACGGTGTTAAGTCTGGAGCGTATTTCTCGGGCCAGTGCCGAGCAGCGCAAAGGCCGAGCGGGTCGAGTTAGAGCTGGCCATTGTTACCGTTTATGGGGAGAGTTTGCGCCGCTAGAACAGGTTACGCCACCACAAATGCAGCGTGAAGAATTGCTTGAACCTATGTTGTTTGCTGCTAGTTGTGAGCAAACGTTAGCTAACTTAGCTTTTTTAGAAGCCTTGCCTGAAAAGTCTCTAAACATTGCGACCGAGCGTTTAACAAGTATGCGAGCGCTTACCAGCCCTGCGAAGTTGAGTGAGCATGGGCAACGTTTGTTAGCACTGCCTATTGACAGCTATTTTGCTCATCTTGTGAATCTTATGTCGTCGCAAGCAGAGCGCGAAGCCATGTTGGATCTCGCGGCGGCACTCAGTATTAATAAAGCGATATTTCAAAAACCTAAGTCAGAACACGGTTTAAAGCAACTGAGTGAATGGCAGCCGCTGCATTGTGATATGACATTATTGCTGGATTTAATGCGCGGTAAAACTTGGCCAGAAGAGCTACTGGTTAATCAAGAGGCATTACATCAAGCTCAAGAGTTAGCCGAGCAGCTACGCAGTGTAATGGCAATGAATGACTTGGCCGAAGCCGCTCCCTATCAAAGAGATAAGCTGATTACGGCCATTTTAGTCGGCGCTAAGGAATTGGTATATGTGCGACGGGAAAAGCGCCAAGATGCCATGGGGAACGGGTTTTCTGAGCTACAAATTGGCCGAGAAAGCCTGTTGGCTAACGAGCAGTTGGCAGCAATAGCCTTTGATGTTTACAGCATGCCCGGTCGAGGCCTTAAGCAGTTAATGAATATTGGTTTGTGTTTAGTGCCAGTGCCTATCGCTCTGCTGGCGGAGCAGCAATTTGGTGAACTGGAGGCTAAAGGGCATATTGATAAGCAGGGGCGTCAGCCAGTGCAACGTGTCTATGCTGGACGAGTGATTGCTAATGAAACCTTAGCCGCTAACCCTGAGCAGTATCGGCTCGGTTTGGCTAGGCGCTTATTGGCGAAACAGCAAGCAAGGTTTAAGCAATTAAGCCTACAAAATGACATAGACGCTTGGAACTTGTGGGTTAGTCTTGGTATTAAGCATGGAGGCGGTGAAGGCAAGGCAATCGAAGCATTAAGCTGGTTGAGTGATTACTTACTGCAACTTGGTGTTGAAAACGCCGAAGATTTGGAGCTAATAGAGCCTAGTGACATCGTGTTTGATGGTATTCCTGAATGGCAACGTTCAGATTTCGAACAACGCTTCCCTCAGCATTTGGTATTAGCTGATATCAAACTTGATGTGGAATACCTAGGTCGCTCTAAACAAGTGATTGTTCACTATCACTCTGGCGCTAGAAAAGGCGGACCAAAACGTTGGGAACTGCCTAACTGGAGCGGTTGGCGGATTTTCTATAAAAAGGCCAGCAAACGCGTGGCCTTAACTTAGCTTTTTTCGCTACTGGATCGCTATTTGGACGTCATACGTTTTATGGTGTCGTCTTTTAACAAAAAGTGGTGATAAAGCGCGGCGCCAACATGAGCGGCTAATACCACATATAAGGCTTGCGCAGCGTAATAGTGCACCTCTGAGGCAATCCCATTTAACCATTCGTTTTTCTCAGCAAAGCCAGCAATGGTGAATAAGTCGAAGAAGTTAATTGCGTGGCCGCCGGCTAATGACATGATCATGCCCGAAATAGGCATTGCCAACATCAGCAAGTATAAGGCTATATGTCCGGCGTGAGCCATTTTCAATTTAATGCCTTCGCCAATAGGTGAGGGAACCTTGGTTATACGGTGCCAAATAATTCTTAAGAAGATAGAGGCTAAAGCAATAACACCCAAGCCTTTATGGAGGGAAAATAGTTCAGACTTTTCTGCTCCCCTTGGTAGGGTGTCCATATATAAGGCGATAGCCACCAAAGCGATGATAAGTGCCGCCATAAGCCAGTGAATAAGCTTACTGACTAATCCAAATTGCGTTGAGTTGTTTTTTACGTTCATGGTTAATTGCCATTAAATTTTGTGTGGGTAAACTAACAAAATTGCAACTATTGTAAATTGCCTTTACGCATTTTTACGATCCGTCTCAGTATAGGCAAGATATTGTAGCTTGGGCACTTTTGGCAAATGGCTTGGGTGATGTTTGGTTGGCGGCAATGGCTATGCTAGCATGGCTGAATGAGTAGTAGATGGTCGGAGATTAAGCATTGAAACGATTCCTTAGCGTAGTGTTGCTGATGGCTATCGTCATGCTTTTGGGCTTATTTGCGATAGACCGCTATATCTCTAATCAGGTCTCGGGCCAGTGGTTTCGAGATATGCAACAAGTCCCCGCGCAACCAGTGGCTTTGGTGCTTGGCACCAGCAAGTATGTAGGTAAACGCCTCAACACTTATTATACTTTTAGAGTAGAAGCCGCAGCTAAGCTCTATCACACCAATAAGGTTCAAGCCTTAATCCTCAGTGGCGATAATGCTACCCGCTATTATAATGAACCTGTAACGATGCTAAATGATGTACTGCGCTTAAACGTGCCCAGAGAGCATATTGCGTTGGACTATGCAGGCTTTAGAACCTTTGATTCCATTGTTCGGGCACAACAAGTGTTTGGCCAAAACGCAATCATAATTGTGTCGCAACAGTTTCACGTAGAAAGGGCGCTATATATTGCCAATCAATATGGCATAGAAGCCTATGGTTATGTAGTGGATGATGCGCCTAGAGAGTTTCACTGGCGGGTACGCTTACGTGAAGTACTCGCAAGAACCAAAGCCTTAATCGATTTACATATATTAAAAACTCAACCGCATTTTTTGGGTGAGCCTGAACAAGTTAATACTCGTAGTCCAGAAAGTGAAGTGTAGGTGTGTTATGAATCTAAGAACGTGGCTACTGGCCATACTGTGTGGTTATAGTTTCAGCTCTTTCGCGAGTTCTAACACAGAGATCACCCCATTTATTGTTGGTGGCAACGATGCTACTCAAAACTATCCGTGGATGGCTCAGGTATTTGTTGGTAGCCAGCGTTGTGGTGGTGTACTGATTGGTGAGTCTTGGGTGCTTACTGCGGCGCATTGCACCTACGATGTAAATGCTGATGAAAAACACCTCGCCCCGTCTCAAGTGAAGGTAGTACTGGGTGTTTATGAGATGGTTAACAGTAGTCACGCCGGTGCTGTAGCCGTAAGTGAAGTATATCAGCACCCTAATTATGTAAGCCCATCTAGCTCGGGAGCGGCATTTGATTACGATGTTAGCTTACTGCGTTTAGCTACGCCGCAAATTATTACTCCACCGCTTATCAATGCGAGTCAGGTTACCGATGCCTTAAATAGTGGTGGCTTTATGAGTGTTATTGGTTTTGGGCGGGTTAATAGCGATCCATCAAACCCTGAATATCCAGAGGTACTGCAACAAGGTAATTTAAGCCTGTATGATACGTCGTCTTGCGCTAGCCGATGGACCAATTCCACCATTACCGAACGTATGTTTTGTGCCTATGGCACTGACCAAGATGCTTGTTCGGGCGATAGTGGTGGACCGGTGTTTGTTCGTGAAGGCAGTGACTATCGCTTACTCGGTTTAGTCAGTTGGGGCAGTATTGGTTGCCAGAACCGACCTGGCGTTTATGCCGATGTAGGTAAAGTGTGCACTTGGGTGACCGATACCGCCAGCTTAGCGGGTGACAATAGTCTGCAATGTAATCAAACTCAGCCAGCTATTTCTAGCGGAGGCGGGACAAGTTTCTGGTTGTTATTAATGGTCTTTCCACTTGCCTTGATTCGCTATCGATTCCCACGCCACCTTTTACTGCGCTAATCCTTGCTATTGCTGGCCGCAATCACTAAAATTGCGGCCTTGATAATAATCCAAAATCCCACAGAGTTTTGAGTCCCATGCGTGTTGCCGATTTTTCTTTTGATCTTCCTGATGAGCTAATTGCTCGATACCCAAAACAGCAACGCCGTGACAGTCGTTTACTTTACCTAAATGGCAACTCTGGTGAGTTACAGCATCAGCAATTTCCTGATTTACTCGATCATATTCAAGAAAATGATCTTTTGGTGTTTAACAATACTCGGGTTATTCCGGCGCGTTTATTTGGCCAAAAATCCACTGGTGGTAAGTTAGAAGTATTAATCGAGCGTGTATTAGACGATCACCGCGTGCTTGCGCATGTTCGCTGCTCTAAATCCCCTAAACCCGGCAATCAACTGCGTTTAGCTGATGCTTTTGATGCAACTATGGTTGCACGCCACGAGGCCTTGTTTGAGTTGCGCTTTGACGATACTCGCACTGTGTTAGAGCTGTTAGAGAGTTATGGCCATATGCCGCTTCCTCCCTATATTGACCGCCCTGACGAAGATGCAGATAAAGAACGCTACCAAACAGTTTATAACGAAAAGCCCGGCGCTGTTGCTGCGCCTACTGCTGGATTGCATTTCGACGATGCATTGATGCAACAAATAAAAGATAAAGGGGCAGACACTGCTTTTGTCACTTTACATGTAGGCGCAGGAACTTTTCAGCCAGTAAAAGTTGAATCGGTTGATGAGCATGTGATGCATTCAGAGTATGCCGAAGTTGGTCAAGAAGTAGTGAGTAAAATTGCCAAGGCTAAAGCGGCTGGTGGCAGAGTCATTGCTGTAGGTACAACTTCGGTTCGCTCTCTGGAGAGTGCCGCTAAAGATGCCAAATCAAAAGGTGTAGAGTTGCAGGCCTATGCAGCTGAGACCGATATTTTTATCTTTCCTGGCTATCAATTTGAAGTGGTAGACGCCATGGTGACCAATTTTCATTTACCGGAATCCACGCTAATTATGCTGGTATCGGCTTTTGCCGGTAAAGATCATGTTACTCAAGCTTATCAAGCAGCAATCGACAATCAATATCGCTTCTTTAGTTACGGTGATGCCATGTTCATTACCCGTAAAGACGCATAACAAGACCTATGTTGAATTAGCTTAAATCAACATTATAGAACAACACACTAACTCAATCTGAATCGGACTGTTTTTCCGATCTGAGGTGAACTATGAAATACCAATTATTGGCTCAAGACGGTAAAGCCCGTCGCGGTCGTTTAGAATTTGAACGCGGTAGCGTAGAAACGCCAGCATTCATGCCTGTAGGAACTTACGGCACCGTTAAGGGCATGACCCCTGAAGAGGTGAGCGAAACCGGCGCAGAAATTTTACTGGGTAATACTTTTCACTTGTGGCTACGCCCTGGTCAAGAAGTGATGAAAGCCCATGGCGACTTGCATGACTTTATGAACTGGCAGGGGCCTATTCTTACCGACTCTGGTGGCTTCCAAGTATTTAGCTTGGGTGATATTCGCAATATCACCGAAGAAGGAGTGCATTTTCGCAATCCTGTAAATGGCGATAAGATTTTCTTAACCCCTGAAAAGTCGATGGAAATTCAAAACGACTTGGGGTCAGACATTGTGATGATTTTTGACGAATGTACGCCTTATCCGGCGACTGAAGCAGAAGCGGATAAATCAATGCAAATGTCTTTGCGTTGGGCCGCGCGTTCACGTCAGCGTCACGATGAACTCAACAACAAAAATGCGCTGTTTGGGATTATTCAAGGTGGTGTTTACGAACACCTGCGTGATGTTTCCCTAGAAGGCTTAACTAACATTGGCTTTGACGGATACGCGATTGGTGGTTTAGCTGTAGGCGAACCTAAAGAAGATATGCACCGTATTTTGGATTATGTTGCACATAAAGTACCCGCCGATAAGCCTCGTTATTTAATGGGGGTGGGTAAACCAGAAGATTTAGTGGAAGGTGTACGCCGTGGTGTAGACATGTTTGACTGTGTAATGCCAACCCGTAACGCGCGAAATGGCCACCTTTTCACCGGCGAAGGCGTGGTTAAAATTCGTAATGCGCGTCACCGAGAGGACACTAATCCACTAGATAAAGAGTGTGATTGTTATACCTGTCAAAATTATTCTCGTTCCTACTTGCATCATTTAGATAAGTGTAATGAAATCCTTGGCGCTCGTTTGAATACCATTCATAACTTGCGTTACTACCAGCGTGTAATGGAAGGTATACGTGAAGCGATTGCCGCTGGTAAGTTTGACGATTTTGTAGCAGATTTTTACGCCAAATTGGGTCGCGAAGTACCACCTTTGGCGGAATAATGCCCGATTGACCAAGCAAAGCCTTGTTTTTGCTCGGTCAGTCTCCATTTAATAAGATAGTTGTATTTTAATCTTAAGTTTTTTAATTTTTTAGTGAGGGTAACAATGAGCCTATTTATTTCTCCAGCATTCGCCGAAGGCGGCGCAGCATCATCAGCTGGCGGCGGCATGGAACTGATTTTCATGATGGTCATCTTTGCGGTGATTTTCTACTTCATGATTTACCGCCCACAATCTAAGCGTGTAAAAGAGCATAAAAACTTGATGACCTCGTTATCGAAAGGTGACGAAGTGCTAACAACGGGTGGTTTAGTCGGTAAAATCATTAAGATTTCTGAAGAAAACGACTACTTCCAGTTAAGCCTAAGTGATGACACAACAGTTACACTTAAAAAGGACTTTGTTTCAGCGGTTTTGCCAAAGGGCACGTTGAAGTCTCTGTAGTTGTAACTCGGTCACTAGGGATAAGATTTTGTTAAACAGATACCCTTGGTGGAAGAATGTGATGGTGGTCGCTTTGATTGCCATCGGTTTTCTTTACGCCATGCCAAACTTATACGGTGAGGATCCTGCCGTACAAGTTTCTGGCACTCGGGGCGCTCAAGTAGAGCTTGCCCAACTAGATAATATTCGCAACCACCTAACAGCACAATCTATCGACTTTCGCTCGGTTGGCTTTGAAGATGGATTGGCGTTAGTACGCTTACGTAACGATGCCGACCAACTTAAAGTAAAGAGCTTATTACATGATTTGTTAGGTGATGATTACATTGTTGCCTTAAACCTTGCCCCCGCTACACCGGGTTGGTTAGATGCCATTGGCGCGGCCCCACTAAAGTTGGGCTTGGACTTACGTGGTGGTGTTCACTTCTTAATGGAAGTGGATATGGACGCTGCGATAAGCAAAGCGCAAGAAGGCATGATTCAAGATTTTCGTAGTGACTTACGCGAAGAAAAACTGCGTTATGCAGGGGTTCGCGCGCAAGGTGACGCGGTAGTGGTTCGTTTTCGTGATGAAGCAACCCTTGATAAAGCGATTAGTTTCTTAGACCGTAAATATAACGAGTACCAGTTTAGTGATGCTAGCCAAGGCGACCAATTCCGTCTAAGCGCTAAAATGACAGAAGCTAAACTAAAAGAAACTCGTGATTACGCACTTCAGCAAAACATTACCATTATCCGTAACCGGGTAAATGAGTTAGGTGTTGCTGAGCCACAAGTGCAGCGTCAAGGTTCAGAACGTATTGTTGTTCAGTTGCCAGGTGTTCAAGACACTGCGCGCGCCAAAGAGATTTTAGGTGCTACCGCTACGCTTGAATTTAGAATGGTAAATACTGACGCCGATTTACGTGATGCCGCGGCTGGTCGTGTGCCTCCTGGTTCTCAGTTAGCTAAGCGTGTAGACGGTTCGCCAGTAGTATTACGCAATCAAGTCATTTTAACCGGTGACCATATTGTTGGTGCTCAATCTGGTTTTGATGAATACAGTCGCCCACAAGTAAATATCAGCCTTGATAGCCAAGGTGGCAGTAAAATGGCTGGCTTTACTAAAGACAATGTTGGCCAATCTATGGCTACTCTGTTTATTGAATACAAACCTACCGGTGAGAAAGATGCCGAAGGTAAATCAATATTACAGCGCCAAGAAGAAGTGATTAACGTTGCGACTATTCAGTCTCGTTTAGGTCGAAGCTTCCGTATTACCGGTATTGATTCGCCTTCAGAAGCGCAAAACTTAGCCTTGCTATTACGTGCTGGTGCCTTGATTGCACCGATTCAAATTGTTGAAGAACGCACCGTAGGTCCAAGCTTGGGTCAAGACAACATCGACAAAGGCTTTATGGCCATTGTAATGGGCTTGTTGGCGCTGCTTGTATTTATGCCTTTGTACTACCGTAAATTTGGTCTAGTGGCCGACTTAGCCTTAGTGGCGAACGTAGGGGTAATTATTGGCTTTATGTCGATGATACCAGGCGCAACACTCACCTTACCGGGTATGGCGGGTATTGTTCTTACCGTAGGTATGGCGGTTGATGCCAACGTGCTTATTTTTGAACGTATTCGTGAAGAGCTAAAAGATGGACGCAGTCCTCAGCAGGCTATTCACCACGGTTATAGCAACGCGCTTTCAACTATTTCTGATGCTAACATCACCACCTTTATTACCGCGCTTATCTTGTTTGCGATTGGTACGGGTGCTGTAAAAGGCTTTGCGGTAACGCTAGCTATTGGTATTGCCACTTCGATGTTTACCGCTATTGTTGGCACCCGTGTGGTGGTTAACTTGGTTTGGGGCGGTAAGAAAATAGACAAATTGTCTATCTAGGAGCGACGACGTGTTTTATTTGTTTAAACCTAAAGACACTGTGCGTTTTATGTCGCACCGAAAACCATTTATTTGGTTTACTGTATTGCTAATGATTGCCTCTGTAGCAAGTTTAGCGATTAACAAAATCAACTGGGGCTTAGACTTTACTGGCGGTACCTTAATTGAAGTAGAGTTCTCGCAACCTGCTGATCTTACTGAAGTCCGTGACGTAATGAACAACAATAGCTACCCAGATATTGTTGCTCAGTACTTTGGGTCACAAACCCAAGTATTGCTGCGTATGATGCCGCGCGAAGGTGTTGATAGCGAACACCTTGGCGATAGCATTATGGGTTTGCTGCGCTCTGAAGTAGATGCCGACGTTGAAATGCGCCGTATCGAATACGTAGGGCCTACGGTAGGTAAAGAGCTAGCAGAGCAGGGTGGTTTAGCCATTATTGCCGCGTTAGGTTGTATTTTACTTTACGTTGCAATGCGCTTTGAGTGGCGTATGGCATTAGGTGCTGTATTAGCCTTGGCACACGATGTTATCGCAACATTGGGCTTGTTCTCGTTGTTACAGTTAGAGTTTGACCTAACGGTAATCGCCGCCTTGTTGACGGTAGTGGGTTACTCCTTGAACGATACCATTGTTGTATCCGATAGGATTAGGGAAAACTTCCGTAAGTTACGTAAGGGCGACCCGGAAGAGATTATCGATGTATCGTTAACTCAAACCTTTAACCGAACTATTGTGACGTCATTAACTACCATTATGGTATTGATTTCGCTCTTCCTATTAGGTGGCGAACTTATCCATAACTTTGCAACAGCATTGTTGTTTGGTGTGTTTATTGGTACTCACTCTTCTATATATGTTGCTAGTACGCTAGCGCTCTATTTAGGTATTAAGAAAGAAGACTTTATGCCCAAAGAGTTGGAAGAGAAAGAAGGCGCCGACCAAGACCCAATCATGTAAATATCCAAACCCGCTTCGGCGGGTTTTTTGTTCTTAAGGAGAAGATAACATGGCCCATAACCCCCGCTTTTTAGCCTTAGTAGACGATTGCCGAAAGCGTATTAAGGAATGTGATGTTCACCAAGTGCAGCAATGGCTAGCGCAAGGTCTCGAGTTCAAACTGATTGATAATCGCGAGCAAGACGAATGGCAAAAGAGCCGCATTCCTGGTGCCCAATACATGGGACGTGGGGTGTTGGAACGTGACGTTGAAACATTGATCCCAAATCTGGATAGTATGATTGTGATTTATTGTGGTGGTGGCTTTCGCTCTGCATTAAGCGCAGATAACTTAGTGAAGATGGGGTATACCAATGTTACCTCTATGGATGGTGGCATTCGAGGCTGGAAAGACGCTAACTATCCTTTAGAAGGGGCATAAAATGAACGAGCTTAGTCACTTAACTGTCCACTCTTTCGATATAGCTGAGAACACTCACTATTTCTTAGATAAAGCTCAAGCTGATTTAGCCTATCAACACGCTGAAGATAAAAACGATTATCCAGAGTGGCGCGAACCTACTCCAGTGTTGCAACTGTTAGAGATAAAAGATGCTTTGTTAGGCGAGTTTGCTAAACGCATCGCTTTTCTTGAGCTGCAACTAGAGCGCGCCGAGTTAGGTTCCGATAGTTTTGATTTGGGAGCTAGTTAGTCGTCTAAGTCCCAGCCCAATTCTTGGTTAAATTTATCAAGGTGAGGTTTAACCAAGTCTATATCGCTTTGTGGAACAGCTTCTAACTGATTAATCCACTGATCGCTAACCTCAAACATTTGTAGCATTTGTTGCTTCTGCTCAGCACTTAGTTCGGGATTATCTAGCAGCTCTTGTTTCATGGTTTTGTATTGCTCAAGTTGCGCCATATTGTCTTCAGCGCTAGCAGCCATGGCAGCAAATACCACTTGCTCAGTAGTTTGTGCCCAGCTTTCAATGTTTAAATCATGTTTAGCTAGTATCGCTGTCACTTCATCACTTTTACTACTGCGGCTTAATTGACTCGCCATTTCATCAGCAAACTGACTCGGGTTATTAATATCTTGGAAAGTATTTTCTTGTTCTATTTGTTCAATGACGGGTACTAGCTGTTTGCTGGCACTAAACCAACTGTTTAACTGTGACTCGGTAAGGTTCGCCGCATGGGCAATACCGCTGACAAAAAACAATAAAGAAAAGAGGAATTTCATACCGTTACCTTAAATTTATACTTTGTATATAAGGTAGAGGCATTGCAGATAAAAATAAAGCGGGCATTGCCCGCTTTATTTTCAGTATTGGTTTTTTCGCTTAACCTTTTAAAGCGTCGGTTAAGTGAGGGCGGAATGTGGCAAGCATGTGCTTGAGTACTTTAGGGTTAGCACAAACAACATTACCCGTTTGGTAGAAGTCAGTATTACCCGCGATATCTGCAACAATAGCACCGGCTTCGCGAGCCAGTAGTTCACCTGCGGCTACTTCCCATGGCTTGAGGTTTAATTCAAAGAAACCGTCGTGACGGCCAGCAGCAACATAAGCTAAATCTAATGCTGGGCTTCCGCTACGGCGAATGTCGCTACACTCAGCAAAAACAGCACCAAACATAGCTAAGTAGCTTTCGGTGTAATGCTTGCGGCGGTATGGGAAACCCGTGGCGATTAAGGTGCCTTCTAAATCTTTGGTTTTATTTACACGTAAACGGTAACCGTCTAGCTGAGCACTTTTTCCGCGAGAAGAAGCAAATAGCTCATTACGCAAAGGATCGTACACTACGCCGTGTTCGGTTTTTCCTCGAACGCGTAAGGCAATAGATATAGCAAAGTGGGGAATACCTTTAATGAAATTGGTGGCTCCATCCAGTGGGTTAATAACCCATTGATATTCGTCATCCGTGCCTTTGCTCAAACCATTTTTCTCTGTCACGAAAGAGTGCTCAGGGAAAGCGTTACGTATGGTGTCGACGATGCTTTTTTCAGAAGCCGCAACAACGTTTACTAGATAGTCGTTAGCGCCCTTTGGCGTCGCGTCAACTTTGTCTAATTGCTCATAAGCTTGAGTTACAACTTTACCTGCGTTTCGCGCAGCGCGAACCGCTATGTTTAGCATAGCATGCATGAATTACCACCAATTTGTAGAAAGAACATAAAAAATAACCGCCGGATTATAGTGAATAGTGTGCGCAAACACAATTTATTATAGACAACAGATTTAAACTTTTTCCAATCTAGCGACTAACACTAGGGCTATGTTACAATCCTGCGCATTAAATTTAGGGTGAAGTAATACTAATGTTGGAAAATGTTCGAGTGGTTTTAGTTGGCACCAGCCATAGTGGCAACATTGGTTCGGCAGCACGCGCCATGAAAACCATGGGCATCACTGATTTATGTTTGGTTGCTCCAGAAGCTGAAATAGACGGTAAGTCGGTAGCGTTATCGGCAGGCGCCTCCGATGTACTAGGCGGAACCACTATTGTAAATGAGTTGTCTGAAGCTGTAGCTGATTGTCAATTAGTGATCGGTGCTAGTGCTCGCTCACGTACATTAGATTGGCCAATGCTTGATGGACGTGAAGCTGGCGTAAAACTGGCTAGCGAAGCCCAAGAGGCCAAAGTCGCCATTGTATTTGGTCGAGAGAATAGTGGCTTGAACAATACCGAGTTACAGCAATGCCACTTCCATGTCTGTGTGCCAGCCAATCCAGAGTACAGTTCGCTTAACCTCGCTATGGCGGTTCAGCTATTAAGCTACGAAGCTAGAATGGCTTTTTTGGATCTACAAAACGTCCACCCTGAAAGCCCCGTTGAAGACTACCCGCATGCTGATGATCTAGAGCGTTTCTATCAGCATTTTGAGCAGAGTATTGCCGATAGCGGCTTCATCATTAAACCTCACCCAGGTAAAGTGATGGAAAAGGTTCGCCGAATGTTCAACCGTATTCGCATGGAAAAACAAGAGCTTAACGTGATGCGTGGGATACTCACTGCATATGACAAACACATCTCTAAACCAGAAAAATAAACCTGACTAATTTACTAGGTTTTATACTTGACTAAATTAGTCGGATATGGAAAGATTGTGACCAAGTTCACGCGATAAATGGGTTGGATATGCGCTTAACTTCTAAGGGACGCTACGCGGTTACAGCAATGTTAGATGTTGCTCTTCATATGGAAGAAGGGCCGGTTTCTCTAGCTGATATTTCTGAAAGACAAGGTATCTCGTTGTCTTACCTAGAGCAACTTTTTTCAAAATTACGTAAACATGGCTTAGTCACTAGTGTACGTGGCCCTGGTGGCGGTTACCGACTAGGTATGGATGCCGACGATATTGCAGTGGGTATGGTGATTCACGCAGTTGATGAGTCTATTGACGCCACGCGTTGTCATGGCTCAGCAGATTGCCAAGGTGGTAAACCTTGCTTGACCCACTCGTTATGGAATGACTTGAGCGAGCGTATCGCTGACTTCCTCGATAATATTAGCTTAGGCGGCTTGATGCGCGAGCGACAAATTGTAAATGTTGCTCATAACCAAGACCAGCTTCAGCATGTTGATACCAACACGATACAAATTAGTTTATGACGCTCGCTTTCACCGAGTAGTAACGGAGAACTTTAATGAAATTGCCAATTTATCTTGATTACTCAGCAACTACCCCTGTAGATCCACGCGTTGCTGAGAAGATGATGCAGTACCTTAGCGTAGACGGTATCTACGGTAACCCGGCTTCACGTTCACACCGTTTCGGCTGGCAAGCAGAAGAAGCGGTAGATATCGCTCGTAACCAAATTGCCGAGTTGGTAAATGCCGACCCGCGCGAAATTGTGTTTACTTCTGGTGCCACAGAATCAAACAACCTTGCAATTAAAGGTGCTGCACACTTTTACAACAAACGCGGTAAACATATTATTACCTGTAAAACTGAGCATAAAGCAGTACTTGATACTTGCCGCCAGTTAGAGCGTGAAGGTTATGAAGTCACTTACCTAGACCCAGAAAGTAACGGCGTAATTAGCTTAGAGAAACTAAGCGAAGCCTTACGTGAAGATACGGTGCTAGTAAGCATTATGCACGTTAATAACGAAATTGGCGTGATTCAAGATCTTAACGCAATTGGTGAGCTTTGCCGTTCACGCAAAATTTTATTCCATGTAGATGCGGCGCAAAGTGCCGGTAAAATTGAAATTGATTTACAAGCCTTGCCAGTAGATATGATGTCGTTTTCAGCGCACAAGGTTTACGGCCCTAAAGGCATTGGCGCGTTGTACGTGCAACGTAAACCACGTATTCGCTTAGAAGCACAAATGCATGGTGGCGGCCACGAACGTGGTATGCGTTCAGGTACTTTACCAACTCACCAAATCGTGGGCATGGGTGAAGCGTTTGCCATTGCTAAGCAAGATATGGCGAAAGACAACGAACATATCCACGCGTTACGTGACCGCTTTTGGGCTGGCATTAAAGATATCGAAGAAACTTACGTTAACGGCGACTTTGAGCAACGTGTAGTAGGCAACCTAAATGTCAGTTTTGCTTACGTAGAAGGTGAGTCATTGATCATGGCACTTAAAGATCTTGCTGTATCGTCAGGGTCTGCGTGTACTTCTGCCAGCTTAGAGCCTTCTTATGTGCTACGAGCCTTAGGTTTAGATGACGAGCTAGCGCATAGTTCAATTCGCTTCTCGTTTGGCCGTTTCACTACAGTAGAAGAAATTGATTACGCAATTAAAGTGATTAACGAAGGAATTGGCCGCCTCCGCGAGATGTCTCCATTGTGGGACATGTTTAAAGACGGAGTGGACCTAAGTCAGGTCGAGTGGGCTCACCACTAAGTATTATAATTAACGGATTTGGAGAGATATCATGGCTTATAGCGAAAAAGTAATCGACCACTACGAAAACCCACGTAACGTAGGTGCGTTTGAAGATAAAGAAGACAGTCACATTGGTACTGGTATGGTTGGCGCACCAGCTTGTGGTGACGTAATGAAGTTACAACTTAAAGTAAGCGATAGCGGTATTATTGAAGATGCTCGCTTTAAAACTTACGGATGTGGTTCAGCTATCGCGTCTAGCTCATTGGTTACCGAATGGGTAAAAGGCAAAAGCTTAGATGAAGCGCAGTCGTTAAAAAACACTGATATTGCTGAAGAACTAGCTTTACCACCCGTTAAAATTCACTGCTCAATTTTGGCCGAAGACGCCATTAAAGCAGCAATTGCAGATTACAAAAAGAAAAACGCTTAGAGCTTTAAGGATCCGTTATGGCTGTATCACTAACCGAATCAGCGGCAACCCATGTTGGCCAGTTCTTGAATAACCGCGGCGCAGGCGCTGGGGTTCGCTTAGGTATAAAAACCTCAGGCTGTTCGGGTATGGCTTATATTTTGGAGTTTGTTGACCAACTCGCTGATGACGACCAAGTTTTTGAAAGCCACGGTGTTAATGTCATCGTAGATGAAAAAAGCTTGTTGTACATCGACGGTACTGAGCTGGACTTTGTTAAAGAGGGCCTGAATGAAGGTTTTGTATTTAACAATCCGAATGTATCCGGCGAGTGTGGTTGCGGAGAGAGTTTTAGCGTTTAAATGGAACACGCTATGAATCATTTTGAATTATTCTCTCTACGCCCTTCATATCAGCTAGACCTGCAAGGTTTAGCTGATTGTTATAGAGAGCTACAACAGAAATACCATCCTGATAATTTCGCTGCTGATGCCTCTGAGAATCAAGCTCAAGTGATGCAAAAAGCCGCGCAAATTAATGATGCTTATCAAACCTTGAAAGATCCCCTTTCACGCGCCCAATATTTGTTAAGTCTGCAAGACATAGAGCTTGGTGGAGAGCAACAAACCATTAACGACATTGAGTTTTTGATGGCGCAAATGGAGCTTAGAGAACAGCTAGCAGAAATCGAAAATGCTGCTGATCCTGAGCAAGCTCTTGAGGATTTTTCCAAACTACTTAAGCAGCAACGAAGTGACTTGAGCTCTAGCTTTGAAAAAGCCTACAATGAGCAAAATTTTACTTTTGCTGCGGACCAGGTTCGTAAGCTCAAATTCTATGCACGTTTGCAACAGCAGTTGCTCCAACTCGAAGAGAAGATTTTAGATTACTAATCTATATGGCATTACTACAAATTGCAGAGCCTGGGCAATCGGCTGTTCCTCATCAACATAAACTCGCAGTAGGTATCGATTTAGGTACGACTAATTCTCTGGTTGCTACGGTTCGTAGTGGTAAATCTGTTACTTTAGCTGATCATGACGGCGGCATTCTGTTACCGTCAGTCGTTCGATATCATGCGCAAGGCGTTGATGTTGGTCAGTCAGCTAAAGCCCACGCTGTGACCGATCCCAATAACACGATTACCTCAGTTAAGCGTTTATTAGGTAAAAATATTTCTGATATCGACCTTAGCGGATTACCTTATAATTTTACTGAGGCTAGCTCACCTCAAATCAAAACGGTAAGTGGTGTCGTTAATCCTATTCAAGTATCTGCAGAAATTCTCAAAAGCTTGGCTAAGCGAGCTACCGAATCTTTACAAGGCGAGCCTGATGGTGTGGTAATTACCGTTCCAGCTTACTTTGACGACGCTCAGCGCCAAGGTACCAAAGACGCAGCCCAATTAGCCGGTTTACATGTACTTCGCCTGCTGAATGAACCTACTGCAGCGGCTATTGCTTATGGCTTGGACAGTGGTGATGAAGGCGTTATTGCTATTTATGATTTAGGTGGCGGAACCTTTGATATCTCTATTTTGCGTTTATCAAAAGGGGTGTTTCAAGTACTCGCTACTGGCGGCGATTCTGCACTAGGTGGTGATGATTTTGATGACGCTTTGGTTGAGTGGATTGCTGAGCAAGCAAAGATCACTGGCCAGCGTTCAGCCAAGTTACAACGTGAATTGTCGCGCATTGCTAACCAAGTAAAAGTAAACCTATCGGAACACTCACAATCTGATATCGAATTAGATATTGATGGAATTCATTGGCAGGGTTCTATTAGTCGTGAATTGTTTGACGAGTTAATAGAAGGTTTAGTTAAACGTACTATTCGCGCTTGCCGTAGAGCATTACGCGATGCCGAGGTTGAGCTCGAAGACGTTAACAATGTAGTAATGGTGGGGGGCTCTACGCGGGTACCTAAAGTACGTAGCGATGTTGCCAACTTTTTTGCTAAACCGCCATTAACGAATATTGACCCAGACCAGGTGGTGGCTATTGGTGCGGCTATTCAAGCAGATACCCTAGTAGGCAATAAAAAAGACGGTGAACTGTTGCTACTGGATGTAACACCACTATCTTTGGGCATTGAGACCATGGGCGGTTTGGTGGAAAAAGTGATTCCTCGAAACACCACTATCCCTGTGGCGCGTGCTCAAGAATTTACCACCTTTAAAGATGGTCAAACGGCCATGGCTATTCACGCTGTGCAGGGTGAGCGTGAATTAGTAGATGATTGCCGCTCTCTCGCCAAGTTTGCCCTTAAAGGTATTCCGCCTTTAGCTGCTGGTGCAGCGCATATTAGAGTGACTTTTCAGGTAGATGCCGATGGTTTGTTATCGGTAACTGCTATGGAAAAATCAACGGGTGTACAATCCTCTGTTGAAGTTAAGCCTTCCTATGGCTTAGAAGATGCAGAAGTGGCGCGTATGCTGAAAGATTCAATCACTAACGCAAAGCACGATGTTACGATGCGTATGTTGCGAGAACAACAAGTTGAAGCGGCTCGCTTTATAGAAGATATGAGCGCAGCGTTAGCGGAAAGTGGTGAGCGATTATTGGATGCAGCCGAGCGTCAGCAAATTAAACTGGCGGTAGACGCGTTAGCGCTTGTAGCTACCGAAGATAGCGTACCTGCGATTGAGCAAGCCATTAAACAATTAGATAGTATCAGCCAAGATTTTGCTGCAAGGCGAATGGATGATTCAATTAAACAGGCTTTAACAGGCCAGCAAGTGGATAGGATTTAAGATGCCTAAAGTGATTTTCTTACCCAATGAAGACTTATGTCCAGAAGGGTCTGTTGTAGAAGCCAAAGAAGGCGAAAGCGTACTTGATATTGCATTGCGCCAAGGTATAGACATTGAACATGCTTGTGAAAAGTCGTGCGCCTGTACTACATGTCATGTAATTGTTCGCGAAGGGTTTGATTCTTTAGAAGAAAGTGACGAACTGGAAGATGACATGCTAGATAAGGCGTGGGGTTTAGAGCCTGAGTCACGTTTAGGTTGTCAGGCTTTAGTTGCCGATGAAGATTTAGTAGTAGAAATTCCAAAATACACGATTAATATGGTGTCTGAACAACATTAAGGAATCTTGCTAATGGGGTTGCGTTGGATAGATGTAGAGCAAATAGCGATAGAACTGGCCGAGCAATTTCCTGAGCAGGATCCGAAACAAGTTCGGTTTACCGATTTACACCAATGGGTTTGTCAGTTGGACGATTTTGAAGACGAGCCCCAGCATAGCAACGAGCGCATTTTGGAAGCAATTATTTTAGCCTGGATGGATGAACTAGACTAAATTCCGGTGGCTTGTTGTCAATTAGTCAAATGAGGAAGTATTGATGACCGCCGTAATGGATCTCGTATTATGTGCAAAACCAGCTGCAGCCCACTGGGGCGATAACGCGCTGATAAGTTTTGAAGCCAACCAAGTAAACGTTCATGTTACCTCTCAAGGCGCTTCTCGCCTGCAAGATATTCAAAAAGCTGCCCGTAAACTGGATGCCCAAGGTTTAAAACACCTTTCTTTTATTGGCGACAGTTGGGACGTAGAAGCCTGTTGGGCTTTTTACCAAGGTTATTACAATGCCAAGCAAGATAATCAGCTAGAGATAGTTGTACTAAGTGATGCTGACCTGGCTAAGTTTAATGCGCTAAAAGCAGCTGCAGACTGGACCCGTAAAACGATTAACCTTGGCCCTGCGGCTATCTATCCTCAAACATTATGTGAATCCGCAGCTAAGTTTTTAACTGAGCTAGCACCAGAGTACGTATCTCATAACATCATTTCTGGCGAGGATTTGTTATCAGAAGGATGGGTTGGTACCTATCAAGTAGGTAAAGGCAGTAGCCAAGCGCCTGCCATGTTACAGCTTGATTATAACCCTTCAGGAAACCCAGATGAGCCTGTAGCTATTGCGCTGGTAGGTAAGGGCATCACGTTTGACTCTGGTGGCTACAGCATTAAACCATCTGATGGCATGTCGATTATGAAAAGCGACATGGGCGGAGCTGCAACCGTGACTGGCGGCTTAGGATTGGCTATTGCAAACGGCTTAAACAAGCGCGTGAAACTGTTTTTATGCTGCGCTGAGAACATGGTATCAGGTGATGCTTACAAACTGGGTGATGTTATCACCTACAAAAACGGCGTAACGGTAGAAGTACTAAACACTGATGCTGAAGGACGTTTAGTGTTAGCCGATGGCTTAATCGCCGCGAGTGAATTAAAACCTGGAAAAATCATTGATGCTGCAACGCTAACTGGCGCGGCAAAAATGGCTTTAGGCCGTGACTACAATGCGGTGTTTGGTTTTGATGATGACTTAGTTCATCAAGCTCTACAAGCTGCTAAGGCTGAAAACGAAAAAGCGTGGGCATTGCCATTGGAGCCATTTCATAAAGGCCAAATTGGCTCTTCATTTGCAGATATAGCAAATATATCCTCTGGTGAAGGCATGGCTGGTGCTTCTACTGCGGCAGCTTTCTTAGCTCACTTTGTTGAAAATGCAGAACAAAACTGGCTGCACTTTGATTTGTCGGGTTCTTACCAAAAATCGGGTAACGCACTGTGGGCAACGGGTGCAAAAGGTCACGGTATTCGTACCATTTCACGGTTGTTAAGCGAGTAGAGCTACTTTATCATTCTTAAAGGTTACCAATTGACTGGTATAACTAATTTTACAATGGAGCTAGTAAATGGCGTTAGAACGTACTTTTTCTATACTTAAACCTGATGTAGTGGCTAAAGATGCGATTGGTGCGATATACGCTCGCATGGAGTCTGCGGGTTTACGCTTGGTAGCAGCTAAAATGTTGCATTTGTCGCAAGAACAAGCCGCAGGGTTTTACGCGGAGCATGACGGCAAACCATTTTATGCACCTTTGATTGAGTTCATGACCTCGGGTCCAATCATGGTTCAAGTACTTGAAGGCGAGAATGCCGTGCAACGTTACCGTGATTTACTGGGTGCGACTAATCCAACAGAAGCGGCAGCAGGTACCTTACGTCACGATTTTGGAACGGCTATGCCGCCAAATGGCACCCATGGCTCTGATTCACCGGAGTCTGCGTCTCGAGAAATAGCCTATTTCTTTGAAGACAATGAAATTTGTCCAAGATAATAAAAGGGGCTTAGGCCCCTTTTTTAATAAGCGGATAAAAGGTGATTGATTAATAGTTAGCTATTTACGCTGAGTGCCGAGATTAACTGGCTTTCTGTTGTCATAATTTGTACAATTCGGCGCTTTTTTTAAATGGTCAGTCGTGGAGTTAAGCGATGAGTGAAAATAAAACAAATTTACTTGATTTGAACCGAGACGGATTACGTAAGTTTTTCGCAGAGATCGGGGAAAAACCTTTCCGCGCCGATCAAGTAATGAAGTGGATCTATCACTTTGGCGTAGACGACTTCGATCAGATGAACAATATCAATAAAGCGCTGCGCGAGAAGCTTAAAAAACAGGCCGAAGTAAAAGCGCCAGAAATTAGCACTGAACAACGCAGTGCCGATGGCACCATTAAGTGGGCTATGTTGGTGGCGGGGCAAGAAATTGAAACGGTTTATATCCCAGAGGGTGACCGAGCAACTTTGTGTGTATCTTCACAAGTAGGTTGTGCCTTGGAATGTACTTTTTGTTCTACTGGACAACAAGGCTTTAACCGTAACCTAAAAGTGTCTGACATTATTGGCCAAGTATGGCGCGCAGCGCAGGTAATTGGTCATAAGGGTGTTGAAGGTAAGCGACCTATTACTAACGTGGTTATGATGGGCATGGGTGAACCTCTGCTAAACCTGAGTAACCTGGTACCTGCTCTAGAGCTGATGCTGGATGATAATGGTTACGGCTTAAGTAAACGTCGCGTTACTGTTAGTACCTCTGGTGTAGTACCTGCCTTAGATAAACTAGGTGACCAGATAGATGTAGCCTTGGCGATTTCATTACATGCTTCTAACGATAAACTTCGTAGCGAAATTATGCCGATCAATGATAAATACAACATTGAAGCATTTCTAGCCGGCGTTAAGCGTTACATTGATAAGTCTAATGCCAACCGTGGCAAGGTAACGGTTGAATACGTGTTGCTAAATGGCGTTAACGATTCAATGGAGCAAGCGCACGAACTCGCCGAAGTGTTGCGCGATACGCCGTGTAAGATTAATTTGATTCCGTTTAATCCATACCCAGGGTCTCCATTCACCAAACCAAGCAACAGCCGAGTGGATCGCTTCAGTAAAGTGTTGATGGAGTATGGCTCTACTGTGGTAGTGCGTAAAACTCGCGGGGACGATATTGACGCCGCTTGTGGGCAGTTAGCGGGTGACGTTGTCGACAGAACCAAAAGAACAATGAGAAAACGGATGCAACAGCAAGAAATTTCAGTCACAATTCAATAACTAACCTTATCGTAGGATGGATATGAAACGCTGGTTGTACTTGTTTTTGGCGGTGTTTTTAGTGACCGGCTGTGTCACTGAAACTCGCGTTGATGGCCAAGAAGTAAAGAATAAAAATAATCAACTTGATAAAAATGCAGCGGCAAAAACCCGCATTAGCCTTGCACTCCGTTACCTTGAAGCTGGCGATGCCGAGCAAGCTAAACGTAATCTTGAGTTAGCTCAAGAGCTTTCCCCTAATTTGGTCGATGTGTATATTGCCCAAGCTCACTTTTATCAGCGGGTTCGTCAACCCGACCGAGCGCTTGACGCCTATAAGCGCGCAAAATCGATTGAACCAAGAAATGGCGACGTATTAAATAACTACGGCGCTATGTTGTGTCAGCAAAAGAAATACGATGAAGCTGAATCGCTATTCAAACAAGCACTCGCTAATCCAGAATATGTGCAAGTGGCGGGTACAAATGAAAATGCTGGTTTATGTGCGCTTAATGCCGGCGATTTAGACAAAGCACTAAAATACTTCACCAGTGCACTAGCTTACAATATTCGTCGTCCTGCATCATTGCTTGGTGCGAGCGAGATTTACCTGCAAAAAAATAAACCCGAGCAAGCCCGCTTATATCTACAACGGTATGATAGTATGGCTCAAACAACTGCTGAGAGTGCCTTTGCTTGGGTTCGCCTAGAAAGCGCTGCTGATAACTTCGCAGAAGAAGCGCGCTGGGGATTAACGCTTCAACAGCAATTTCCTAAATCTGAACAGACTAAACGATATATAGCTAATGACTATTAAAGCCGAAATTGAGCCAGCTGAGCTAAGCGAAGACATTGAAGTTGTTAGCCCTGGCCAAATGCTACAAGAGGCGAGGGTGGCCGCTAAGTTGAGCCAAGGCCAAGTAGCCGAGCGCTTAAAGTTACGTTTGCAGGTAATTGTAGACATTGAAGCCGATAGTTTTGATAGTGGGCTGTCTACCACCTTTGTGAAAGGCTACTTGCGAGCGTATGCACGTTTGCTGAATGTATCAGAAGATTTAGTATTATCTAGTTATACCCACCTACATGATGCTCAAGAGCAACGCACTGAAATGCAAAGCTTTTCGGGGCGTATCAAGCAAGAAACTCACGATAGCCGATTAATGAAGTTCACTTATTTAGTGGCTTTTGGCATCGTTGTGTTATTGGTCATGTGGTGGTGGCAAGAAAAGAATCAACAAAGCTTGTTTGATTCGCCAGAGCCGTCTGTGGTTGAAACCAGTGACAGCCCGATAATAGATCCGATTGCCCCGACTCTTGAAAACCAAGATGCACTAGAGCCCCAATCAGAAAATTTCTTAGAACCTCTGCACAGTGAGACGGTATCTGAAGAGTCGGCGAGCGTTGAGCAAGTCACAGAGCCTGTTGAAGTAGAAACTCAAGCTGAAGCATCACCAGAGCAAGCTAAGTCTGTGAACACTCCAGTTAACGATACCGATCAGGCTGAATCACAACCTGCTGAACTTAACACTGTTGTTGAGCCAGTCAATCAAGTGCAGTCTGCGGCGGAAGAAACACAGCAAACACCGGCCGCTAACTTTACCGCGCTTACCATGAGTTTTGACAATGAATGCTGGGTGGAAGTGCGCGACGCCGATGGCAAACGCCTAGTTGCAGATATTAAAAAGGCAGGCCAAAGCCTGTCAGTGAGTGGTCCAGCACCTTACAGCATTGTGTTAGGCACAAATGCTGGCGTTAGTGTGAAATACGGACAAGAGAACATCGATTTATCGTCATTTAAAGGCGGTAAAGTGGTGCGAATGACAATACCTAACAACTAAGACCTTTCGAGTATGATGAACCAGCCAACTCCAATTAAACGCCGTAAATCAACTCAGATTATGGTGGGTAATGTACCTGTAGGCGGAGGCGCGCCTATTACTGTGCAGTCTATGACCAATACCCGTACCGACGACGTAGCTGCTACGGTTGAGCAAATAAACCGTATTGCTGCAGTGGGCGGTGATATTGTTCGCGTATCGGTACCCACTATGGATGCTGCAGAAGCCTTTAGAAAGATAAAGCAGCAAGTGTCTATTCCGGTGATTGCAGATATTCACTTTGATTATCGTATTGCCCTTAAAGTGGCTGAATACGGCGCTGATTGTTTACGTATAAACCCAGGTAACATTGGCAATGAACAACGGATCCGCTCAGTGGTCGATGCCGCTAAAGACCGTAATATTCCGATTCGTATTGGTGTAAATGGCGGTTCTTTAGAAAAAGATCTTCAAGAAAAATATGGCGAACCTACGCCAGACGCCTTGGTTGAATCTGCCATGCGCCATGTTGATATTCTTGACCGCCTTAATTTTGATCAATTTAAAGTAAGCGTTAAAGCATCAGATGTGTTCTTGGCGGTTGGTGCTTATCAAGGTTTGGCTTCGCGAATTGACCAACCTTTACATCTCGGCATTACCGAAGCTGGCGGCTTGCGCAGTGGTTCGGTTAAGTCGGCAGTGGGCTTGGGCATGTTATTGTCGCAAGGCATTGGTGATACATTGCGTGTATCGCTGGCAGCTGATCCCGTTGAAGAAATTAAAGTCGGTTTTGATATTCTTAAATCGTTACGAATACGTGCTCGCGGAATTAATTTTATTGCTTGCCCAAGCTGTTCACGCCAAGAGTTTGATGTAATTGCCACTGTTAATGCCCTAGAGCAGCGCTTGGAAGACATTGTAGAGCCAATGGATGTGTCTATCATTGGTTGTGTAGTTAATGGGCCAGGCGAAGCGCTTATCTCCGATTTAGGCATTACTGGCGGCAATAAAAAAAGCGGTTACTACCAAGATGGCGTGCGTCAAAAAGAGCGTTTTGATAACGACGATTTAGTGGATGCGCTAGAAGCAAAAATACGCTCGCGCATCGCTGTTAAAAACATTAGCTAATCGCGCAACCGCAAATAATTTACCTCTATGGTTAAAGGCCCTATAATCGAGGGCCTTTAATAGTTATTGACCTGTTTTATTCGAGATTAATGTGGCTAAACAAATACAAGCAATACGTGGCATGAATGATTGCCTTCCAAGTGATACACCTGCTTGGCAAAAGGTAGAATCAGTTATCCGTGAAGTGGTTGCCGCTTACGGTTACAACGAAATTAGAATGCCAATTGTTGAAAGTACAGATTTGTTTAAGCGCTCTATCGGTGAAGTAACCGATATCGTTGAAAAAGAAATGTACACTTTTGACGACCGCAATGGCGACAGCTTAACCCTGCGCCCAGAAGGTACAGCAAGTTGTGTACGTGCAGGTAATCAAGCAGGTTTACTGTATAACCAAGAGCAACGCCTTTGGTATATGGGACCAATGTTTCGGCATGAGCGACCGCAGAAAGGCCGCTATCGTCAGTTTCATCAAGTAGGTATCGAGTCGTTTGGTATTGCAAGCGCTGATATTGATGCTGAAGTGATTATGTTGTCGGCGCGTTTTTGGAAAGCCTTTGGCTTAGAAAAGCACGTTACACTGGAGCTAAACAGTTTAGGCTCTAACGAAGCGCGCGCTAACTACCGTGATGCTTTAATCGCTTATCTAGAATTGCATAAAGACGCGCTGGATGAAGATGCTAAACGTCGCATGTACGATAACCCTCTACGTGTATTAGACAGCAAGAACCCAGAGGTTCAGGCGGCATTAGCTGATGCACCGAGTTTAAATGAGTACCTCGATCAAGAAAGCGTAGAGCACTTTGATAAATTACGTTCTTTGCTTGATAACGCGGGTATCGAGTACACAATAAATCCTCGTTTAGTACGAGGTTTAGATTATTACAACCGCACCGTATTTGAATGGGTAACAAGCAGCCTGGGTTCACAAGGTACGGTGTGTGCTGGCGGTCGATACGATGGCTTAGTTGAGCAACTAGGTGGTAAAGCCACTCCTGCTGTTGGTTTTGCCATGGGTATGGAGCGTTTAGTATTACTGCTGGAAACGCTGGAACTATTGGGTGATTTACCGACAGGCGCCGATGTTTATGTGATCAATGCTGGAGAAGGGACACTTGGAGCAGCATTTTCATTAGCTGAACAATTGCGAGATGCGTTACCCTCTGTGCGGGTGATGAGCCACTGTGGCGGTGGTAACTTTAAGAAACAATTTAAGCGTGCTGATAAATCAGGCGCGAAAGTAGCGCTAATCATCGGCGATGATGAGTTGGCCAATCAGCAGGTTACCGTTAAGTACCTGCGTAAAGATATTCAACAGCAGTGCATCGCTCAATCTGAGTTAGTTGCTTTGCTTAATACCGTATTAGTTTAGTTAAGGAGAGACAGTGGACATTTATTCTACTGAGGAACAGCAAGTTCAAGCCATCAAAGATTGGTGGAAAAAGAATGGAACATCAGTGATCGGCGGTTCTGTATTAGGTTTAGCAGCAGTATTTGGCTGGCGTTATTTTGGTGAGTATCAGGTTAGTCAGCAAGAAGCTGCTTCAGATGCCTACGAGCAAGCTGTTACTCAATTAGCGCTTAATTCAGAAGAACTCACTCCTTTAGTTAATTATGTCGCTGCTAATCAAGGCGACAAGAATTATTCAGTGTTTGCTTCTTTGCTGTTAGCTAAAGAGTTAGTAGCTAAAGAAGATTTTGCGCAAGCCCAAACACAACTTCAGTTGGCTTTAGATGGTGCACCTGAAGAGCTGAAAGGTATGGTTTATACACGGTTAGCACGTGTACAGGCTCAACAAGCTGCATTTGATGACGCGCTAGCAAGTTTAGAGTTGGTCAGTGAGCCGGCTTTAGTGGCGACCGTTGAAATTATTAAAGGTGATATTTACCTTCAACAAGGTGAAAACGCAATGGCTCGTCAAGCATACCAAGCAGCAGTTGCTGCTGGTGCCGCAGAGCAAGACCCTAGCGTAAACCTTAAATTGAACGACCTAACTGAAGTTGAGGCCGCTAATGGTTAGAGCTTGGCGTAGTGTTAGCTTAGCTTGTTTACTTGTTGGTTTGTCAGCTTGTTCTTTGTTCAACTCTGAAGAAGATGTTGTGCAAATGGCACCCGTGCCAGAGTTTAGCAACCAGTTTACGGTGGCTAAGCAGTGGGAAACTCGAGTAGGCGATGGTGTAGAGAAATACTTTTCGGCCTTGTCCCCGGTGGTGGCTTACGATTCCGTATTTGCTGCCTCCCGTTTTGGCGAGATCCGTGCTTTTGACTTAAATGGTAAACGCCTATGGCAACAAAACCTTTCCAAAGTTGAAAGTAACAATCGCTTCTCAGGTAACACGCCTAATGCGCGTATTTCTGGCGGTTTAACCGCAGCTTACAAACGTATTTATCTTGGTACTGAAAATGCTGATGTATTTGCCTTAGATGCTGAAACAGGCGACATTGTTTGGCAAGCCGCCGTGTCTGGCGAAGTACTAGCAAAACCTGCTGTAGAAGATAGTGTGGTAGTGGTGATGACCAGTAATGGTCATTTAGTGGCTCTCGATGCGCACAGTGGTGAGCAAAAGTGGGACATTAAAATTGACCAACCTTCGTTGTCATTACGAAGTAAAGCGCCAGCGGTTATTTCTAATGGCGCAATCATTTTAGGCCGTAGCGACGGTAAAATTGGTTTGTACTTGTTAGAAAGTGGCCAGTTATTATTTGAAAGCAAGCTTGCTCAGCCTAAAGGCTCTACTGAAATTGACCGCATTGTCGATGTAGATAGTCGACCGGTGTTAGTTGGCTCGCAGCTATATGCTGTAGCTTACAACGGCAATCTTGTGTCGGTAAATTTACGCAGTGGTGAAGAGCAATGGAGGCGTAGTTACTCAGCCTACCAAAACTTAGCAACTGCGGGCTTAAGCTTGTTTGTTACCGATGTGAGCGACAATGTTTATAGCATTGAGCGCAATAATGGTGTTGAACAGTGGACCCAAGGTGCACTGTCTTACCGCATTGTTACCGCACCAGCGATAGACGGTAATCAAATCATCGTTGGCGACAGCGAAGGTTACTTATATTGGATAAACCGAGAAACCGGTGAATTTACTAGCAAAATGTTAGTAGATAAAAGCGGCTTATATGTTGCGCCTGTGGTAACCTCCGACAAAATTATCGTTCAAACACGAAATGGTAAGCTAATTGCGCTAGATCGCAGTTAAGTTGTTATAATTGTGTACAAAAGGCTCATGATTAGTTGATCATGAGCCTTTGTCATGTCATGTATTCTAAAAAATGAGGCCCTTATGCTTCCTGTTGTTGCCTTAGTGGGACGCCCAAACGTTGGCAAATCTACATTATTTAATCGCCTTACACGCAGCAGGGATGCGCTAGTAGCCGACTTTCCTGGACTTACTCGCGACCGCAAGTACGGACAAGCTAAAGTAGCCGAGCAAGAATTCATTGTTATTGATACCGGTGGTATCGATGGTGATGAAGAAGGTATCGATGCGATGATGGCACAGCAATCTTTGCAAGCCATTGAAGAAGCTGATGCCGTGTTATTTTTGGTTGATGCTCGTTCGGGCATGACAGTTGCGGATGAAGCGATTGCGCATCATCTACGCAAGCAAGAAAAGAAAATTTTCTTGGTGGCCAATAAAACTGATGGTATTGATGCTGATGCAGCTTGTGGCGAGTTCTACGCTTTAGCCCTTGGTGAGGTTCACCACATTGCAGCGGCTCATGGCCGCGGCGTGAACATGCTACTCGAAGAAGCTTTACGCCCGTTTGTTACCGAGCAGGCAGAGCTACAATCTGATGAATTAGAGCCTAGCTTAGATGAGACTCGCGAGATGAGTGAATCTGAACTGGATGAGCTCGCTCAGAAGTTTGCTGATTTGCCGATTAAGTTAGCGATTGTGGGTCGCCCGAACGTGGGGAAATCTACGCTAACAAACAGGATTTTAGGTGAAGACCGGGTTGTTGTTTACGACATGCCGGGTACCACACGTGATAGTATTTACATACCGATGCAGCGTGAAGATCAAGACTACATTTTGATTGATACGGCGGGAGTACGTAAACGTGGCAAAGTGACAGAAGTTGTTGAGAAGTTCTCAGTAATTAAAACGCTTAAAGCCATTGAAGATGCTAACGTCGTTATGTTGGTGATTGATGCTAAAGACGGTATCTCTGATCAAGACTTAAGCTTGTTAGGTTTTGTACTTAATGCTGGGCGTGCTTTAGTTCTTGCAGTGAACAAATGGGATGGTTTAGACAACGACCATAAAGAGCGTATTAAAACAGAATTAGATCGCCGTTTAGGCTTTATTGATTTTGCACGTGTTCATTTCATCTCTGCTTTGCACGGTACTGGTGTTGGTCACTTGTACGAAAGCGTTCAAGAGGCATACAGTAGCGCCACTAAGCGCGTTTCTACTTCGATGTTGACACGTATCATGCAAATGGCTCAAGACGACCACCAGCCGCCGTTAGTGCGCGGTCGTAGGGTTAAATTACGTTATGCTCACGCAGGTGGTTACAATCCTCCGCGCATTGTGGTTCATGGTAATCAGGTAAACTCGTTGCCCGACGCATATAAGCGCTACTTGATGAATTACTACCGTAAAGCTTTAGAGATTATGGGGACACCTATTCGCGTAGAATTTAAAGAAGGCGAAAACCCATTTTCAGAGAAGAAGTCAAAACTTACTCTGGCGCAAGAACGTCGCCGTAAAAAGATGCAAACTGTAAGTCGGTACAAAAAGAAATAATTGGAGTTAGCCATGAGTATTGAAATTGCTTGCCCAGAATGTGACGGCGAACTGCAGCACGAACACGACCATTGGTTGTGTGGGGCTTGTCATCATCAATTTTTACAACGAGTGCACTGTGATAAATGTGATGCCGAGTTGGAAAAGTTAAAAGCCTGTGGCGCAGTGGATTACTTTTGTAATAGCTGTAATGAACTGAAGTCTAAGCGGGCCGTGATACGGCGGTTTGAGCGTTTAGCTTAATAAAAAAGACGGCCATGGCCGTCTTTTTTATTGTATGTTTATAACTAGCTTTTTCGCTTGGCAATACTTTCTAAGATTGCAGGCCAATGTTGATAAATCATGTAATGGCCTAACTCAGGTATCACCTCTAAACGTGCATTTTCTGCGCGAGCAATAAAGCGTTCTGCTAAGGTTAGCGGTATATGTTTGTCGTTTTCGCCATGAAAGAGTTGGGTAGCTACTTTTACATCTTCAATCTCAAAGCCCCAAGGCGCCATTACTTGGCGAACCTCATCGGAAAAGGCATTACCGCCTTGGACTTTCGATTCCATTAAATAACGGCCAAACTTTTCTTTGAACATTGGGCTTTCAAACAGCTCTACATCGGTTCCCTCTAAATCGCGCGCGAGCACCTTAAACAGTTTGTTAGGATCTTTGTGTAGGCCTTTGTCCAAAATGTTGGTGAATAAGCGGTGCATATTAGGGAAGTCACGTGCTAGTTTCATATGCATACGATAAAGCTTAGCGGTAGCCTTATAGTCACTATCATAAGTTAGTGCATCACCTGAGCTAACGATAGTTAAATGGCTAACCATGTCGGGAATTTTAGCTGCGCTACAGGCCGCATAAACCCCACCAGTGGCATACCCCAATAACTCAACCTTAGCGAGGTTTAAGTGCTCTAGCAGCGCTTTTAGATCCGCGGTCCATTGCACAAAACTGTAACTCTCATGGTAGTCAGAGCCACCAAAGCCCGGTCGGTCGATAGAAATCAATCGAATTCCCAGTTGAGCAGCGATATCTACTTGGTCAAAAAAGTTTTCTAAGCGACAACCTAAGATGCTGTGGCAATACACCACGGGTTTGCCTTTTGGGTCACCGAACTCTTGATAACAAAGTTTGCGCTCATCAGGAAGCCTGAAGTAGCGTGCATTGCTGTCTTGAGGTGTGCCAAAATCAAAATGACGGCTACTTTGCGATAGCATTCCCCATGGACCAGTTAACACTAAACTGGCAAGTTCACTTTGGCTGCTTACACCGGTTTTTTTGAATACCGATTTTAGCTGTGTTCGCACCGTGTTGTAGCTTACAAATATCTTGTCAGCAATGTCGGGTGGAGACATACCTTGGGCGATGTAATTAACAATTCGCGCTTCTTTAGGCGTGAGCTTGTAACCATCGGCAAAGGCGGCTAAATCGAGCTCTACATCTGGGCGAGAAGGGGAAATAAATACTACGACGCTGGCATTACGCTCAAGTAAGGGATCTTGAAGGTGATTGACTGGGCTTAAAATAACCATGGTTTGCACGTCGGTCTCGTTGTTTACCTGAATAGGTAAACCTCGACTGCTTGATTCGTTAGGCCCTAACGAAGACAATTCTTCAACATATTGCTTAAGTAACTCAGTAGATTCGCTTTGCTGGGTCACCAAGTTTTTATTCTTTTGATATAAACCTTGGCCAAGCTGCAGAGTTTCTTCTGCTAGCTCGTTGGTAAGCAAAATTTCACTTTGAGCATTAACTAAAATCACGCCGACCGGAATATGATCAAGTAGTGAATTTAGTGAGTGATTTTTTTCTTCAAGCTGATAAATGCGTTTAGCAATGTTTAAGGCTTGATTGAAGTGCTCCAACAGCAGTTGATTGCGTTCAGAGTACTGGCTTTGGGCCATCGAGAGTTGCGGCGAGACTGCGTCCAACATTTGGCTCAGTTTTGCCGAGGAGTTATCTTGCTTACCAGGGGCTTCAGTTCGCTGAAGTTCTGGCATCATATAAAGGTGCTCTAGCAGGTCAGGCCAATATTCAGGTTCTGCTGCCGCTCGATAAATCATACCGATCAACTGTTCCCTGTTATCAACGCTGGTTAGCTCACGCTCCTTGGTGCTATCCAATGAATTCATAGTATTGCTGCTAATTTTCTTTATTTAATGGCTAGTTAGTTACCAAGAATGGTCGCTTCGCCTCTTTAGCGGGCTTGGTCGTCCTTCCAGTTACACTTCAAACCAACTAGATGTCCGGTTTAGTCCCCCTAATCTTATGCCAGTTTTAGCTATAATCCCATTAATTTTGACATTTGAATCACTAGTTGTGAGCTAGTGTTTAAAACAATTAGTGTTAGGAGCAAATAGTCGCATTAAGGTTATCGTCCGAAAATTTCAGTTTTACTACGTCGCCATGTTTAAGCTCTGCCGCATGCTTAACCAATTTATCTTGGTGAGTCACCAAGGTAAAACCGCGATCTAGCACCTTTAATGGGCTGAGACTATCTAATTGGCGACAAATGCCGGCGAGTTGCTGCTGCTGTTGGTCAATCAGTTGTTGGCTAGCGTTAAGCAATCGCTGTCGCTGCTCATATACACGTTGTTGCTGTCGTTCAACTCTTCGTTCAAGTAGCGAGTGTTTTAAACGCGCCTTGAGTTGACCATAACGAAGCTCACCATTAGAGACTTGTTGATTAAGTGAAAGGCTTAAACGATGTGCTAGCTCATCAAACCTTTGCTGCTGCTGTTCTAATACATGAACTGGCGATAGGGCTTGAATACGATGATTGAGCTGAGCCAAACAAATTTGCTGTTGTCTAAAGCTGTGCATGGCATGCATTGCTAGTTGTTGCTTTAAATGCGTCATGCGCTGAGGGATGTGACTGGCTTGCTGGCTTACAATTTCTGCTGCCGCTGATGGGGTGGCTGCTCGTACATCGGCCACCAAATCACTAATGCTGTCGTCTACCTCATGGCCTACCGCTGAGATAATCGGTATATTCGAATCAAAAATAGTTCTGGCCAGTTGCTCATCATTAAAAGCCCATAAGTCTTCTTTAGAGCCTCCACCACGGCCAACAATGAGTATGTCGGTTTCGTCTCGCTGATTAGCCAGTTCTATCATCTCAATAAGCTGTGGAGCCGCTAGATCGCCTTGCACTGATGCCGGATACACAATCACTTTGGTTGCTGGTGCACGGCGCTCTAACACCGTTAGAATGTCTTGTAGCGCAGCCCCTGACGCCGAACTAACTACACCAATGCAACTAGGATATTCAGGGAGCGTTTGTTTCTCGGCATCAGCGAATAGTCCTTCGGCGGCTAGTTTCATTTTTAGCTGTTCGTAGGCCTGTTGCATCGCGCCATCACCCGAGGGGTGAATAGCTTCTGCAATCAGCTGATAGTCACCACGAGGCTCGTACATGGTTATTTTGGCTTTCACCAGCACTTTCATGCCCGACTCGGGCTTGAATACTACCTTGCGGTTAGCACCTTTAAACATTGCACAACGCACCTGCGCTGAGTGGTCCTTTAAACTAAAATACCAATGCCCCGAAAATGGCGTAGAAAAATTAGATATTTCACCTTCTAACCAAATCGTACCGATAGAATTTTCTAGTAAACGTCTAACTTGCTGGTTTAACTGACTAACACTCAGAACATTATTGGTTATTTGACTAGATTTCATCAGTTAACTCGAAGGAAAGTAGAAAATAATGTAAGAAAATAACATTTTTCGTTTTACCTTGGCCAGCTTTATACCTATAATCCGTCCGCAATATTTTACCTCTTTATTAACTGATTTAGGCGAATGTTGCTATGTTGAGAATTTCCAAAGAAGCCTTAACCTTCGATGATGTACTACTACTTCCTGCTCACTCAGAAGTACTTCCAAATACCGCCAATTTGGCGACACGTCTAACCAAAGATATTCCGCTAAGTATTCCTATGGTATCTGCCGCTATGGATACTGTAACTGAAGCAAACTTTGCTATTGCACTGGCTCAAGAAGGCGGTGTTGGCTTTATTCACAAAAACATGAGCATTGAGCAGCAAGCTGCTGAAGTGCGCAGAGTGAAGAAGTTTGAAGCGGGTATTGTACTTGAGCCTATCACTGTAACGCCTGATTTAACCTTAGGACAAATTGCTGAGCTACGTCAGATACATGGTTTTGCTGGCTTTCCAGTGGTAACAGAAGCAAACGACTTAGTCGGTATTGTTACTGGGCGTGACTTGCGTTTTGAAACTGACTTCACTAAAACCGTTTCTCAGGTTATGACGCCAAAAGAGCGTTTAGTTACTACCACTGATACCTCACGTGATGTAGTTGAAAAAATGATGCACGAGCACCGCATTGAAAAAATGTTGGTGGTTGATGACGCATTTAAATTGACCGGTTTGATTACCGTAAAAGATTTCAAAAAAGCGGAACGTAAACCAAACGCGTGTAAAGACAGTTTTGGCCGTTTGCGTGTTGGTGCTGCTGTTGGTGCTGGTGCGGGTAACGAAGAGCGAGTAGATGCCTTGGTTGAGGCTGGCGTAGATGTATTGCTGATAGACTCTTCACACGGTCATTCTCAAGGCGTGCTCGATAGAATTAAAGCCACTCGAACTAAATATCCTGATCTCGCCATCGTTGGCGGAAACGTAGCAACGGGCGCAGGTGCTATAGCCCTAGCAGATGCTGGTGTAAGTGCCGTTAAAGTGGGTATTGGCCCAGGTTCAATTTGTACTACGCGCATCGTAACCGGTGTAGGTGTGCCTCAAATTACTGCTGTATCTGACGCAGTAGAAGCACTAAAAGGCCGCGATATTCCGGTTATCGCTGATGGCGGCATCCGTTTCTCTGGTGACATCGCTAAAGCCTTAGTGGCTGGTGCGTCGTGTGTGATGGTTGGCAGCATGTTTGCGGGGACTGAAGAAGCACCTGGTGAGATTGAGCTGTATCAAGGTCGTTCGTTTAAGTCTTACCGCGGAATGGGCTCTTTAGGCGCTATGTCTCAAGGTTCATCAGATCGTTACTTCCAAACCGATAACGCTGCCGATAAATTAGTGCCAGAAGGCATTGAAGGCCGAGTAGCTTATAAAGGCCCTGTTAAGGCGATTATTCACCAGCAAATGGGCGGTTTACGTTCATGTATGGGGCTAACTGGTTGCGGCACGATTAACGAACTAAATACTAAAGCTGAGTTCGTTCGCGTAACCAGCGCGGGTATGGGTGAGAGTCATGTTCATGACGTTACCATTACTAAAGAAGCCCCTAACTACCGTATGGGCTAAGTCCGTTACCTTATATGCCACTAAGCGCCGAGAGGCGCTTAGTTTTATCAGCCTCTTTTAAAAAGTAAGTGATTATGAGCAGAGATATCCACGAACATCGTATTCTAATTTTAGATTTTGGATCGCAATACACCCAGCTTATCGCACGTCGCATTCGCGAAATTGGTGTTTATTGTGAATTGTGGGGATGGGATGTTGAAGAAGCCGACATTCGCGAGTTCGCACCAAACGGCATAATTTTAGCCGGCGGACCAGAAAGTGTGACGGAAAATAACTCGCCACGCGCGCCAGAATACGTGTTTAACGCGGGTGTGCCAGTATTAGGCATTTGTTACGGCATGCAAACCATGTCTGAGCAGCTGGGCGGTGCGGTAATCCAAGGCGAAGGCCAGCGTGAATTTGGCTACGCACAAGTTGAAGTGGTAGCTGAATCGTCATTGTTTAAAGCCATTGAAGATGCGGTAGCGCCAAATGGTAATGCCTTGTTAGACGTATGGATGAGCCACGGCGACAAAGTATCGGCTATCCCTGAAGGATTCACTACCGTAGCGCAAACACCTAGTTGTGAATTTGCGGCAATGATGCACCCAGAAAAGAACTTTTACGGCGTGCAATTCCACCCAGAAGTTACGCATACCCGCCAAGGCTTACGTATGCTAGAGCACTTTGTTAAAGACATTTGTGCTTGTGAGGCTTTGTGGACGTCTGAATCCATTATCGAAAACGCGATTGCTCAAATAAAGCAGCAAGTGGGTGACGACGAAGTGATTCTTGGCCTCAGTGGTGGGGTAGACTCATCAGTGGTTGCGATGCTTATTCAACGTGCTATAGGCGATAAACTTACCTGTGTATTCGTAGATAATGGATTATTGCGTTTAAACGAAGGCCAACAAGTCATGGACATGTTTGGTAACCACTTCGGTCTTAATATCGTTCACGTAAACGCAGAAAATCGCTTTTTAGAGGCAATGGCCGGTGAGAGCGATCCAGAGAAGAAACGTAAGATTATTGGCCACGTATTCATTGATGTATTTGATGAAGAATCGAAAAAGCTAAAAAATGCTAAGTGGCTAGCACAAGGTACTATTTACCCAGACGTTATTGAGTCAGCGGCTTCTAAAACCGGTAAAGCACATGTGATTAAGTCTCACCATAACGTGGGCGGTTTGCCAGACGATATGGACATGGGCTTGGTAGAACCTTTACGTGAGTTGTTTAAAGATGAAGTGCGTAAAATTGGCCTAGAGCTAGGTTTGCCTTACGACATGTTATACCGCCACCCGTTTCCTGGGCCTGGTTTAGGTGTTCGTGTACTAGGTGAAGTGAAGAAAGAGTACTGTGACTTATTGCGCCGTGCAGACGCTATCTTCATTGAAGAGCTACACAAAAACGATCTTTACAATAAAGTAAGCCAAGCTTTCACGGTGTTTCTACCAGTCCGTTCGGTAGGAGTAATGGGTGATGCGCGTAAATACGATTGGGTAGTATCGCTACGAGCTGTAGAAACTATCGACTTTATGACAGCGCATTGGGCACACTTGCCTTACGACTTCTTAGGCCATGTGAGCAACCGAATTATCAATGAAATAGACGGTATATCACGCGTGGTTTACGACATCTCTGGAAAGCCACCAGCTACCATTGAATGGGAATAATAACTCCCTATTAAAACAGGCGCCTTAAGGGCGCCTTTTTTATATCTATTTCAAATTCGTGCTTTTACCCAGCTTTAAACGATGACCGTTTGCTTGGGTTTCGCACTATTCATCTTAATGATTCGTGCGCTGGGTGTTAACAAATAAGGCTTTTTAGGCAGGGTGAAGAATACAGCCTTCGTTTAACCAATGTTCTATAGTGATGGCTTAATTGCAGGGAAGGGTATTTTGAATATATTTGTATGGATGTTGGCTATATGCCAAGCCTTGCTCACCACGGGCAATATATTGTTGGTAGCCGTAACCGGCTTGATTGGCCAACAGCTCGCGCCTTCTGCTGGGTGGGTAACCTTTCCTGTTGCGATGCAGTTTTTGGGATTAATGTTAGCGACGATTCCTGCTTCTCTTATTATGGGCGTTACTGGGCGCAAGAAGGGTTTTGTTCTGGGTAACTTAGTGGGTATTAGCGGTGCAGTGTTGGCGGTGTATGCTCTGTACCAACAGCAATTTATGTTGTTTAGCTGTGCGACCTTTTTACTTGGGATAGGAATTGGCTTTGGAATGCTTTACCGCTTCGCAGCAGTAGAGCTTTGCTCTGAGGGGCAACAACCAAGAGCCATTTCTGCCATTATGGCTGGCGGTGTTATTGCGGCAATCATCGGGCCGAGCCTCGCAGTTTATAGCCAGGCCTGGTGGCCTAAGCAGCCTTTCATTGGCGCCTTTGTCGGTTTGCTTGGTCTTTACATTATTGCCCTAATTTTGCTACTGATGATTCGCTTCAATGATGAAACAGCTAGCAATCAACACTCAGTAGCCGCTCGGCCTTTAAGGGACATTATTGGCTCGGCGAATTACATAGTGGCAGTGGTGGCGGGCGTAGTTAGCTACTTTGTTATGAACTTACTAATGACAGCAACGCCTTTAGCGATGCATCACCATGGCTATCATTTTGCTCAATCTGCGTCCGTTATCGAGTGGCATGTATTGGGTATGTTTGCTCCTTCGTTTATCACGGGGCGTTTGATACTGCGTATTGGCTTGTTTCCAACCATGTTATTGGGATTAGGGCTAATGGTTGCTTGTGTCATGGTGAATCTTCTAGGGACTAGCTTTAACCACTTCGCTATTGCCTTAACCTTGTTGGGTGTTGGTTGGAACTTCATGTTTATTGGCGCTACCCAAATGCTTACTCAGTCTTATCAGTTGAATGAAAAAGCGAAAGCGCAGGCAGTTAACGAATTTGTGGTGTTTTCTTTGGTGGCAGTGTCGGCTTTATCAGCTGGTTGGTTAGAGCAAAGCTTTGGCTGGCGAGCAGTGAATTACAGCGCTTTGCCTATTTTGTTAGTTGGTTTGCTGTGTTTGGTTTTTTACCAACGTCAACATAAAGGGCAATGATCTTTTAAGCGTTTACAGCGCCGAGCGTTTTTATGCGTAAAATCAAAGATTATTTTTTTTAATGCTAAAACCTTATGAATATTGTTGGTTTAGTTTGCTTAATAAGCTAGCTAGCTTTCTCATGCTCTTGAATTTTAGGCAAAAAAAAGCCATCGCATAAAGCAATGGCTACAAATTCTTTTTGACAGACAGGGTCAAAATAAGAAACAGGGAAGTCAGCAAAAGGCCGACAAATGCAAACACAACATAGCAATCAAAGTAATTACAAATCCGGTAACTACTTAAAGAGGCCTGACATAACACCTTGATATTAGGCGCTCTGTCAGACCCCTTCGCTTGATTGCGTGTGCATATTAATCTGCAACTGGTCGTACAACAATAGATAATTTATAATGCCTATAGATTAGAAAAACTTATCCGTTAATGAGATGTTAATATGGCGCGTCGTTTGCCCCCCCTAAATGCATTAAAAGCGTTTGAAGCTGCTGCTAGGCACCTCAGCTTTACTCGAGCTGCAGAAGAGTTATTTGTGACTCAAGCCGCAGTTAGCCACCAGATCAAAGCCTTAGAAGAGTTTTTGGGTTTGAAACTTTTCCGCAGAAAAAACAGAGCCTTACTGTTGACCGAAGAAGGCCAAGGCTATTTCCTTGATATTAAAGATATTTTTATATCTTTAACCGAAGCGACTGATCGACTACTTGCTCGTGGCGCTAAAGGAACGATAACAGTTAGTTTACAACCCAGTTTTGCTATTCAATGGTTAGTACCACGTTTATCCCAATTTAGTGAGATGCATCCCGATATTGATGTTCGAATAAAAGCGGTAGATTTGTACGAAGGCTCATTAACCGAAGATGTCGATGTTGCTATTTATTATGGGCGAGGTAATTGGTCTGGTTTACGCGCCGATAAGCTTCACACTGAGTATTTGGTTCCAGTATGTTCGCCGAGCTTATTGGTGGGCGATAAAGCCTTAACTAAGCCTGAAGATTTGCAGTTTCATACGTTATTGCATGATACCGCCCGCCATGACTGGAAAGAATGGTTTAAGTTGGTGGGTTTGCGCCAAATGAATGTTAACCATGGACCTATCTTTTCTCACTCAACCATGGTGTTGCAGGCGGCAGTTTATGGGCAAGGTGTGGCGCTGGGACACAGTGTGCTGGCTAAGCCAGAGATTGAAGCGGGTCGCTTGGTATGTCCTTTTGAGCAGGTTTTACTGAGTAAAAATGCCTATTACATGGTATGTAAACCGAGCCAAGCAGAGCAGGGCAAGTTAGTGGCGTTTCGTGAATGGATGATTTCGCTGGTTGAGCAAGAGCAGCAGGAATTTGCGAATGAAGGTTTGGTAGACGCAGAATGAGCAATCAAATCAACGCCAGTTGGCCAATTCGTTTATTACTCGCGATAAGCGGCGGATTTACCGTGATAATGGGGGCGGGTGCCGCGCATGGCTTTAGTCGGTTTTTAGGTGACGCACAGCTTGGCTGGATAGAAACGGGCGTGTTCTACCAACTTATTCATTTAGTGGCGGCGGTCGCTGTGCTGAATAAGTATCGCCTTAGTGCAATATTGTGGATTATTGGTGGTTGGTTATTTGCCGGTAGCTTATACTGCTTGGCTTTTTTCGGCGCTAAAATATTTGGGCCAATGACTCCGCTCGGTGGAGTGGTGTTGATTATTGGCTGGTTGTGTTTAGCGTTACCTACAAAGAGTATAAGTAATGAGTAGTATCATCCTTTATTGTCGCTCTGGTTTTGAGAGTGACTGTGCCGCCGAAATCCAGTTTCATGCCGAGCAGTTAGGCTATTACGGGTTTGCCAAAGCAGGTGATGGTAAAGGGTTTGTAGAGTTTAGCTGTTTCCAAAGTGAGCACTCAGTAAGTCTTTATCAAAGCATAGATTTTCGCCAGTTGGTATTTGCTCGGCATTGGTTTTTAGCCTTGGCAGAAATGCAGTTAGATGAAGCGAACCGAGTGGCATCTATTTTAGCGCTAGAGCAGAAGTTGCCTCGATGCGGGAGTTTGCGTTTAGAATACCCTGATACTAACGACGGAAAAGCACTATCAAGTTTTTGCAAAAAATTTACTCGCCCGTTAGAAAACGCGCTAGTTAAACACCAATGGTTGACTAAAAAAACCAATCCAAAACTGCCGGCTATGCAGCTATTTTTCGTTAGCGGTACCCATTGTTGGCTAGGTTACTCTGATACTCGTAATGGTAATGCACAGCCTAATGGCATTCTGCGTTTAAAATTTCCATCTGAAGCGCCTAGCCGCTCAACCCTAAAGCTTGATGAAGCCTTTATGATATTGCTGAATGAACAAGAGCGCGAGCAATACATTGAAAACGGCCAACATGCGGTTGATTTAGGGGCTTGCCCAGGTGGTTGGACTTATCAGTTGGTTAGGCGAAATATGTTTGTAGCTGCAGTGGATAACGGCCCTATGGCGCAGTCTTTAATGGATACTGGCCAAGTGCAGCATTATCGAGAAGATGGGTTCAAATATAAACCTGAGCGTGACAATGTAAGTTGGTTGGTGTGTGACATGGTTGAGCGCCCGGCTAAAGTATCGCGATTAATGCTTAAATGGTTAGCCAATGGTTGGTGTCGCTACGCCATGTTTAATTTGAAGTTGCCAATGAAGCAGCGATTTACTGAAGTTAATCAAGACTTGGAACTATTGCGAGAAGGCTTAAGTGAGTTAGGTTTCAAACATGAAGTAAGAGCCAAGCAACTCTACCATGATAGGGAAGAAATCACGGTTTTTGCACGAGTTTATTAAAATATCATTGATGTAGTGCTAAGCGATAAAAAGGCAGCCTAGGCTGCCTTTTTTGAATCGATAATAAGTTTATAAACGATCTAAAATCGATTGAGTAAACTCTTTGGTGCCAGCTGTGCCACCTAAATCACGAGTGGTACGGTCACCACTTGCTATTACTTCGGTAAGCGCTTTTAAAATGTTAGCGGCTTTGTCTTCCATACCTAGGTATTCAAGCATTTGAATACTGGCTAAAATAACCGATGTTGGGTTAGCAATATCTTGTCCTGCAATATCAGGTGCGCTGCCGTGTACCGCTTCAAAAATTGCTGCACGTTCACCAATATTAGCGCCAGGTGCCATACCTAAACCGCCCACTAGGCCAGCACATAGGTCAGACAATATGTCGCCAAATAAGTTTGTGGTAACCATTACGTCAAAGCGCTCTGGGTACATTACTAGGTTCATACATGCGGCATCAACGATCATTTCTTCCGACTCAATATCGGGGTATTGCTTAGCAACTTCACGCGCTACTTCTAAAAATAAACCAGAAGTTGATTTCATGATGTTAGCTTTATGAATGGCGGTGACTTTCTTACGGCCTTCACGGCGCGCCAATTCGTAAGCAAATTTTACGATGCGCTCTGCGCCATCTTTTGTAATAACACTCATCGCTTCGGCGCTAGTGCCGTCTTCGCTACGTTTCTGACCAATACCTGAGTACATCCCTTCGGTGTTTTCACGAACGGTGATGATATCAATGTTCTCGTAACGCGCTTTAGTACCTACAAAAGAGCGTACTGGACGAATGTTAGCGTAAAGGTCGAAATGTTTACGCATTGAAACGTTGATAGAGGTGAAGCCGGTACCCACAGGTGTTGTGAGTGGGCCTTTTAGTGCGATGCCATTTTGTTCGATGAGTTGTAGGGATTTCTCAGGTAACAGGCTGCCATCACTTTCTAACGCAGTAAGCCCTGCGTTGGCAAAATCATATTCAAAACCACAACCCGCTTTGTCCATGATAGCGATTGCACTTTCGATAATACTAGGGCCAATACCATCTCCTGGTATTACGGTGATTCGTCTTGTTGACATATCTCTTCCTAATTCGTAGGCATTTTTTATTATCTAAGGGGAGGAGGTAACACTCCGTGTTATTGCCCGACAATTGAGGTCTTCGGGCAACACAGAGTTTACATTTTTTTAACTCAATACTCAAAAGGATTCAGCTAATACTAAGGTATTAGCTTGATTTTAAGACTAAATTTTAGCCAGCTTTGTTAAGGCTTATAATTTGAAAACCTCAATGGATTTATTCAGTGTATTGGCAATTTCAGTGAGCTCCTCAACCATTTTGGTATTGTTCTCTGAGCTATCGAAAGTACTTTTTGCTAAATCGTTGATGCCGACAATACTGGTGTTAATTTCTGCCGCTACTAGGGTCTGTTCCTCAGCGGCTGTGGCAATTTGGGTATTCATGTCATGAATCACTGACACTGAGCTACTTATGGCTTCTAAGGCTTGATTTGCTTGGTCTGATTTTTCTGCGGTGAGTTGAGCATCTTTGGCGTTGGTTTGCATTAATGATACGGAATTTTTCGCCTCGGTTTGCAGCTTGGTAATCATCTCTTGAATTTCATTAGTGCTATCTTGAGTCCGATTAGCGAGATTACGCACCTCATCAGCAACCACCGCAAAGCCTCGGCCTTGTTCGCCTGCGCGTGCTGCTTCAATCGCCGCATTAAGCGCTAGTAAGTTGGTTTGTTCAGCAATGCCGCGAATTACCTCTAATATTCGGCCAATGCCCTCTGTTTCCATTTCTAGCTTGTTAATCACCTCCTGAACTTTTTCGATACCGCCAACTAGCAAGTTAATGTTGTTGTTCATTTCGTTGACTACGCTAATGCCTTGCTGAGAGTGTTCGTTGGCTTCAGTTGCTGCCGTTGAGGCTTGAAGTGCGTTACGTGCTACTTCATCTACAGTTACCGTCATTTGGTTCATTGCCGTTGACGTTTGCTCCAATTGCATCATTTGTGACTCAGAACTGGTGTTTACCGTTGAGGCTGACTCGTGAATAAGGGATGACGATTTATTTAACTGCTCGGTGGCGGTGTTAATACCGGTAACGATGCTGGTGAGGTTTTTGACCATGGCCAGCACCGCATGATAAATCCCGGTTTCACTTCCAGTTTGCTGCTCCGAATAGCGTAAATCACCTTTGGCAATGTTTTGCACAATGGTTTCTATGTCTGAGGGTTCGCCGCCAATCGGTGCATACATTAATCGGATGACCACAAAGTAAGTAATCACTAAGGCGACAATAATTAGCACTACCGCGAGAGAGGCGGTGATCATAAGGTTACGGTTAGAGGCTTGGTTTATACTATCCCATCGGTCCCACGCCCATACTGTCCAGTTGAGTGTGGATGCTTTTGCTGAAACCACGGAATACTCGTTACCATCAAAATCATAGTCATGCTGGCTTGAGTCCATTGTATTGTACTGTTTATAGGAGGGGCGTAATTCAAACAGGTTTTTGCCAATGTAATCAGTATATTTAGCCGCAATAATGAAACCGTCTTCTCGGCTTACAAACAGCTGATTTTGTTCCGATAAGCCATCAATAAACGTTGTTATCTGATTTAAGGCAAGGTTAACCGCCAAAATGCCTATCGCTTTGCCATCGCGCTGCACAGGAACAGCTACCGCCATTACAACATCACCGGTGCTGCTGGTATAAGGAGTGGTAACAATTTTAGCTTCATTCGCCATACCACGGGTATACCATTCGCGATTGAGCTTTTTAGCGTTGAAGTTAGGAATAATGCCATTATTGCTGGCAGCGTAAGTGTCTCCACTAGCCAAACCGATGTAGGCATTAAGCACGCCTAATTTTTTCTTCATCGCATGTAGCGACACCATTAGTTGTTTTTCATCTACTTTGCCAGAGGCACTCACTGGAAGTTCGGCGGCCTTTAAATCCAAGGCATCAAAATAACGGTCCATTTTTTGTTCAATCGCTTTCGCGATAAGGAACGCTTGATCGTCCAATTGGGCGGTGTAATTGACTACAGAAGCGGATTTAAAGTTAATAAATCCTACGGCGGAGATGAGTAAAATTATAATGGAGAACAACAAACCCATTAAATAGAGGATCTTTGCCTTGGCGCTCATTTATATTTCCCTATATTTATTTTCATCTTCTGCAAAAGCTTGGCCTTATTGGACAAGCTTGTATGCATGCGACTAAATAAACTATAGATCAAAAAACTACTTTGAATGGTTTAGCCAAGAAGACTTTTTTAAGGTAGCTTTAGCTAAATGTTATGGGATAACCAGAGCTTAGATGAAAGATTTAAATGCTTTACACGTTTTTTTAGCGTTAATGCACACTCGTTCTACCACTAAAGCCGCGCGTAAATTAGGGCGGTCACAATCTTATGTTTCAAAGGTGTTGGCTCAGTTAAGAGAGCAATTAGACGATCCTTTGTTTGTGAGGCATGCTGGAGAATTACAACCTACTGGTTATGCCGAATCCATTGCTCCTAAATTAAAGCGCGCTTTGGTAGATGTAGATCTTGCTCTTGAACCCGATGAATTTGACCCATCAAGTGTCAGTAAAGTGACCTTGCATATTGTTGAGCCTTATTTGATTACCTTAGGCAAACAAATCATCGACGCGATAAGAGAGCAAACATCAGCAGTGATTGAGATGAGGCAGTGGGGCGCTAATAGCGAATCGCTTATTTTACGCGAAGAAGTAGACCTTGGCTTACATGTTATCAATGATAAACCTCAGTCTTTTTACCAAAAAAGAATTCACTCTGGGGCGGGCTATTTTCATGGTAATCAATCTGGCGAGTACGTGAAGTTTCTAATCTCGGGAGTAAACGAGCATCAAGACCATTTTAAGGCACTAGATCCCACGATAGAAGTAGGCATTATTGTTGATAGCCATATATTGTTAGATCAACTGATGGGCAATTGTTTCACTTTAAAATACGAACCTTACTATGAAAAAAGCCAACAGCATCAGTTGAATATTGATGTTGCATTGATCATGAAAAGCTCGCTTCGTTATTCGGCTAAACAGCAATGGCTATCAAATCTGATTTCGTCAATTATCGATCGACACAATAGCGAATGGTTAGCCTTACAGGGCGAGTAGTAGAGTAGCGAAGGGAGCGCTACTCTAGGTTTGTTGTGGCGTTTAAATCGCCGACAAATATGATTTAAAGGCTTTTAAGCGTACAGTTGCCCCACCAATAATATCCATAAAACCAAGCGCTGGATGTGGTTTGTTAGCCGAAACCCAGCCTGAACCGGTAGCGCCAATAGGCACGTTGTAACCTTCTGGCTCTTCGAATTCGATGACAATAGTTCGACCGTGTGAGCCCATGTTATTACCCACGTGTCGGCGAACTTGCTGTGAGCCGTTTATTACTGAAACGCGCGCTTCACCAGTACCCGTTGTTAAGCTATGCACTCGACCGCGGAATATTTCACCAGGGTAAGCATCAACATAAAATTCAGCAAACTGACCCACTTGTATGCCGCGGTACGTTTGATCGGCAATTCGCATTTCTACAAATTTCTTGTTGGTATCGTATAAGTGCATATTACCTACACGCGTGCCGTTTACGATATTGGTAATCGATAACTGACCATCAAAAGGCGCACGAATTTCTCGGCGCTCGTTCTGCCAATTAGCATTGGTCATTTGCGCATCTAAGCTTAGCATTTGGGCTTTTACCGACAATACGTTCGCTTCGGTTTGTTCAATTTTGGTTCGTAAATCATCACGTTGATACTCTTGTGCAAATTCACTTAAGTTCTCTAAACGTTGAAGGTTCTTCTTGTCGTTATTGATTTGGTAAATCAAAGCCAGTATTTCTGCTTCGGCAGCTTTCTTCTGCGCTTCTAAACCGATAACTTGAGATTCAGTGTCTTCGGTTTTAAGGGTGTAAATAAGATCGCCTTTCTTAACCATTTGGTTATGTACAACAAAAACTTCTTCTACCTCTTGCCCAAATAAAGGGCTTAGCACAGCGTGTGGTGCTTTTACGGTTGTACTGTCGGTAAGGTCGGCTGGTGACCAAAAACGGTGTGCTGTAAATAAGGCCGCTGCCAACATTACGCCGATACTTACGGTGATAACCGCATTACGTAAGGTCCACTGAATAACCCCTGTTTTTACCAGTATCCAACAGATTAAAATATACGGGAGCATAATCTCTTTCATGATTTATTCCTCCACACGCTTAGTGATAGCGCGACCATTGCGAATAATATTAGATAGCTCTTTAGCTAATACGTCCCAACGCGCAAAGGCGATGATGATAGCGAGTACCCACCAGGTTTTATCGATGAATAAACCACATAGAGAAAGAGCAAAAATGATTTGGGTATGGGCGCTCGACATTTTGGCTGCTTTATGTACAGCGACCTCATGTAGGCACCAGAATAAGTAGGCAAGGTAAACCAAAATTGCCACTGTGACGAAAAAGACAAAACCCATGAATATTTCAGAATCGAGTAACTTCAAGATGGTTGGATAACCTTGAGAAAAATAGTCCTCTGGTAAGGCTTTACCATGAATAGTTGCTAGTTTAGATAGCAGCACTGATGAGCCAATTAAAATACCTAGGGCCGCAGCTGTTTTAATAAGACTTTTGCAGGTTTTTATCCCAATCCTTAAGAGTTTTTTTGGCAACGATTCATTTCGTTGTATATGAGTTGAATTATTAGACATCTAGCATTTGCCTTTAAAAGATAAAATCATCTAAATCTTATCTAAAAGGTAGGGTTTATTTGGAATATCCAATATTCCAAATAACCTTATTCAAGGTTTAACAAATACTTGGTAGTGAACGATGAGGCTTAGGGAGTGGAAGCTTGATAGCGAAGCTGCTTGAGAGAGAAGCCTAGTTTTAAGTCTGTTTTAAGACTAAGAAGCTGTTTAGCTAATAACAACGCACTACTATTGGCTTGTACTTTGGCGACTAACTTGTCTGGTTGGGCTTCTGCGAGGATATCTGCGGTGTTAGTGTAGCGTTCCAATAACGTTTGAGCGCTTTTATTGCCAACACCCGGAACACCACTTACGTTTACGCTGTTAATGCCGACTAAAGACCAGTAATCACCGAGCTGATTTATTCTAATACCAAACTTTGTTTCAACCTCATCGATAGATACATAATCGCGGCGAAAGTAGTCGTACAAACTTATACCTTGGGCAAGCAACGAATAGTAACCACGATCTGTTGAGATAATGGTAACAGGGTAGTTCGCCTTAGCGGCTTTACTGGCTAGGGTGGCACAAATATCATCAGCTTCCTCATTAGGGGCTGAAATGGAGTCGATGCCTATGTCTAGTAAATGGTCTTTTAGCGTTTCAAGTTGCTCGGCGAGCGCTATTGGCATTGGCGAGCGGTTTTGTTTATAGGCGGGATATAGGTCTTCGCGCCAAGCACAGCGGTCACCGTCAAACACGGCAATAATATGTGACGGTTTTAGAGTTGTGATGATTCGCTTACAGGCGCTGGTTAGTGCTTGCTCTGTCGCTTTGGCTAAGGATGCATCAGGTGTACGTTGCTGCTGCACCGCATAAATACGACGAATCAAGTTTAAGGCATCAATAATGACCAGTTGCTTAGCCACGCTGATGCCCCTGTTGCCAAGGGGCTATCACTTTGCTTTACCTATTTTATAACAAGGCTCATAGTGGCTACCGGGAAGTTTCATTCGATGTTGAGCAACAAAGTCCTGTAGTAGTTTGTCTAACATTTTCATTATTTTAGGGTCGCCGTCAATAATAAAAGGACCATGTTTTTCGATTTGTTTTATTCCCTCATCTTTGACATTACCACTGACAATGGCAGAGAATGCGCGCCGTAAATTTGCTGCCAAATCTTGCGGCGCTTGATCAAAGTGTAAGTTAAGCTTCTCAACATTTTTGTGTAAAGGCTCAAAGGGATGCTGGAAATCGCTGTCAATTTTTAAACTCCAGTTAAAAGAGTAAGCGTCGCCTATCGCCCGGCGGTAATCCTTCACTTTTGGCATCATTTGTTTGATGACTTGAGCTGCTCGAGCAGAATCGTCAATGATGATTTGATAGCGTTGCTGAGCTTCATGGCCTAAAGTTTCGCCAATAAACTCATCAATGCTTTTAAAGTACTCTTCACTAGATTTAGGGCCGGTTAAAACTATCGGTAGCGGTTGGCGGGCGTTTTCTGGGTGCATCATAATGCCAAGTATGTATAGCAGCTCCTCAGCGGTTCCTGCGCCCCCTGGGAAAATGACAATGGCATGCCCCATACGAACAAATGCCTCTAAGCGCTTTTCAATGTCGGGCAATATGATGAGTTCGTTGACGATAGGGTTAGGTGGCTCAGCGGCGATAATACTTGGCTCTGTTAAGCCAATATAACGGCCATCATTTACCCGTTGCTTAGCGTGGCCTACCGCAGCACCTTTCATTGGCCCTTCCATGGCGCCAGGCCCACAGCCGGTGCAAATATTTAACTCTCGTAAACCCAATTGGCTGCCAACCTCTCGAGTATATTGATACTCAACTGCATTTATAGAGTGACCACCCCAGCAAACAACTAAGTTTGGCTCGGTGCGAGGATGGATAACCCGCGCATTACGCAGCATTGAAAACACTAAATTGGTGATGTGGGATGATTGGTTTAGATCTAAATGAGCTTGTTCTTTGATTTCGTTAGAGACATAGAGAATGTCACGTAACACGCTAAACAAGTGTTCTTGAATACCACGAATAATTTCGCCATCTACAAAAGCATCTTCTGGCGCATTGGCAAGTTCTAATTTAACCCCTCGCTCGCGGCTCAGGACGTTAATTTCGAAATCTTTGTAGCGCTCTAAAATTTCTCGGCTGCTATCTGTTTTACTACCAGAGTTGAGCACAGCAAGACTACAGTTTCTATAAAGGAGATAAATATCTTCGGAGGCACTTAAGGTGAGTTGGTCTACTTCAAGCTTCGACAGTAAGTTCATACTGCCTACAGGATTTATATGGGTAATCATCAACACCTCACGGGTAATTTTGCAATTTGCATATTACAGTATAGCGTGAGGTGTGATGTAAGCGTTGTGTTATTCCTCTTTAGTCGAAACTAACTAGCTGATTATGTTAACTTTGTCACGGCCGCTGCTCTTGGATTCATACAAGGCTTGGTCGGCGCGTTCAAAAGCATCTAAGGGCTTGTCGCTTTCTTTGAACAGGGTTGCACCAATAGAAACAGTAATCGATACTTGTTGGTCTTTAAATCTAAAGGGGAGGGCTTTTATTTGCTCTCGAATATTATCTAAAGGCACTAGTACAGCGTCGGGCGAGATATTTGGCATAAGTAACACAAACTCTTCACCACCAAAACGAGCTAAGAAGTCTGTGTCTCGTAAATTATTTTGTAGGGCCCGGGCAATCACCTTAAGCGCTTTATCACCAGCCATATGCCCAAACTTATCATTAATAGATTTGAAGTGGTCGATGTCAATAATTGCCATGCCTAAGTTGTAGCCGTAACGCTTCCAACGTTTGTACTCGAGTTCCAAGCGTTCGTCTAAAGCTGCGCGGTTGTAGACCTGGGTGAGGCTGTCGATAAATAGCTTATGTTTATGAGCATTTAAGCGCTTTTTGTACTCGTGAGTTTCTTCACGCACTAAGCGTAGTTTTAGCTCAACATCAGTCAGTTGTTCGAGTAAATCTGTAGTTTTTTGCTCTAGTTGTTCTTTTTCTTTAAAGACGTCGGCAATTTGAATCAGTCGGCTTTGAATTGAGTTTTTTAGGGCGTCTAAGTCGTTACTTGAACGTACTTCGGCTCCCAACTCTAACAAGCGGCTTTTAAGTAAGCCATCGCTTTGCTTTTGATCTTTATGAATTGATTTAGATTGGCTTAGTGAGTCATTAAACTGATCGTGAACCCCTCCTAAACTTTCGTTTAATGAGTACAAGAACTCTTGCGAGGCCTTGCGTTCTTCACGGCTACCTTCAATGACGAGCTGAATAACCTTAATGCACATGCTTGGCAGTTCATCAGGCTCTACACCTACCAGTAAATCGGAACGTACTTGGCCAAGTTTGGTGCCAACATCGCCACTGTAATCAAGCTCAGTAATTAAGCGCTGTAGGTCATCACAAATTCGCTTGTGTAAGCGACTATTAAGCACACTCTCTTTGGGTTTTACTGATGCAACATTATCGGTGCTTCCTGCTGGAGCTCCACCAAAAGCTGGCTTGTTCAGTAAGGCTTGATAATAGTAATTTAACAGCTGCTCTAAGCGTTGCTGATTATCGCCATGTGAATAAGCGGGTTCTTGTTCCAAAAAATCAGTGAGTTTGCGACGCAGCTGGGGCGGTAAGCCGTTAATGCGTTTTAAAGATTCACCAGAAGATTTAATGATTCGTTGATTATGAGCGAGTAGAGTTTTTAAAGTCTCGCCGTGTTGTTTAAATAAGCCATCTAATTCGTTTTGGTATTGAGAGATAGCCGACAGGTCATCGTTTTGTTCAACATCTTCGATAAGTTGTTGAAGTTTTTGATCGAGCTGTTCGTCTAGGCCATAACAAATTTTTGATAGGCGTGAAATTAGCTGGCTTATTGCTTTTTTTTCCATTCTAACCTTTGCATCTTGGTCTGAAGGATTGTTGTTGGAACTGTCTATTTCGTTTCTCACCAACGCAAGTCGCTTCTTAATAGTGATGATATCGCTCATCGTTAAAACCAATACATCCTAGCGTGCCTAACATAAAAATTTAGCATAACACGAGATATTCGATAACTACAGATACTAACAAGTCATTAATTGTAGTTGAGTGTTATCAAAAGTTTACCAATTAATGAGGCTCTTATCAGCAGATGCATTTACTTTCACCAAGCCTTTAGAAATGGCTTGTTTTACATCTTGAGTCACATCGCTACAAAAGAATGCGGCGTGTGATCCACTCATTGCAGTGAGCTCGACCCACTGATTATTATTTGTTTGTGTACAGAGTTGCTGAGCACCTTCAAGAGCTAACCATACAACTTCAGTCATACCTATATCGTCAATTGCATCTTCAGCTTTAGTTAAAAATGGCAACATACAGCTACCAATAGCTAAGATTAGTTCAATTTTTTGCGTTTCAGCGCATTTTTCAGCGCGCTCACTTAAATGCTGACTCAGTTTTTGAGGCGTATTACGACCTTGCTCGATACACAATACAATTTGCTTATCGTTAATGTGCCCTAGGTGGAAATCGCCGTCTAAATCAGTAATAAGCTCTTCAACGAACAACTTGATTAAATCCCGATGAGATTTAAAGCCCAGCGTTTGATGGTTTACTAAACCGATTTTTTCGATAGATAACATAAGCAAAATACGGGGCTGCTGTTTGTTTTCTTGATTATCGCGCAAGCACAGTAAAGGTGTTTCACTATGCGCTAACTGTTGCCAACCGGTAATAGGGTGGTGATTAAGTTTTAACTTCAGCTCTTTGAGTGATGCATTGCGGCTTAATAGCTTTTGTCTTGTGACTAAAAATAAGAACAGCAGCATAATGCCAAAAACGCAGACCAATACTAAAATGAGCTGCTGAAAGTTACTTTGTTGCGAGATAATGGCTTTTTCTCGAGTTAAATCAGATAGCTGCTGGGCTTGTTCTATATATTGATAGTGTTGCTTGAATTGTTCTCGTTTTAACTCATTTCGAATTTGCTGATAACGCTGATTTAAGCTGTGATAAACCTTAAATTGCTCTAAGGCTAGGGCGTAGTTACCATTTTCTTCGTAAGCTTGAGTGAGTAACTTATACACTTTACTGTGGCTGCTGGTTAAGCCCATGGTATTGGCGAGTTGCTCGGCTTTTTCCAGCTGCAAAATGGCCAAGCCATTCTCTTTATTGTTGATGTGTAGCTCACCCAATAGTAAAAGGCTGCGTAATAGCTTATTGGGTTGATTCAAAGTGGTATAAAGCTGCCGTGAAATCTGAAGGTGCACTAAAGCTGGCGTATAATTCGATAGTTCCATATAGGTTTGACCTAATTGCAGCTCTACATCGGCTAGCAAATGGAGGTTATTATTCGCTTTGGCAATATCTTTAGCGTTGAGGTAGTGCACTAAAGCTGCATCAATATCGCCAGTCAACTCTGCCATGTTGCCAAGAGTAGCGATCTCCTCAGCTTGTAGGTCTAGGTTGCCAAGTGTTACTGCGTATGCGATGGCATCTTGTTGAATTTGTTCCGCAATGGCCAACTCACCCTGGCCTAAATATACTCGGGCAATATTGGCTTTTAATAAGCTGCTTAGGAGTAAAGCTTCATTGGTTTTTACATCCGCGTCATCAAGTTCAGCCTCACTTAAATGACTTAGTGCTAATTCTGGCTGGTTGTTTATTAGGTAGTAGTTGGCTAGCAAAGCTTCTGACCAAGCTCTTAATATGACTGATTTACTGGCGTAAGCTTCTTCTTTTGCTTTTAATAAGTAGCTTTTAGCTTCGTTGCTTTTACCTTGGCTTTGATAAAACAACGCCAGTACTTTTTGTAACTGGAAGCGCATGTTTGGCAGTGGAAAAATCTTTAGCTTTTCAAGATTAGATTGCGCTAATTCAATGTAGCTTCTAGTTTCTACAGCTCTGTTGGGATCGCCACTTAATACCAACGCGGCAATAATATAGGCTTGGGTTAGATGGGCTTGATGCTGTTGTTGTTTTGCTAGATAAATGGCGTGGTCAATATAGCTCTGAGCTTGCTTGGTATCGCTAATACGATAAGAACAAAGCGCGCCAAGTTGTAATGTGAGCAGTTCAATGCTCTTCGACTCAGGACTTTGTTTGGTGCTGTTTTGCTGTTGCTCTAAGCGCTGTTTAGTTTGTTGTAGACACATTCTAGGGTTAGCAATGAGTAATTGGCGTAGCGGCTCTAAGGCTTTTGGAACATGTACAAATCCATGTTCGTAAGCCTGGGTATTAGCCGACAGTATGCCGCAGATTAAAGCCAATAAACGCCAAATACTAAAATGTGCTTTCAAGAAACTAAATATCCTCATTGACGAAGCAAGCGCCAATTTCCTAAGCGAGCGGTAGCTTCAGGATCGTTACTTCGCATAGGATTAATATCTAAGCCGCCGCGGCGCGTATATCGAGCATAAACAGTAAGCTTGCTGGGTTGGCAATAATGCATTAAGTCGGTGAATATACGTTCCACACATTGTTCGTGAAATTCGTTGTGCTGACGAAATGATATTAGGTAGCGAAGCAGCGCTTCTTGCTCAATTTTAGGTCCATTATAATGGATGTAAACACTGGCCCAATCTGGCTGATTAGTGACTAAGCAGTTAGATTTTAACAAATGGCTGTTTAGTGTTTCCGTTACTCGCTGATGGTGGTCGCAAGCGTTTTCTAACAAGCTTGGATCCAGTTCATAGTTGTCGATAGCGATATCTTGATTATCGATATTATCGCCAGGCATCGCTGAGTTATCCATTGCGCTTGAAATGGGCAAAATAGTCACCTCTACTTCACCTTCAGCACAGTGGCTTAAATCTTTTTCAAGTATTTTCTCTACAGCAGAAAAGTCACTAAAGTGGCTTTGATTAAAACTGTTTAAATAGAGTTTGAAAGATTTGGATTCAATTAAGCAACGCGAACTAGCAGCAATTTTAACTTCAGCTACTGCAACAACAGGTAAGCCATTATCGTTTAGCCACGATAGTTCGTATAAATTCCACAAATCGTAACCATTAAAAGGCAAGTCTTGGCTTTCGTCTAGGCGTATTTGTTGGCGATTAAGTGTACGTGGCACACCTTGCAATAAGCTGGGTGAGTAATGGCTAATATAGTCGGTAGGTTTACCGAGGCTCAAACTGTCTTTTAATTGTTCTGAAGTGTTTAGGGGCTGCTTTTTCATGGTGTTGTTACATCGAATTGGTTAGGCTTAGTCTATCTCAATTCTAAGTGAAACACATCTATGAGCAGCGTGATATCAAAGCCTTTAACAGCAGTTTTTTCCAAGTTTGAGCGTGAGTGGCAAAATTCGTCTTATCCACAAGTTGAATACGACAACGATTGGTTATCTCCTTGTACCGTGGGTGAGCCTGTTGATGAGCAAATACATTGGCACCCGGTACTAAGGGAGCAAACTGGGGATTTTTCTGGGATTGAAGCTGCGCTTGAGCTAACTCTTCACCCCAGTATTCGAGCGTTTTATGGTGATTACTTTTCTGAAACTCTAGCGGTTGATTTTCAAAATAATCGTATTGAGCTGGTACAAGCTTGGAATGAACAAGATTTCGATATGCTACTCGAAAACATTATTGGCCATGTGTTAATGCAACGCAGATTAAAGCAGAATGAGACCGTATTTATTGCTAGTACTGACGATGAAATGCAGGTTGTGAGTATCAATAATGATTCGGGTGAAGTGGTGTTAGAGCAATTGGGTAAAGGCATCGACCGTGTATTAGCGAGTAGCTTAGACGACTTTTTAACCCAATTGACCCTAGCGAGTTAACGTTTGAAATCCCATGATATATTTGACACCAAGCGACAGCTATCGCATTTAAAATCAAATATATCATGCTCAACCTCTTCTAATCTCCATTGGCCTCCACAACTTGGGCAAGCTCTAGCCTTCTCAGCGGATAAGCTTTCACCGCCAACGCGATACAAGTATAAGTAGGTGGGGGTTTTAGTGAGGTATTCCAGCCGCTTGCATAAGTCGCTACCACGTTTAAACAAGCGACTTTTGGTACTGCTCATTTCCACTAGTGCACCATGTTCAAGAATGCTGCCATTCATTTGTAATTGATCGCAAGCTGACCAGTCCTCTTGCCATTTTACTAATTGTTTGTGATCGCCATTGGCTACTGCGGGTAGGTGATACAAAGGAATAGGTGTGAAATGGTCGCCACAACGCAGCGGTGAACAGCTTTGTAAATAGTTGGTGTACAGCACTTGCCAAGAGGGCGATTCACATAAGTCGCTGTCATCAGAATTAATATCTCGGCCCAAACTTTTTATTTTTGGGCTAAGTAAACCTACATCACTCAAGGCTTGTTTAGCACGTTTAACCTGTGCGCTTTGGTGGCTTTCTAGCAAACTATTTTCTTCAGGGCAAACTACTCGAGTACTAAAGGTTGCGTCTTTTATTACCACTGGGAATTCTCGGCCAATAATTTGTCCGTTATAGCGCCAGCAATCGAGTACTTGGTTTATGGCTTTTTCAGCTTGGCTAATAGTGGTATCTGCATAACACTCAAACTCTATGGTCGTTAAATACATGCTTAGTGGCTGGCTTCTAGTTGCGTTACGCGTTTTAGTAAAATTGCTACTTGAGACTCAAGCTCTGCAACGCGCTTTTCCAAAGATAGAGTATTGGTAGGAGTAACAGTTGGCTCTGCTGGGGTCAAACCCTCAATAATACTAGGGTCACGTTTATAGGCATTTATTGCCTCAATGACCAATGGCATGGGTTGTCGAGAACTTAAACGGCCTTTTACTAAAGCTAAAGTAGGTTGCTTATTATCATCCACTAAAGATTTAATGGCTAACAGAACAATTTGTTGAGACATCTATGTTTCCCTAATGGCGGACAGGTGTTTGGTATAAGTCTAGTAGCTGCTGAATAGCGACTTGTAGCTCTGGGGAGTTACTCGGATCTCTAAGCTGTGCCAATACAAAACTACGTAGACTTGGAATAAATACTAAGTCAGTAAAGATCTGTTGAAACAACTCAGGATCTTGTTGTTTGGATAAGGCTTCGAGAAACGCTTTAAGCATGTTTGGTTCAGCGAGTTGTTGCCACAAACGACCAGCTACTGCAATAAAGCTATGAATTGACGCCGCATTTTCTAACTGAAGCATAATGGATTTGTTGATTTGTTGAGTAACTGACGACCCAGCTAAGGCTCTTAAATATAGGCTAGCTAATTCTTCATCTTTTTCTAATTGTTCAGCATGGCTTTGGGCTACGCATTGGCTCAGTTGTTGATCGATGCTGGCATGTTCTAGCAACTCTAGCGTTTTATTGGCCACTTCAATGGGCAACTTATGGAATGCAGCACTTAATAATTTACTATTCTCATCTCTATCTAAACGCGCAATAACATCTGCTACACCTTGCAGAGCGAGGGCTTGCCAGTTATCCCATGAGCTATCCGCACTTAAGTAACGGCGAACGGCTAGGTAATGCTCTGAAGGTGGTAACTGACAGTCTTTCTTATATACAGCATTAAAATATGCCAGCTTTTCTTCGATAGGTTTGTAGATGTATTGATTGTTGGCTAATGCCTGCTGTTGCTCTTCCGTCGGTTCTTGGTTGAGTTGATGACCCATTGCATCAATCACTAGTTGTATAAACTGATCACGCGCTCCTAGGTTAATAAAGCCTTGTTCATCAACCGGAAGTTGTAGAAACCATATATAAGGTGTATCAGATTGCTGCTTTTGCCAAAAGCATAAGGCAAAGCGGGCATGCTGCTGAATAGGGGCTGGGTAGGGCTGTTTTGATGTTTCTATTTGATAGAAGTCTTGATTGGATATGTGATGTATCTGTCGACCCATTTCATAAACGCGTAGCTCACTCCCCGAGAGCTGGAGGATTTCGCTTAATGTAGTTATTTTTTTCATGTTCTTAGACTTCAGTCATCAATGTGGCGTAAGTATCCACATTTATAGGCTTTAGGGCAATCAATAGGCTTAACGGTGCCAGCTGTGTAAAGCAGTGTTACAATGTTGCTTTTAATAGAAGCTTCTTTTAGTTATGCCTGACTCTGTTTTACTGTGCCTAAATCAATTAGAAACCAGCCTCAAGAAATGTAATTGTTGGCAAATGTCTGAGCCAAGTGCAGCCGCTCTCGCAAGTTCACAACCTTTTTGTGTTGATACCTTAAGTTTGCCGCAGTGGTTGCAGTTCATACTCATCCCTCGAATGCATGCGTTGATAGAATCTGGTAGTCAATTACCGCAGAAAGTCGACATATACCCTTATGCCGAAGAGTCTGTTAAACAATTAGATATTGATACTGGTGAGTTACTCACCAGTATCAAGGCTTTTGATGAGTGCTTTCCTCAATGAATGACATTATTGAAACTGCTGAAGATCACATCGAGCCCATTCCCGCCGAGTTAGATATTTTGTATCAAGATGAACATTACGCAGCGATTTATAAGCCTGCGGGTTTACTTGTTCATAGAAGTTGGATTGCCAAAGAAGCCACTCAATTTGCGATGCAAATGCTACGTGACCAGCTGGGCCAATATGTTTACCCGGTTCACCGTTTAGATCGACCGACTAGCGGTGTGCTAATAATGGCTAAATCTTCAGAAGCTGCGAAACATTTAGCAGTGTTATTTGCCGAACATGTAATAAAGAAAACCTACCTTGCTGTGGTGAGGGGCTATATAGAGGGTGAACATGTACTCGATTACCCGCTAAAAGAAAAGCTAGATAAAATGGTAGACGGTAAAGCTCAGCAGGATAAGCCTGCTCAATCAGCCATTACTCGCTATAAAGGTTTACAAAAATCTGAACTTCCATACCCCTCAGGAAAATTTACAACATCTCGTTACAGTTTGGTGGAACTTAAACCGGAAACTGGAAGAAAGCACCAGCTTCGTCGACATATGCACCATTTAAGTCATCACATCATCGGTGATACCACTTATGGCGATGGCCGCCATAACCGCTTATTCCGTGATTTGAACCATGCCGGTTTATGGTTAATTGCTAATCAATTAAGCTTTGCCCATCCCTATACAAAGCAGAATATCAGCATTGTTTGTCCCCGACCTGAGCGGTGGAAACAGATGTTTAAGCTAATGAACTGGAAATAGTTCCACTTTTATTGGTGATCTATATCACATTAATGAAACCTAAATGGAACTTTGAAAAGGGTTTCAAGGTCGTGTAAAAAAATTACTTTTTTTATACCTTAACCTTAAATATTAGTCGATATTTCCTATTTTTTTAGTAATTAACCTACTGAAAGCCTTTTCTTTGTGATTGAAAGCATTTTCATGGCTTTTCTTATGGTCATTTGATGATGTGATCCACAGCTTGTTTTTAGCTGTGAAACCCCTGTTTTCAAGCGATTTTCAGAAAAAGCATTCTGTGATCAGGTTCAAAGTTGTGTCTGTGCAGCCTCCCTATAATCCATCTCAGTTAGCGGATATAAGCACTCTTAACAAATGCACCGCTGGCTCTTACTTAAAAAGGTAAGGGACTTAGTAGTTCTAAAGGAAAAGGAAAGGATTATGAAACTGAAAACACTTGCTGTTGCAGTTACTGCGGCAACAATATCTTCAAGCGCTTTCGCTCTTGATTTCAATGGTTACTTCCGTGCGGGCTTCGGCTTGAACGCTGACGGTGGTTCACAGTACTGTTATGGCGACGGTGGCCCTAACGCTCACGTTGTTGGTCGTTTAGGTGATGAGTGTGATACTTACGCTGAATTATCTTTGAGCCAAAATGTTGTTGAACGTAATACTGGTGAAAAATTCTCTATTCACACTTTGGTTGCTTACGGCACTCAAGAAGGTAATACCGACCAACGCGGTAACTCATGGCAAGGTGTAGGCGAAGCGACTGACCCATGGTCTGGTCAACGTCTATCTTTCCGTGAAGCTTACGCTAAGTACACTATGGCTAGCGGCACAGAAATCTGGGCTGGTAACCGTTACTACGGTCGTAAAGATGTTCACATCAACGATTGGTACTACGTAAATGGTTCTGGTTACGGCGCTGGTGTTGATAGCATCGATGTAGGTTTCGCTCGTCTAGGTATTGCTGTTCGTCATAACAAATGGCATGACGTAGCTGGTGGTGCTGATAGCAGCAACCCATACACTTCAACTCCACAATTGGATGTTCGTTTAAGCGGTATCGATATCGGTTTAGGTTCTATTGACCTAATCGCTATGGGTGGTAAAGCGAACTTGAGCGATGCTCAAGAAGACGCAACTACTGAAGGTAGCTACAACGACAAAACTGGCGTTCAGTTAACTGCTGAATGGGCTGTAGGCCTACCTGGTGGCTTTAACAAATTAGTAGCGCAATACTCTACTGAAGGTTATGGCTGGTCAGGTTACGGTATGAACAACCACCTAGGTGATTCATACAATGTTGGCGGCGGCGGTGACTTAGGTCGTAAATCATGGCGTATCATTGACCACGGTGTGGTTAAATTTGGTAGCAATGTAGATATGGGTTGGTCTGCTTTTTACTCGCAACTTGATCAAGACGATGCGGGTGACAACAACAAGAGCGATGGTACTCGTTACGGCGTAACATTACGTCCACGTTACTTGTGGAACAACACTATGAGCACAATCCTTGAAGCAGCATACTACAATGCTGAAGACCCATGGATGAGCGAAAGTGCTGACCTTAATAAGGTTGCTTTAGCTCAAGCTTGGTCTCCTCTTCAAGAAAAAGGTGGCTTCTGGGCACGTCCTGAAATCCGTATCTTCGTAGCGAAGTTCGGTGGCGACATGGCTCAAGAGAAAAATGACCTAATGTACGGCGCTCAAGTTGAAGCTTGGTGGTAAACACCGCATTTTAACTTAATTAGTTAGAACGCTAGTCAAGACCCTTAAAATACTCTATTTTAAGGGTCTTTTAGTTTTTTAGGAGGTAGTAATGGGAACTAAACTTGGTGTTGTAGTTTTAGCGTCGATGGTCGGTTTAGCTGCATGTAGTTCGGGAACAGATGACTCTTTGCTATCTGGTAGTGCCGATACTCGCTATCTTTACGCTGATACGCTTGTTACTGAGCGCACATTAGATGCTGCACCAGTTTGTTGTAATAGTTTCGAGCAAATTGATTTCAAATCGATTAACTATGATTACCAATCTGAAGAAGCAATCGATAACTCTAGGCAGGCTTTTCAGTTTAACTCTGGAAAAAGCTTTATCGTAGCTTATGAGTTGCCGCGTTTAGGTGAAGACATTCCAGTAACTTTAGAGGCAGAAATTGGAGAGACAGTTTTTGCTCCAACCGTTGTGCTTTTGAATGAAAATTTCCAAGTATTACGTGTGCTGCCATCAGACTTTTTTAAGTATGTTGAAGCAAAACACTTTAAACCGAACGTATTAGCTGGTTCATTTAAAGTTCGTTTGGCTTCAGGTTTACCGGAGGAGCGTGAGCGGTATATGGTAGTTTATACTACTGACCAATCACTAAGCGAGAAGACTCAAATTGTTCACCCTGCGAGAACCTACGCAAAAGCTCAAGCTAAGGCCGATCCTGGATTACCTGATCCATTAATTCCGCACTCTGTAATGGGTATGCTTAGTGTTGCGTTTAACTCTTCTGCTTCTACCGTTTTTTCCGATAATGCATGGTTTGGTGGTAAGAAAGAGGAACCATTACCGGCACCATCAAACGATGCCAGTGTAGCGGCTGTTAGTGCAACTAGCGCCGCAGCAGTCACATCATCCAGTAACTCTGCGAATGCGGTAGCAGTAGACAGTCGTAGCCTGAAAAAAGCGATGCTACCTGAAACCGAATCTTTCTATAACAATCTTATCGAAGATATGGTGTCTAGAGACGAAGTGGAAAAAGCACTGAAGTTAGTAGAAGAAGCAGAGTATGCCGGTTCACGTTCAGCGCGTAATACCTTTATTGAGGCAGTTAAGAACAAGTAGAACTGTTCTATCGTAAAGTTTAATTAGCCAGCTGATGTAGCTGGCTTTTTTGTGCCTATTAAGTATAAAAAAGCCCTCTTGCGAGGGCTAAAAACAGGCATTTTTTAGGCTATTGGCTTACCACCAAGCTTCCGCTTGGAAACCAAATGTTACTTCATCTTTCGAGCTTGAATCGCGAGAGATATATTGGTCAGATTTCGCGTAAGTAGCAAATGCGCGCAGGGCAGGGCGAGCGAATACATTTGGACCCGCTTGCCACTGTTGCGCTACGGTAATTTTAGCTAATTTGTTGTCTTCACTACCGTTAGCGATGGCCGCATCTTGAAATTCTACAATGTCGTAGCCAAGGTCAAGGATAGTAGACAGGTTGTTGTTCCAGTTGTACTGAGGGCGAACACCTACAGTGAATAGCGTAGAACCTTTATTGTCATCTTTATCGTAGTTTTCGTAGTTAACAACATAAGAAAGTGCGGCGGCGTCAGTTAAATCTACAACACCCCAGTTTAGTATACGGTACCAGCTACCTTCGTTGCTTTCTGCCAGGTAAGAACCGCTGTCTAAAGGCGCAACTTCTACTTCTTCGTAAGAGAAACCTCGAAGTTGACCACTTGCGCCAATACCTGCCATTGCGTCTGAGGCATAGGCTACAGAGAGTTTATTGAAACCACCGAAGAAGTTACCTTGAGTGTGCTCAGCCATCAAGAACACGCCGCTGTCTTTTTGGTTTTCTACACGGAAGTCTTGGTCATCTGCTTCTGAGTATGTGCCGTAGATACCTACTAGGCCTAACTCGCCATTGCTGTTGGTATTGATACCATCTAGGCGTAAATCTAGGTTGTTACCAGAGAACTCAGCCATCTGCTTGCCTTCGCCGGCAATGTTAGCATCAAACAAGGCTTCAGAGGTATTACGTACCCACGCTGCCGATAGCTTAGCAAAGCCTAGGTCGATGTTTTCAATACCCGCACCTGCACCAGCATTAGCTAGGTAATAGTAATCAAGTTGATGAACATCACGACGTTGGTAGAAACGCTTACCAGCCCAAAGGTTAGAGCCTTCGAAAGATTCAACCATGTTTTGACCTGAAACATACATTTCACGTACCGCAGATGGGCTTTCTTCCCAATCGTTACGTTGGTCTACAGAGTGAGCTAGTAAAGTATGCACACCCATTGATTTGTTGCCTTCTTCATATAAAGGCGCAGAAAGGGCTATTTCTGCATAAGTTTCACATTCGTTACCCAAGCGGTGCTTGTAAGGCGAACCATCGGCTTGAAAGCACATTTGATCGCCGCCAGAACCAGTTGCGCCAATACCTGAACGCATGTAGCCGTTAAACTCTGGAGTTGCTGCTATAGCTTGAGAAGACATCGCGGCGGTAGCGATGGCAATAGAAAGTGTTTTTAATTTCATTACATAAACCTTATGTGTATTAATTTCCAAATATGGACATAAATAAGCACCCTGTTCTGTAAATTCCAATTCCTGCGGAACATTATGTCGAAAGTATTGTCGCAGTAGATTTAGATTTTGTCGTGTGAGCCTCCTCACATCAACGGCATGAAAATGGTTTCAAGTGCTTTTTTTGTTGATTTATGCGAAATTTTATTTCTTATTTTTACTTTATTTTAATATTTTATGTTGCTGTGGTTTTTCTGGACGGATGTGCGGGAAATTACTTAAGGAAGCAGGAAAACGCGGGATGTAAACAGGCTTGTTACCAGATGTAAGCTTTATATCGACAATGAAAATAAGTGTTACAAAGCGTTACAAAAAGTGCGGGTTAACTTGTGCCAAATCGCATTTTTCTGTTGCGTAAGTCCCTAAACTAAGCCCTGAAATCGTAATAAAACGAATTTAGCGACTACTTCATAATAATTAACTATAAGTCGCTCTAAAATTGGCCTTTTTAAGGAAAATGGCTAAGGCTTTATTCAGTACACTATCAGCCCACTAGGAGCTAACTATGTTTGGAAATTTGTTTGCACAAGCGCAAAAGGTAGGAAAGGCACTGATGCTACCCGTATCAGTACTACCCGTTGCGGGTATTTTACTCGGGGTCGGCGCGGCTGACTTCAGTTGGATGCCGCATATTGTATCTCAGTTAATGATGAATGCTGGTGATGCAGTATTTGGTAACATGGCATTGTTGTTTGCCGTAGGTGTTGCCTTAGGCTTTACCAACAACGACGGTGTTGCCGCATTAGCAGCGATTGTTGGCTTTACCATTATGGAAAAAACATTGACCGTTATGGCGCCAGTTATGGACGTTGAAACGATCAATACAGGTGTGCTTGGTGGGATTCTCGCGGGTGCCGTTGCTGGTTGGGCATTCAATCGCTTCTTCCGTATTCAATTGCCTGCATACTTAGGTTTCTTCGCGGGTAAGCGTAGTGTACCAATCATCACTGGCTTCCTCACTATTTTCCTAGGTGTATTACTTGCATTTATTTGGCCACCGATTGGTAGCGGCATTGCAGCGTTCTCTCACTGGGCAGCAGAGCAGAACCCGACCTTAGCCTTTGGTATTTATGGTATTGTTGAACGTTCATTGATTCCATTTGGTTTACACCATGTATGGAACGTTCCGTTCTTCTTTGAAGCGGGCCAGTGTACAACTGCCGCTGGCGATGTGGCTAACGGTGTATTAACTTGTTACCTACAAGCTGACGAAGCATCTCGCGCTGCCGGCAATGGCTTTGGCCAACTAGCAGGCGGTTACATGTTTAAAATGTACGGCCTACCTGCAGCCGCTATTGCAATTTGGCATGCCGCTAAACCAGAGAACCGCGCTAAGGTAGGCGGTATCATGATTTCAGCCGCTTTGACTTCATTCTTAACCGGTATTACCGAACCAATTGAATTCGCATTCCTATTCGTAGCTCCAGTGCTTTACGTTATCCACGCGCTACTTGCTGGTTTAGCATTCGTAATCACTAACTCTTTAGGCATGGTTCACGGTACGTCATTCTCTCACGGTTTGATTGATTTCATCGTGCTATCTACTAATGCTCAGAAGTTCTGGTTATTCCCAGTAATTGGTTTGGGTTACGCAGCTATCTACTACACCGTATTCCGCGTAGTAATTGCTAAGTTAGACTTGAAAACACCTGGTCGTGAAGATGAAGATGATGCAACTGCAGCAGTTGCGGTATCTGAAGATGAAATGTCTAAGAGCTTAGTAGATGCCTTTGGTGGCAAAGCTAACATCGTAAGCTTAGATGCGTGTATCACACGTTTACGTATTCAAGTTAAATCTGTTGAGTCAGTTGACCAAGCTAAGTTGAAAGGCTTAGGGGCTGCGGGCGTAGTGATTGCTGGTCAAGGTGTTCAAGCTATTTTTGGCACTAAATCAGACAATCTTAAAACAGACATGGAAGCATACTTACAAACTGTTTAACGGTTAAAAATGCTTAAACAAAAAGGAGGCTTAGGCCTCCTTTTTTAATGGTTTATTAGAACTTAAAGCCGTTCGAGTTTTGCTTCTATTTCGGCAATCTTATTTGTGACTACCTTTTCTAGGTGTTTCAGTTCTGCAAGCACTTGTTGTTTAGTATCTTTCTCTTGTTGTTCCCTACGGGTAATTTTATCTAACTCTTCAACAATAAAGCGCAGGTTAGGATTGATCTCAGTGGTATCTTTGTAAGTCCCTCTGCCACCATCAACTAATACTGTTTTTTTCTGTCGCGGGTATTTAAATTTTACACTGCGAGTAAGAAAATCACCTTTTTCCTTATGGAAATAGATTTTGAGGGTGTCTGAATTAGCTTCTTGACGAAGGCTATAGCGCTCAATATCACTTGGATTGGTGATCCCAATACTCTTTAAGTTTTTATACATAGATTTTCCTTCGTAGCGAGTCGTTGTTCTAGTGCTGAATACAGTAACCGCGGTAATCATCTGCAGAGTCTGTATATAGCAGCATAGCCCAATAAAAATAGAAGGAGTGTGAACTAAGAAGGTTTTTAACAAGGAAGAGTGATAGGGGGCTAAACTCGAACAGCAAAGGCTGCTCGAGTTTACAATTGATTAGTTGTGAGCGTGTAGTTCTTCGTTTAAGGCAATAGCTGTTTTATTGGTTAAACATTCAATCGCGCCACTGATGCTGTTGCGGCGGAACAATAAGTCAGACTTGCCAGCTAATTCACGCGCTTTAATTGTTCCAGCTTGCTGTTTGTTTTCATCTATCAGGATAACTTTGGTCCCCGAGGTGATGTACAAGCCAGATTCAATGGTACAGCGGTCACCCAATGGGATGCCAGTTCCTGCGTTTGCGCCAATCAGTGATTCTTCTCCTACCGAGATGATAATGTTACCACCACCAGATAGGGTACCCATGGTGGAACAACCGCCACCTAAATCAGAGCCTTTTCCTACAAATACACCAGCAGAAATACGACCTTCAATCATACTGGTTCCGGCAGTTCCCGCATTAAAGTTACAGAAGCCTTCATGCATAATAGTAGTTCCTTCGCCAATGTAAGCACCAAGGCGAACACGTGAAGTCGCAGCAATACGCACGCCACTTGGGACTACGTAATCAGCCATTTTAGGGAACTTATCTACCGAGGTAACCTGAAGCAGTTCGCCTTTAGCACGTGCGGCCAACTGGCGGCTTGGTAGTTCGGCTAAATCAACAGCACCTTGGTTAGTCCACGCCACGTTTGGAAGAACTGCAAAAATGCCGCTCAAATCTGTTCCGTGAGGTTTAACTAAGCGGTGAGACAGCAAATGAAGCTTCAAATATGCTTCAGGAGTCGACTCTGCAGCGTTATCTTCACTTAATAAGCAAAGAACACGTGGCTGAGTGCTACCTAATAAAGCTTGGTAAACGATAGCTTGTTCTTTAAGGCCTAGTGCTTCTGCGTTGACGATTAGGCGGTTTAAGGCTGCGTCGTCTAGTTCAATGTCTTGTTTGCCATTGTTGTAAGCTAAATCTTTGGTTAGGGCGCTTATTTCTGCTTCACTTGGGTTTAATACAGGAGCAGGATAAAAAACTTCTAGCCATTGGCCCTTTGCGTTTTTACTTCCCACACCAACGGCGTAACTAAAAAAGTCTTTAGACATGATTGTCTCCAAATAGTGGTTGAGCTTGCTAAATATTATTGTTTGAGTGCTTGTTCCAGAATGCTTTTTAGCTGTTGCTTTTGCTCTGGGCTTAGCTTTTCACGTTCACAATTGCTAATGCTGAAAAAATCTTCAGCCTTTTCACCAATAGTGGTGACTTTGGCAGCGTGAATCGTGTAATTAAAGGATTGAAATACGGCGCTTATTTTAGCCAATAAGCCTGGCTTATCCAAGGCCACAACTTCAATCAGGGTTCGATTGCCTTTGGTGGGTAAAAACTCCACGCGAGGGGCAATAGAGAATTGTTTAAACTGTCGAGGTAATCGGCGTTGCTTTAGATCGATGGGCACAGCAACATGCAGCTTTTCAGCAAGTCTTTGTTGTAACAATATCCCGCGCTCTACCGATAGTGGTTCGCCATCTTGGTCAAGTACCACAAAAGTATCGAGTACAAAGCCGTCTCTGCTCGACATGATTTGCGCATCATGAATGTTAAGATTCTTTTGGTCCAACTCTGCGGCAACAGAAGCGAATAAATGCGGAATGTCTTGGCAGTGAATAAATATTTCGGTGCCGCCTCGAGTGGCTCTGCGACTTACTAATACTAGAGGTTCGTCTTCACTGTGTCCCCATAAGTGGTCACTATGCCAGGCAATTTGTTGCGGGGTATGACGCAAGAAATAATCAACTCTAAAACGTTGCCATAGGCCACGAATTTGCTCTTCAGAATATCCTTTAAGGGCTAAGCGCTGAATGGCTTTCTTCTGCTTGTCACGAATAACACCGCGGATATCTACTGGGTTTTCTAAGCCGCGTCGTAGCGCTTTTTGAGTAGAATTATAAAGTTCACTGAGCAGTGTACGCTTCCAACTGTTCCAGGTGTCATCGTTGGTAGCGCAAATATCCGCTACCGTTAAACATAACAGCATGTCTAAATGGCGCTGATCGCGCACCACTTTAGCAAATTCGGTAATCACTTCAGGATCGTAAATATCGCGTTTTTGCGCGGTCACCGACATTAATAGATGATGTTTAACTAACCACGCTACCGTTCTGGCCGAAGGTTTACTAAATCCATGGGCTAAACAAAACTCCTCGGCGTCTACTGCTCCTAGTGTGGAATGGTCGCCTTTGCGGCCTTTGGCTATGTCATGAAAAATGGCAGCCAATACCAGAATGTCTGGTCGTTCTAAACGTGGATAAACCTGACAACAAAGCGGGTGGACTTCTTTTGTCGCGGGGTCTTTAAAAGAGTGAATCTTTCTTACCAAACGATGGGTGTGTTCATCAACAGTAAAGGCGTGGAACAAGTCAAACTGCATCTGACCAACAATGCGGCTCCAAGCCGGGAAGTAGGTGGACAACACCCCGTAGCGGTGCATTAAGGTTAGCGGTAAACCCGTTACATTGGGGTGTTTGATTAAACGCCTAAAGTATCGGCGACATTCAGGTAAATCTTGTAGCCAATGAGTCAAACGACGCCTTGCTTCACGCAACTGACGTAAGGTGGCCGAATAAATACCGGTAATTTTGGGGTTGTCTGCAATGTGTAAAAACATCACCAAAATTTGTTCTGGTTGCTCTAGGAATAGTTGCGAGTCAGCGCTATCGATTAAATTGCCACGCAGCATGAAATTTTCATCTACTGGCTGCACATCCATGGCGGTATTGCCGAGAATAGCTTCATCAAATAGCTGCAGCAGCATTTCATTCAGTTCAGAGATTCGGCGAACGGTTTGAAAGAAATGCTTCATTAGGCGTTCAACCGGCGCGTTATGGTCACCGCTATACCCTAAAGATTGTGCGACCGCTAACTGGCGGTCAAACAGCAATCGGTCGTCACTTTTGGTTAAGTGGATATGCAGAGCAAAACGTACTCGCCACAAAAAGTCGCGACAATCCTGCAGCTCTCTACACTCAGCTAGGGTGAGGAAGTTTTGTTTGGTCAGTTCTTCTAAATCACTACTGCCAAAGTGGCGTCCGGCTACCCAACAAATAGTTTGTATGTCGCGCAGCCCACCGGGGTTGGCTTTAATATCTGGCTCTAACGAGTACGAGTTGCCCTTGTACTGACGGTGACGGGATAACTGTTCGTCTTTTTTGGCGCGAAAAAAAGCTTCGCTAGGCCAAAAACTATCGGCGCAAACCGCCATACACAGCTCTTGATAGAGATTCTTATCGCCAAATAGTAAGCGTGATTCTTGCAAGTTGGTGGCAATTGTAATGTCTTCTAAACCGAGTTCTAGGCATTCCTCTAAGGTACGCACACTTTGGCCTACGTCGAGGCGGATATCCCACAACAGGGTGATGAACTCACCAATCTTCTCGGCGATTTCGGGTTTTACTTGTTGGCGGCTAAGAATAAGAATGTCGATATCGGAGCGAGGGTGCAACTCACCTCGACCATAACCTCCCACTGCAAGTAAGGATAGTTCTGGGTATTCAGCGAGTCCAAAATGTTGCCACAGACAGTGTAGTAATAGATCCATTTGCTGAGAGCGCGATTGCACTAACTCAACAACATGCACACCTTGGTTAAATTGATCAGCCAAGTACTCTTGGAGTTTATCTAAGTATTGCTTACTGCTTTTTAGTGAAATTTCTTCAAGGCAGGGCAAAGGCGGTGCTGCTAGCGTCGTTTCCATGACTAAACCTCTGTGACCGTTGTTGACTAGTGCTTAATAATGCGCGGTAGTTCTTCTTCATCACGAAGAGTCAGTACTTCTACGCCATCGTTGGTCACCAATAAGGTATGTTCCCATTGCGCTGAGTTTTTGCCATCGTTAGTGCGGGCCGTCCAACCATCGTCATCATCAACCCAGTTGCCTTTTTTACCTTGGTTGATCATCGGTTCAATGGTAAAGCACATGCCGGCTTTTAATACGGTTCGGTCGTTGTTGCGGTAATGCATAATTTGCGGATCTTCGTGGAAGCCTTCGCCAATGCCATGGCCACAAAAGTTATCTACAATACCGTAGCGGTAGTTCCCCTTTTTCAAATACTTTTGAATGGCATTACCTATATCACTGACCTTGTTACCGGGCTTAACAACTTTAATCGCTTGATAGAGCGCCTGTTGAGTCACACGGCATAGTAATTTGTCGGCAGGTGTTGAGTTACCAACCAAAAACATTTTTGAGGTATCACCATGGTAACCATCTTTGATGACGGTGATGTCAATATTAATAACATCGCCATCTTGCAAAATATGGGTGCTTGAGGGGATACCATGACAAACCACATCGTTTACTGATGTGCAGATAGATTTAGGGAAGCCATGGTAATCAAGCGGAGCAGGTATGGCACCTTGCTCGTTCACTATATAGTCATGGCAGCGTTGATTAAGCTCTTCTGTGCTTACGCCCACTTTTACAAAGGGGCCAATCATGGTGAGAACATCGGCAGCTAATTGGCCGGCAACGCGCATTTTTTCAATTTGTTCTGGGGTTTTTATTACTATGCTCATGAGTCTGTATAGTTGAGTGTTTAGCTTGGTCTTGTGGCTAGTTTACCGTAAGGGGGAGGGGAGTTGTAGTAGCTAGAAGAATTAACAAAATGTTAGTCCTTTCCTTTATCAATTTCGCTAGATGTGGTATAAAGCGCGCCGTAAGTAATTACTCTGGATTTTCGAATTAGAGCCGATGCTTACATTAATTAAATATTTATATTTTAATCACACACACACATCGGCACGTTTTCCGGGGTGCTGAGCGTTATAGCTTGGTCGGTAAAATGGGATGTGTGGAGGCCTAACCCCATTTGAGGAAATTTATAATGGCAAATGTTTCAATGCGCGATATGCTTCAAGCAGGCGTACACTTCGGTCACCAAACTCGTTACTGGAACCCAAAAATGAAGCCTTTCATTTTCGGTGCACGTAACAAAGTTCATATCATTAACTTAGAAAAAACTGTACCTATGTTTAATGATGCAATGTCTGTTCTTAAGAAAGTTGCATCTAAGAAAGGTAAAGTTCTTTTTGTTGGTACTAAGCGCGCCGCTGGTGACACCATCAAGACTGAAGCACTTCGTTCAGATCAATTCTACGTTAACCACCGTTGGTTAGGTGGTATGTTGACTAACTGGAAAACAGTTCGTCAATCTATCAAGCGTCTAAAAGATCTAGAAGCTCAAAGCCAAGACGGTACTTTCGAAAAGCTAACCAAGAAAGAGGCGCTTATGCGTACTCGCGAAATGGAAAAGCTTGAGAAGAGCCTTGGCGGTATCAAAAACATGGGCGGTCTGCCTGACGTATTGTTTGTAATTGATGCTGAACACGAGCACATCGCTATTCGCGAAGCAAACAACCTAGGTATTCCTGTAATCTCTGTTGTTGATACCAACTCTGCACCAGACGGTGTTGATTACATCATTCCTGGTAATGACGATGCTATCCGTGCAATTAAATTGTACCTTGGCGCAGCTGCTGATACCGTACTACAAGGTCGTCAAGACGACATCGTTGTACAAGCTGAAGAAGATGGTTTCGTAGAGGAAGCTGCTGAGTAATAAATGCAATAAACTGCATTTATTCTAAGTGAGCTTGATGAATAGCAGGGGACAAACTTGTCCCCTGAGTTTTATCCGATAAATAATCGAGGATCGAACAAATGGCAATTACTGCTGCCCTAGTAAAAGAACTGCGCGAACGTACCGGCGCAGGCATGATGGATTGTAAAAAAGCGTTGACTGAAACTGATGGTGACATCGAGTTAGCGATTGAAAATATGCGTAAAAGCGGTGCGGCTAAAGCTGCTAAAAAAGCGGGTAATATCGCTGCTGAAGGCGCAATTATTATTAAAGAAGGCGCAGGTTTTGCTGCCTTGTTAGAAGTTAACTGTCAAACTGACTTCGTTGGTAAAGATGCAAGCTTCTTAGCGTTCGCTGAAAAAGTTGCTGAAGCAGCTGCGGCGGCTAAAACTGACATCGATTCTTTGAAAGCTGATTTTGAAGAAGAACGTGTTCAGTTAGTAGCTAAAATTGGCGAAAACATCTCTATCCGTCGTGTTGAGTACTTAGATGGTGCTTCAATCGCTTCTTACCGTCACGGCGAGCGCATTGGTGTAGCCGTTGCTGGTGAAGCCGACGCAGAAACGCTTAAGCACGTTGCTATGCACGTTGCTGCTTCTAAGCCTGAGTTCTTATCTCCTGAAGATGTTCCAGCTGACGTAGTAGCGAAAGAAGAAAAACTTCAAATCGAAATCGCGATGAATGAAGGCAAACCAGAAGAAATCGCTAAGAAGATGGTTACTGGCCGCATGAAGAAATTCACCGGTGAAATCTCTCTTACTGGTCAAGCGTTCATCATGGAACCTAAGAAAACTGTTGGCGCAATCTTGAAAGAGAAAGGTGCTTCAGTAGCCGGTTTCATTCGTCTAGAAGTTGGCGAAGGTATTGAGAAAAAAGAAGAAGATTTTGCTGCAGAAGTTGCTGCACAAATCGCTGCAGCTAAAAAGTAATTTTAGTTGTACTTCAGGTTGCGGTATCATGCCGCAACCTTCTTATATTCTTTATTAATGAGAGAACATCATCGCTATGAGCACCAACCCTAAACCTGCATATCGCCGTATTCTTTTAAAACTTTCAGGTGAAGCCCTAATGGGTGACGAAGGTTTTGGTATTGACCCTAAAGTATTGGATCGCATGGCTCTTGAAATTAAAGAGTTAGTAGAGTTAGGTATCCAAGTTGGCTTAGTTATTGGTGGCGGTAACTTGTTTCGAGGCGAAGGCCTTGCTAAAGCAGGTATGAACCGTGTTGTAGGCGATCACATGGGCATGTTGGCCACCGTAATGAACGGTTTGGCGATGCGTGATGCGCTACATAGAAATTTTGTAAACGCCCGCCTAATGTCGGCCATTGAGCTGAACGGCGTGTGTGATTCTTACAACTGGGCAGACGCTATTAGTAACCTAAAAGCAGGTAAAGTAGTTATTTTCTCAGCGGGTACCGGTAATCCTTTCTTCACTACAGACTCTGCTGCTTGTTTACGTGGTATTGAGATTGAAGCTGAAGCCGTGCTTAAGGGCACCAAAGTTGATGGTGTATACACCGCCGACCCAGTTAAAGATCCTGCTGCTACTTTATATAGCGAGCTGGATTACAACGAAGTATTAGACAAAGAATTAAAAGTGATGGATTTAGCTGCATTCACTTTGGCCCGTGACCACAACTTACCGATTCGTGTATTTAACATGAATAAGCCTGGTAGTTTGAAAAATGTTGTAATGGGCTATGACGAAGGCACTACGATTTGTCACGTATCAAATAAAACAGAAACAGAGTAGGGATAGTTATCGTGATTAACGAAATCAAACAAGATGCTCAAACACGTATGGGTAAAAGCATTGAGTCTTTAAAAACTCAAATGTCTAAAGTACGTACCGGCCGCGCGCACACTAGTCTTCTAGATGGTATTGTGGTGCCATACTACGGGGTAGATACTCCGTTAAATCAAGTGGGTAACGTTTCAACTGAAGATTCACGCACACTGACTGTTACTGTATTTGATGCCAGCCTAATTAGTGCTGTTGAGAAAGCAATTATGAGCTCAGATTTGGGTTTGAATCCTTCTTCTGCTGGCACGTTAATTCGCATTCCTTTACCGATGCTAACTGAAGAACGCCGTCGTGACCTAATCAAAATTGTTCGCGCCGAAGCTGAACAAGCTCGTGTAGCTATTCGTAATATTCGCCGTGATGCCAATGGCGATGTGAAAGAGTTACTGAAAGAAAAAGAGATTGGCGAAGACGACGACCGTAAAGCGCAAGATGACATTCAAAAAATCACTGACGCTGCAGTGAAGCTAGTGGACGAAGCTTTAGCCGCTAAAGAAGCGGAATTGCTTGAAGTTTAAGCGATTAATGAGTTAAAAATAGCCGTGTCTAGTTACACGGTTTTTTTTTGTAAGAACGAGTAGTGAATATGACCTTACCTGAAGCGCAGCAGTTAGCCGTAAAAGATGCTATGCCTAAACACGTTGCTATTATTATGGATGGCAATGGACGGTGGGCTCAGCAGCGCGGGAAATTGCGTATGTTTGGACATCAAGCAGGGGTGAAGTCGGTAAGACGCGCAGTTAGTTTTGCCAATCAACTTGGCGTAAAATCATTGACCTTGTTTGCCTTTAGTAGCGAAAACTGGCGCCGTCCTGAAGAAGAGGTGTCAAGCTTGATGAACTTGTTTTTGACAGTTTTGCAACGTGAAGTTAAAAAACTGAAAAACAATAATGTACAACTAAGAATAATTGGGGATACTTCCCGCTTTAGTGACAAGTTGCAAAAACGCATTGCATTAGCTCAAAATGAAACCGCCAGTAATAATGGTTTGGTGTTAAATATTGCCGCGAACTATGGTGGTCGCTGGGACATCGTTAACGCTACTCAGCAACTGGCTCATCAGGTGAGCAAAGGCCGGCTCAATGCAGAAGACATTAGCGAAGAGCATATTTCTGCAGTTATGGCTTCTGATACAGTTGGTGACGTAGATTTGTTGATTAGAACCGGTGGGGACCATCGCATAAGCAACTTTTTACTGTGGCAAACGGCTTATGCAGAGTTGTATTTTAGTGACGTATTGTGGCCTGATTTTGATGACGAAGCCTTTGGTAAAGCCGTGGCCGCGTTTGTTAGCCGAGAGCGCCGCTTTGGGTGTACCGGGGAACAGGTACAAGCCCTAATAAAAAATAAACAAGAAAATGAGGACCATTTTGCTTAAGCAACGAATCATTACTGCATTGGTACTAGCGCCGCTTGCGTTAGCTGCCATCTTCAAATTACCTTTATTTGCCCTCGCGGTAGTATTTGCTTTGGTACTGGTACTGGCTGCCAGAGAGTGGGCGCGCGTTGTTTCTAAAGACAACACTAAACGCGCTATTTTTATTGTAGTATTTGCTTTGGTTTTTGGGCTGAGCTTATGGCAACTTCCCTTAGATTCTTTAGCTCAATCAAGTTGGTTCAGCGCTATGCTAAGCGTTTCGGTGTTCGCTTGGTTAAGTAGTTTGTACTTGTTAGCGACTTATCCAAAAGCCGCTACTTTTTGGCACAACAGTTCCTTATTTAAGGTAATTATTGGCCTCATTGTATTACTTCCGTTCTTTTGGTCTTTAATATTTCTTCGCTCAATCGACGCCACCAACCCTCTTGTAGGTGGTGCTTGGGTGCTGTATGTGTTGATGTTGGTTTGGGCGGCAGACACCGGTGCTTATTTTGCGGGTAAACAATTTGGTAAGCGCAAACTAGCAGAAAACGTTAGTCCGAAGAAAACCATAGAGGGTTTGTTGGGCGGTTTTGGTGTTGCAGCTTTAGTCACTATTACTGCTTTGTACCTTCTTGATATCCCAGAAGGTAAAGCTTGGATATTGGTGCTTGCCAGTGGGTTCACAGTGCTTGCGTCAGTAGTCGGTGATTTGGTCGAGAGTATGTTTAAGCGACAAGCGGGCATTAAAGACAGTGGAAGCTTATTGCCTGGGCATGGTGGCTTGTTGGATAGAATCGACAGTTTAACTGCTGCAATGCCCGTATTTGCTTTCTTTTTCCTTCACTGGATGTAGGCTAGCATGAGCAAACAACTGCTTATCCTAGGCGCGACAGGATCTATCGGTAGCAGTACGCTAAAAGTCCTTCGTGAGAACCCAGATAGTTTTTCTTTATTCGGGGTAACGGGGGGGAAAAACGTATCTGCGATGCTCGAAATTTGTCGAGAGTTTGCCCCTAAATTCGCTGTAATGGCTGATCCAACTAGTAACCAAGAGTTACGCAAAGCGATTTTAGATGCTTCTTTAACTTGCGAAGTGCTGGCAGGCGAAGACGCAATCACACAGCTGGCCGCTGAACCCGACGTAGATCTTGTTATGGCCGCGATTGTGGGGGCAGCGGGTCTGTTACCCACTTTGTCTGCGGTAGAGGCTGGTAAAACGGTCTTGTTGGCCAACAAGGAAGCACTGGTGATGAGTGGAGCCATTTTTATGGATGCCGCAAAACGTAGCGGTGCCCAAGTATTGCCTGTCGATAGTGAGCACAATGCGATTTTTCAATGTATGCCTGAAGCCGTGCAAAACACATTGGGATATTGTGATTTAAAGGCCGCAGGCATTAGTAAGATATTACTGACTGGTTCTGGTGGCCCTTTTCGATACAACTCACTTGATAGTTTAGCTAGTGTTACTCCTGAACAAGCATGTGCTCACCCCAATTGGTCGATGGGTAAAAAAATATCGGTAGACTCAGCGACTATGATGAACAAAGGTTTAGAGTATATTGAAGCCAAGCGCTTGTTTAATACTCAGCCTAAACAAATTGATGTGATTATCCATCCACAATCGATCATTCACTCGATGGTGCAATATTGCGATGGTTCTGTATTGGCCCAGATGGGACAGCCGGATATGGCGACTCCTATTGCACACGTGATGGCCTACCCAAAACGGCAAACGTCGGGAGTGGAAGCGTTGGATTTCTTCTCTATTGGTGAACTTAGCTTTATCCCCCCCGATTACTCTCGCTACCCTTGCCTCAAGCTTGCGATTGATGCTTGTTATGATAGCCAAGCTGCTACTACTTGCTTAAATGCTGCAAACGAAATTGCCGTTGACGCTTTTTTAGCAGGGAGAATAAAATTCATCCAAATTGCTGACGTTGTAGCCAGTTGTTTAGATAAACTCAGTTATATTGGCCAAGAGACTGAACTTTCAGTTTTACTCGAGGTCGACCAAAAGGCGCGATTGCATGCTGGTGCAGCGGTTAAAAGGATCTGTGCATGAACGAAGTAATTTGGAATACCTCATTTTTTATTATTGCCTTAGGCATTTTGGTCACGGTTCATGAATTCGGCCATTTTTGGGTAGCACGTCGTTGCGGCGTTAAAGTAGAGCGCTTTTCTATTGGTTTTGGCAAGGCTCTATGGCGTAGAACCGCGAAAGATGGCACTGAATATGTTGTGGCGATGATTCCTTTAGGTGGCTACGTAAAAATGCTCGATGAGCGAGTTGCTGAGGTGCCAGAGTCACTTCGTTCCCAAGCATTTAACAACAAAAGCTTAAGCCAGCGTAGTGCAGTTGTTGCTGCTGGACCTATTGCCAACTTCTTGCTAGCAATTTTAGCCTTCTGGATTATGTTTGTTATCGGCGTTCCTTCGGTCAAGCCGGTACTAGGTGGGGTTGCTCCTCATAGCATTGCCGAACAAGCAGGCCTTCGTTCAGGGCAAGAGATTGTTCAAATTGCGGGCCAAGAAACACTTGATTGGGAAAGTGTTAATTTGGCATTAGTGGGTGAGTTAGGTGGTGAAACGTTGCCTATCCAAGTTGTTGACACGGAAACGTCGCAAAGCTCCACTGCGTATTTGGACATTCGGCAGTGGCAGCTAGATAGCGAGCAGCAAAGCCCTATATTGAGTTTAGGCCTAAAGCCGTTTAATCCGACAATATCTTTAGCAGTAGCTAAAGTCGTTGAAGGAAAACCCGCTGCAAATGCTGGGATTAAAGAAGGTGATGTTTTAGTTGCTTTAGATAGTGTTAGCTTGTCTTCGTGGCAAGATTTTGTGGATTATGTCCAAGCTCGCCCTGAAGAAAATATTCGCCTAGATATTTCACGCGATGGAAATGCCTTACAAATGGATTTAGTGCCCGAGGCACGCGAATATCAAGGGCAGATTTCGGGTTATGTCGGACTCGCGCCAGAAATTGGCGAGTTTCCGGAAGAGTACCGTATCGACTTACATTACGGATTTGTTGAATCAATAGGCAAATCCTTGGAACGAACTTGGCATTTAAGCAAATTGACCGTATCTATGATCGGTAAATTGGTGACAGGGGTGGTTTCATTAGATAATCTTAGCGGTCCAATATCTATAGCCAAAGGCGCTGGAGCGACTGCAGATTATGGCTTAGTGTATTTCTTGGGCTTTGTCGCTTTAGTTAGCATTAATTTGGGCATTATTAACTTGTTTCCATTGCCTGTATTGGATGGCGGTCATCTGGTGTTTTTTGCCATCGAAGGGATTACTGGTAAGCCTGTTTCAGAACGTGTGCAGGAAATAGGATTTCGAATCGGTGCAGTATTAGTTATGGCTCTTATGAGCCTTGCTATTTTTAATGATTTTATGCGCTTATAACAATTAAATAGGACGTTCTTTTTTCTTATGTTCAAAAAGCAGTTGGTTGTTGGACTTTTTCTGGCCTGCATTAGCGGTACTACTTTAGCGGAAGGGAATTCTTCTTTCACTGTAGCTGATATTCGCATCGAAGGTTTACAGCGAGTTTCATTAGGTGCCGCCTTGTTACAAATTCCTTTGCGGATTGGTGACGATGTCTCCAGTTCCGAAGTGAGTGACAGTATTAAACGCCTTTATAAGAGCGGTAATTTTGAAGATATTCAAGTTTATCGCGATGGCGAAGCATTGGTATTTAAAGTCTTGGAACGCCCTACCGTGAGTAACATTGAGTACTCAGGCAATAAAGATATTAAAACTGAGCAGTTGGAGGAGTCTTTACGCTCTTCAGGCATCAAAATAGGCGAGCCTCTTGATAAAACTAATCTTCGAAATATCGAAAAAAGCTTAGAAGACTTCTATTACAGTGTGGGCAAGTACAGTGCGCGTGTTAAAGCGATTGTTACACCACTTCCGCGCAATCGAGTTGATTTGAAGTTTAACTTCCAAGAAGGCCTATCAGCTGAAATTGAACAAATAAACATCATTGGTAATGAAAAGTTTTCATCGGGCGAGTTGTTAAAACGCATGAGCTTGACCGACAAAGTGCCTTGGTGGAACGTTCTCGGTGATAAAAAATACCAAAAGCAGAAGCTAGCTGGTGATTTAGAAACTATCAACAGTTTTTACTACGACCGTGGTTACATTCGCTTTAAAGTTGATTCCACTCAAGTAGCTCTGACTCCCGATAAAAAGGGTATCTACATTACCCTTAATGTCGAAGAGGGGGACATCTACAATGTAGAGAAAGTGGAACTGGCTGGTAACTTGTTAGATAAAAGTACCGAACTCAATGGATTAGTCAGTATTAAACCTGGAGATATTTACAGCGGCGCTGAAGTGACAAAAACCGAAGATATGTTATCTAAGTTTTTAGGTCGCTATGGTTATGCTTACCCTCAGGTGAATGTTTTTCCGGTGATTAATGACGAAGATAAATCTGTAGTGTTAAATATTAACATTGACCCTGGTAGTAGGGTTTATGTTCGCCGAATTAACGTAAGCGGCAATACAATCACTAAAGACGAAGTAATTCGTCGAGAAATGCGTCAAATGGAAGGTACTTGGTTGTCAAGCCGATTGGTTGAGCAGTCTAGAGCGCGCTTAAGTCGCTTAGGTTTCTTTGAAACTGTGGACGTTGAAACAACTAAAATACCAGGTTCTGATGATCAAGTTGATGTGAGCTTTGTCGTTAAAGAACAACCTTCAGGCTCATTTAATGCGGGCGTTGGCTTCGGTACTGAATCAGGTTTAAGCCTCTCTGCCGGTGTTCAGCAAGACAACTTTTTAGGGACAGGTAATAGAGCGGGTATTAATGTTAGTACCAACAAATACTCTAAAAACTTTGATGTAAACTTTACTGACCCTTACTTTACTAAAGATGGCGTGAGTTTCGGCGGCCGCTTTTATTACACTGACTTTGAAGCGTCTAAAGCCGACATTGTTGACTATAACAATGAAACGATTGGTTTACGCGGTACGCTAGGTTTTCCTGTAAATGAATATAACCGCTTAAGCGCGAGTTTAGGTCTTGAGCAAAACAAAATTTCTCAGTTAAACGCTTATGCTCAGATTCAACAATTTTGGGATATTTATGCACCACACCGAAATGACGATGGCTCATTAACCTTTGGTTCTTTAGATACCACCTTAGGTTGGTCTAGAAATACTTTGAACAATGGCTCGATGCCAACCGCGGGTTCTTCGCAAAAGTTTGATACCAAGATTACTATTCCAGGTTCAGATGTTCAGTACTTCAAAATGAGTTTTGATACTCGACATTTCTTCCCGATCACTACCAACCATGACTGGGCTTTCGCGGTGCGTGGTAAAGTTGGTTATGGTAATGGTTATGGACAAATTGAAGGTAACGACCAAATCTTACCTTTCTTTGAGAACTTTTACGCAGGTGGTTATTCCACCCTACGTGGCTTCCGTTCGAATACAGTAGGACCGAGAGCACTGTATTTAGTTGATAACAACGGTAGTTCTTATGTGACTGCTTCCGATGACTCAGTTGGTGGTAACGCACTAGCCGTTGGTTCTGCTGAGATCATTTTTCCAACACCTTTTTTAGATGAAGCCTATATTCGACAAGTTCGTACTACTGCGTTCATTGATTTTGGTACTGTTTGGGATACTGAGTTCGATTATGAACGCTTTAGTCAAATGCAATGTATTAGCTACTGTGACCGATTGGGCGATTATTCTTCACCCGACCGAATTCGAGCTTCGGTTGGTGTATCTATTCAGTGGTTCTCCCCTATGGGGCCATTGGTATTCTCATTTGCTAAGCCAATAAAGAGTTACGAGGGTGATCGTTCTGAGAACTTCTCGTTTAACATTGGCCAAACCTTTTAACTGTTTATTTTAGGAGTATTCTTTTGAAAAAATTAATCGCTGCAGTTGCACTTGCTGTAACTATGATGACCCCAAGCTTCTCTGCTCTAGCAGAAGCAAAAATTGCTGTAATTAACATTGCTGATGTTTTTCAACAATTGCCACAACGCGATACTTTACAAAAAACACTGAAAGATGAGTTTGAAGTTCGTGTACAAGAAGTGCGCGGTTTAGAGGCTGAAATGCAGCGTCTTTATGATAAGCGTGAAAAAGACGGTGAGCTATTAGGCCAGCAAGAAGTGACAAAAATAACTCGCCAATTAGAAACTATGCAAGCTGAGTACAAACTGAAGCGCAAAAACCTAGAAGAAGATCAGCGTCGTCGCGGTGCCGAAGAACAACAGAAATTGATGGTTAAAGTTCAGGAGGCCATTGTTGAAGTATCTAAGTCTCAAGGCTACGATTTAGTATTGCCTTTAGATGCAACAGCCTACGCTTCGGATTCTTTTGATATTACCAAGCTAGTTATTCAACAAGTTAGTAAGAGTAAGTAAATATGTCTTTGAGTCTTGGCCAAATAGCTGAGCAGCTCGGATTAACCCTTGTTGGTGACGCCGAGCTAATTATATCTCGTATTGCCCCCTTTGAAAAAGCGGGTGATGAAGAGATAAGTTTTTTAACTAATGCTAAATACAAACCATTATTGGCGAGTAGCAAGGCTGCAGCGCTTATCTTGTCTAAAGAGCATGCTGAAGAGTTTGCGGGCAATTCGTTGATTAGTGACGACCCATACGTGAGCTACGCACAATTAGCGCAATTGCTGGATTCAACACCCGCTTGTGCTAAGGGTATTCACTCTAGCGCTGTAATAGATAGCAGCGTGAAATTAGGTAGCGACGTTAACGTTGGTGCCAATGCATTTATTGAAGCGGGTGTGACGCTTAACGATGGCGCTCAAATTGGTGCGGGTTGTTTTGTGGGGCAAAATGCCACCATAGGCTGTAATACTAAGCTGTGGGCAAATTGTACGATCTATCATGAAGTAGAAATTGGTAACAATTGCCTTATCCAAGGTAACACTGTGATTGGTTGTGATGGATTCGGGTATGCAAACAAGCAAGGTCAGTGGATAAAAATACCCCAACTTGGCACCGTAATTATTGGTGACAACGTTGAAATTGGTGCGTCGGTTTCTATCGACCGAGGAGCACTGGATAACACTACTATTCACTCTAATGTGATTATCGATAATCAAGTGCATATCGCACACAATGTAACGATTGGTTCTGGTACGGCTATAGCGGGTGCTACAGGCATTGCTGGAAGTACTAGCATAGGACGTTATTGTGTTATTGGTGGCAGTGTTGGCATAAATGGACATATAGACATTTGCGATCAAGTTACCATTACCGGTTATTCCATGGTGACTAAGTCAATTACTGAACCTGGTGTGTTCTCATCTGGGATGCCTGCGCAACCCAATCGCCAGTGGCGTAGGTCAATGACTCGACTCTCTCAGATTGACGACATGTATAAAAGAATTGTTAGCTTAGAGCGCAAACAAAGCGCTAAGCAAGATTAACCTAGGAAAAGATTTTGACTAAACAACTTAACCGCTTAGAAATTCAAGACATAATGGAATTGTTACCACATCGCTACCCATTTTTGTTGGTTGATCGTGTGCTTGATTTTGAAGTGGGTAAAACGCTACATGCCGTTAAGAATGTTACTTTTAATGAACCATTTTTTACTGGTCACTTCCCGCAGCAACCAGTATTCCCTGGCGTACTCATTTTGGAAGCGTTGGCACAATGTACTGGTATTTTGGCGTTTAAATCAACGTCAAAACCTACTGAAAATGAGCTTTACTACTTTGCAGGAATCGATAAAGCGCGATTTAAAAAGCCAGTTGGCCCAGGTGACGTTTTGCATTTAGAAGTTGAACTACTGCGCGATCGTCGTGGTGTTGGTAAGTTTGACTGTGTAGCCAAAGTAGAAGATGAAGTAGTATGTAGCGCAGAGATTATGTGCGCTCGCAGAGCCTTCAAATAGGTGAACCTTATGATTGATAGCACGGCTAGTATCCACTCTACTGCGATTATTGAAGGTAATGTAAGCATTGGCGCTAACACTACTGTAGGGGCGTTCACCATTATTCGTGGTGAAGTTACCATTGGCGATAACTGCCAAATTGCCTCTCATGTTGTGATTAAAGGGCATTCTAAAATTGGCAATAATAACCGAATTTTTCAGTTCGCTTCAGTAGGTGAAGATTGCCAAGATTTAAAATATGCTGGTGAAGATACCTATCTGGAGATTGGTGATAACAATACGATACGTGAGAGCGTCACTATTCACCGTGGTACTACTCAAGATAAGGGCTTAACAAAAATTGGCAGTAATTGCTTATTTATGATTAACGCGCACGTTGCCCATGATTGTGTTGTTGGTAATGGTTGTATTTTTGCCAACAATGCCACCCTTGCGGGCCACGTCACTATTGGTGACAACGTTATTTTTGGTGGGCAAGCAGCAATTCACCAGTTCGGCAAAGTAGGTTCTTATGCCTTTGTTGGCGGTTGCGCAGCTGTAAATAAAGATGTTCCACCGTATGTTATGGCTGTTGGAAACTACGCCAGACCTGTCGCTGTGAATACCGAAGGTTTGTTACGCCGTGGTTTTAGTAAAGATGCAATCAAAGCCATTCGCCAAGCCTATAAAACCTTGTACCGCAGCGGAAATACTTTAGACGAAGCGCTTAGCCAAATAGAACTCTCTGCAGAGCAATTTCCCGAAGTGAAACTATTCGCCGATTTCTTAAAAGAAAACGGTCGAGGTATCGTTCGCTAATGGCGCAATCTTCTTTGCATATTGCCATCGTCGCCGGGGAAGTCTCCGGCGATATTTTAGGTGCTGGCCTTATATCTGCGCTTAAAAAACAATATCCTGATGCGACTTTTTCCGGAATTGCTGGTCCGCTGATGCAAGAGCAAGGATGTAAGGCCTTGTTTGAAATGGAAGAGTTATCGGTAATGGGCTTGGTTGAGGTCTTGGGGCGTTTGCCTAGAATCTTAAAGATCCGTAAACAGCTACTTCAGCATTACCAGAATTCTCCGCCTGATGTTTTTATTGGTATCGATGCACCTGACTTTAATTTGGGTGTTGAGCATAAGCTACATGCTCAAGGCATTAAAACTGTTCATTATGTGAGTCCTTCGGTTTGGGCTTGGAAACAGAAGCGTGTTTTTAAAATTAAAGAAGGCTGTAACAAGATTTTAGTCTTTTTGCCCTTTGAAAAAGCATTTTATGATCGCTTCGACGTGCCATGTGAATTTGTAGGCCATACCTTGGCTGATCAAGTTCCAATGGATAATCCTCAAGCGCCTGCTGTTCAACAATTGGGCTTGAACCCTGAACATAAGGTATTAGCGATTCTACCAGGCAGTCGTAACGCCGAGGTGGGATTACTAAGTCCGGTGTTTTTAGAGTCTGCTAGGCGCTTAGTAAAGCAGTTTCCTGGACTACAGTTGGTTGCCCCCTTGGTCAATCAACGGCGCCGTGAGCAGTTTGAAGCTTTAATAGAAGAGCATGCTCCTGACTTAGATATTAAGGTTGTTGATGGTCAAGCTCGAACGGTGATGACCGCAGCTGATGCGATACTGCTAGCGTCAGGCACTGCAACGCTTGAAGCTATGTTAGTCAAACGACCTATGGTTGTAGCCTATCGCTTTAAGCCACTGACTTACCGAATCGCAAAACTTATTGTTAATGCCAAATTTGCAGCATTGCCAAACTTGTTAGCTGACGAGATGATTGTTCAAGAGTATGTGCAAGAAGACTGTACTAGCGATAATATTGTTGCTGAGCTAAGTCGCTTGTTAAGCACCGACAATAGCGCGTTGTTAGATAAGTTTTCTGAGTTACACCAACAGATTCGTTGCGACGCTGATAATAAGGCTGCTCAAGCAGTTGTCGACGTTATAAATAGCTAGTTTCCCCTAGTAAGTTTTGCCCTTCAACGGAGTAGTAATGACACCATTTATCTATCCTTCTGGTTTTTCTTTGTTTGCAGGTGTCGACGAAGTGGGGCGGGGCCCTTTGGTGGGCGACGTGGTCACAGCGGCGGTCATTCTAGACCCCAATAAACCTATTTCCGGCCTTAACGATTCCAAAAAACTATCAGAAAAAAAACGACAAATGCTAGCTGAAGAAATTAAAGCCAAGGCACTTTGTTGGGCATTAGGTCGCGCTAATCCGCTAGAGATAGACCAGCTTAATATTTTGCATGCCACCATGTTAGCAATGACTCGAGCAGTAGAAGCCTTAAGCGTTACCCCTGAGTTTGCTCTAATTGACGGCAATAGAGAACCCACTTTAAGTATTCCCTGCCAAGCTATTGTTAAGGGCGATGGCCTAGTGGCCGAAATCAGTGCTGCTTCTATTATCGCTAAGGTGGCTAGAGATCAAGAGATGGAAGAACTAGATGCCCGGCACCCAGAATACCAGTTTGCTAAACACAAAGGTTACCCTACCGCTGTGCATTTAGAGATGCTAGCGAAGCATGGACCTATTGATGAGCACCGCCGCAGCTTTAAACCTGTTAAACGTGTTTTAGGAGAGTTGTAGTCTTGTCTGAGATTACTCAAACGCCTGCTTTTATCCACCTTCGGGTTCACTCCGATTTTTCCATGGTGGATGGACTAAAAAAAGTTAAGCCGATTGTCGCTAAGGCGGCAGAGCTTAATATGCCAGCGATCGCTTTAACCGATCAAACTAACTTTTGTGGTTTAGTGAAGTTTTATGGCGAAGCTCATAACCAAGGAATTAAACCGATTGTCGGTTGTGATTTTTATGTGCAATCGGAAGAGTTTGGCGACGATTATTTCCGCCTGACTTTGCTAGCAAAAGACAATCAAGGTTATCAAAACCTTACGATGCTTATTTCTCGCGCTTATTTAGGTGGGCAGCATCTTGGTAAGCCAGTTATCCAAAAACAATGGTTAAGTGAGCACGCCGAAGGCGTTATTGTTCTGTCTGGAGCGCGCGAAGGCGATGTAGGCAAAGCCTTGCTAAAAGGCAACCAAGATATCGTAGAGGCAAGCCTTAGCTTCTATCAGCAATATTTTCCTGACCACTATTTCCTAGAGTTAATTCGTACAGGGCGACCTGACGAAGAAAATTACTTGCATATGGCGGTAGCTTTAGCGGCAGATAAAGGCTTGCCGGTGGTGGCTACCAATGAGGTGGTGTTTCTAGAAGAAGACCAGTTTCAACCTCATGAAGTGCGAGTGGCGATTTATGACGGATTTGCAATCGATGATAATCGTCGCCCTAAAAAATATAGCCCTCAGCAATACTTGCGTAATGAACAGGAAATGCTGGAGTTATTTGCCGATATACCTGAAGCATTACAAAACTCTGTAGAAATTGCTAAGCGCTGTAATGTAACTGTTCGTTTGGGTGAGTACTTTTTACCAGACTTCCCCACAGAAGGGCTGCCCATTGAAGAGTTCTTTTGTAAGGTGTCTTGGGACGGCTTAGAAGAACGCTTAGAGTTCCTATTCCCAGATCCTGAAGTACGTGCCGCAAAACGACCAGAGTACGATGAGCGTCTGCAAATTGAGTTAGACGTAATCAACCAAATGGGATTCCCCGGTTACTTCCTAATCGTAATGGAGTTTATTCAGTGGAGTAAGGATAACAATATTCCGGTTGGCCCAGGGCGAGGCTCTGGTGCGGGATCTTTAGTTGCCTATGCACAAAAAATTACCGATTTAGATCCATTAGAATACGATTTACTGTTCGAACGTTTCTTGAACCCAGAACGGGTATCAATGCCCGATTTTGACGTCGACTTCTGTATGGATCGCCGTGACGAAGTGATCGACCACGTTGCCGAGCTCTATGGCCGCGATGCGGTATCGCAAATTATTACATTCGGTACCATGGCCGCCAAAGCGGTAATTCGGGATGTAGGCCGAGTAATGGGTCATCCCTACGGCTTTGTGGATAGAATTTCCAAGCTGATTCCACCTGATCCTGGGATGACTCTTGAAAAAGCCTTTGAAGCAGAACCTCGTTTACCGGAGTTATATGACGGTGACCACGAAGTTCGTGAACTTATCGATATGGCGAGGATCCTTGAAGGGGTCACGCGTAATGCGGGTAAACACGCGGGTGGGGTGGTTATCTCCCCAACCACGATTACCGATTTCGCCCCCTTGTATTGTGACGCCGAGGGTAAGAACCCAGTTACTCAGTTCGACAAAAACGATGTTGAGTATGCAGGGCTGGTAAAGTTTGATTTCTTGGGCTTGCGTACCTTAACCATTATTCAATGGGCTTTGGATATGCTTAACCCAGTGCTTGAAGCTAAAGGTGAGCAGCCAGTAGATATTGCGGCAATTTCTACCACCGATCAAAAGTCCTTTAAATTATTACAAGACTGTAAAACAACGGCGGTATTCCAGCTGGAATCTCGTGGTATGAAAGACTTAATTAAACGTCTCAAGCCCGACTGTTTCGAAGACATGATCGCATTAGTGGCATTGTTCCGTCCGGGACCCTTACAATCAGGCATGGTAGATAACTTTATCGAACGTAAGCACGGTCGAGAAGAAGTGTCTTATCCCGACGAAACTTGGCAACACGACAGTTTACAGCCGATCCTAGAACCTACTTACGGCATTATCTTGTATCAAGAACAAGTGATGCAAATTGCTCAGGTCCTTGCCGGTTATACCCTTGGTGGCGCCGATATGTTACGACGGGCCATGGGTAAGAAAAAACCCGAGGAAATGGCCAAGCAACGAGCAGTGTTTGAAGAAGGTTCTATCAAGAACGGAGTTGATGGCGAGTTGGCCATGAAGATTTTCGACTTGGTGGAAAAGTTCGCAGGCTATGGCTTCAACAAGTCTCACTCGGCAGCTTATGCATTAGTGTCTTACCAAACACTATGGATGAAAACGCATTACCCAGCCTACTTTATGGCGGCGGTAATGTCGGCCGATATGGACAACACCGACAAAATTGTTACCTTGGTTGACGAGTGTAGCAATATGAAATTGAAACTGGTTCCGCCCGATGTGAATACGGGCTTATTCAAGTTTTCGGTCAATGCCGACGAAGAGATTGTTTACGGCATTGGTGCTATTAAAGGTGTGGGTGAAGGCCCGATTGATGCGATTTTGGCCGCGCGCGAAGGTAAACCCTTCATTGACTTATTTGATTTTTGCTGTCGACTCGATTTAAAGAAAATAAATCGACGAGTGATTGAAAAGCTTATTATGGCGGGCGCTTTAGATAAACTAGGCCCTCACCGAGCAGCAATGATAGCTAACTTGCCCACTGCAATGAAGGCGGCTTCGCAGCATGCTCATGCCTCCGCACGGGGTCAAGAGGATTTATTTGGCGTTATTGCTGAAGAAGATGATGTTCGCCCTGAATTTCTTCCCGCAGAAAAATGGACCGAGAAAGTATGGCTAGAAGGGGAGAAAGAAACCCTAGGCTTATATTTAACCGGCCATCCCGTTAATCGCTATGTGAAAGAGTTTCGTCACTATACTACTGGTCGTCTGGTGGATATTCGCCCAACAGCCAGAGGGAAAACCTCCACAGTGGCCGGCTTGGTGCTCTCTACTCGAGTGATGATGACCAAACGTGGTGCTAAAATGGGCATTCTGCAGTTAGATGACAGAAGTGCCCGATTAGATGTTATGTTCTTTAGTGATGCCTACGACACTTACCAAGATTTATTAGAAAAAGATCGCATGTTGGTGATTCAAGGAGAGGTCAGCGTTGATGATTTCTCCGGAGGCATTAAAATGACAGCTCGTGAAGTCATGGATTTGTCGATGGCCCGCGAACGTTGGATGAAAAAGCTGCGTTTGAGCATGTGCCGAGATCAACTTGATGAGGTGTTCTGGCAGCGATTTTACCAAGTATTGGAGCCTTACCGAGCGGGAACCTGTCCGGTAACAATAAGTTATGAGGGCGATCATGCCAGCGGCATGTTAAGCTTAGGCACCGATTGGCGAATTACGCCAAGTGAAGATTTAATAGAGGCGTTGACCCAACTATTGGGGCAACAGCAAGTCACCCTAGAATTTAATTAAGAAAAAGATTATATGAATCCGAATTTTCTAGAGTTTGAGCAGCCGATTGCTGAGCTGCAAGCGCAAATCGAAGAATTGTGCATTGTGAATGAAGAATCTGGCGTAGATGTAGATTTACAGGAAGAAATCTCTCGTTTGCAACAAAAGCAAAACGATTTAACACAAAAAATATTCTCAGACTTAGGTGCTTGGCAAGTGGCGCAACTAGCGCGTCATCCAAATCGTCCTTACATGTTAGATTATATCGAACACATCTTTACTGATTTTGATGAACTAGCAGGCGACCGCGCTTACGCAAACGATGAAGCGATTATTGGCGGTATGGCCCGTTTAGACGGTAAACCTGTAATGGTTATTGGCCAACAAAAAGGCCGTGAAACCAAAGAAAAAATTCGCCGTAATTTCGGTATGCCAAAACCTGAGGGTTACCGAAAAGCGCTGCGTTTGATGGAAATGGCTGAGCGATTCAAAATGCCTATCATCACGTTTATCGATACACCCGGAGCATATCCTGGAGTAGGCGCTGAAGAACGGGGCCAAAGTGAAGCTATTGCCAAAAATCTGTTAGTCATGGCCGGTTTAAAGGTGCCAACCATTTGTACCGTTATTGGCGAAGGTGGCTCGGGTGGCGCGTTAGCTATCGGTGTGGGCGACCGTGTAAATATGTTGCAATACAGTACTTACTCGGTAATTTCTCCTGAAGGTTGTGCGTCTATCTTGTGGAAGAGTGCTGATAAAGCGCCAGTAGCTGCTGATGCCATGGGCATTACTTCAGAACGCTTGAAAGAGTTGGATTTGATTAACGATATCGTTGCTGAACCATTAGGTGGCGCGCATCGAGACATTCCAACTATGGCACATAACCTTAAAGCAAAATTAACCAGTGACTTGGATGCACTATGTGCGCTAGATGTTGATACCTTGCTTGAGCAGCGTTACCAGCGTTTAATGTCTTACGGTTACTGCTAAACACAGTCTCAAGGCATTGAGTTGTTTAACTCAATGCCTATTAATGAGGTTTCTTTTTGTCTATCCAATCTCTCTTTAATCACTCCTTCAAACAACTTCCCATATCTATTACTCGTATTGTGGTTGCTTACAGCGGCGGCTTAGATTCTCGAGTATTGCTCCATTTAGCTGCTGAATTTGTACGTTCGCAAGCTGATGTTGAACTGCTAGCTGTGCATATTAATCACGGTTTACAGCATTCTGCAGCGCAATGGCAAGAACATTGCCGTCTACAAGCGAATGATCTGTCGGTTGAATTTGTTGCTGAACAAGTATCGGTTGAAGTGAAACCAAGAGAGAGCTTAGAAGCGGTGGCGCGTGAAAAACGCTACGCTGCGTTAGCAAAACATATAGATGCTAAAAGTTGCTTGCTTACGGGTCACCATGCTGATGATCAGTTTGAAACTTTTACCTTGGCATTAAAAAGAGGCAGTGGATTACAGGGCTTAGCGGCTATGCCGCCATGCCGCAGTTTTGCCAAAGGTGTACTGCTGAGACCACTATTAATGTGCAGCAGGGAAGCGCTAGAAACCTACGCTATACAACAGGGCTTAACTTGGGTAGAAGACCCCAGTAACCAGAGCTTAGAGTTTGATCGTAACTTTGTTCGCCATCAAGTGTTACCAACATTAAATAAACGCTGGCCACAGTGGCTACATACAGCGCAAAGAAGTGTTCAGCACTTACAAGAAGCCGTGAGTTTACTTGATGAGCTGGCCGAGTTGGATTACCAGAACTGTATTAACGACCATGCTTTGGTGATTGCGTCACTAACAATGCTTTCACAAGCGAGACAAAAGAACTTAATTCGCTTTTGGTTTAAGCAGCTAGATTGGGACTATCCAAGTCAAAGCCAGTTAGCGCAAATTATGCAGCAAATCGAGGCTAAGGACGACGCTAAAGTCGCGATTACCTTTTCTGAAGGGCAGCTGCGTAGGTTTAAAAATAAACTGTATTTGGTGAACTCTAAAACACTCGTTGAAACGGAGTCCACCGTAGCTTGGTTATGGGATACGCAAAGAGCCATCAATCTTCAGAATAATAGTCAAATTAGTTGGCAAGCCGGCGGCAGTTTATTGCCACCTAGCAAAAATCAGCAGGTAACTATTCGTTTTAGACAACAGGTAGAGCAGGGTAGCTTTGATGCCTTAGAGCGTAATGGGAATCGCAGTATTAAAAAGCTGTTGCAAGAAGCCGGGTTAGCACCTTGGCTGCGTAATAGAATCCCCTTTGTTTTCTATAATGATGATTTAGTGGCGATTGGCAATTTGTACACCCATCGCCAGTTCAGTTGCACTAATAATCAGGGCATTACACTTAACTGGCAGTCGGCTTGTTAGCGTAGAGTTGTTCATCGGCGAGTTGAATGAGTCGCTCGCTGTTACAACCCGGCGCCCATTCACTCACACCTACACTGGCAGATACATCGTATTGCGCTAGTTGTGGCGACTCTTCTAGTTTGGCGTGTAAGCGATTAATCACTTTCTTGGCTGATTGTTCTGTGGCTGGTCGCAACAACATGGCAAACTCATCACCGCCAATCCTAAATGCTTGGTCGCCGCTACGAATCACGGTTTTTAGCACTTCGGCAAAATTGATCAGTACTTGGTCGCCAACAGGGTGGCCTAGTGTGTCGTTTACTTGCTTAAACTTATTCAAATCCAACAGCATTAATACCAAACCACCTTGCTCTCTGTTTTGGCGAGTTTGCTGTTCAATAGAGGTGTGTAAGGATTCATCAAAATGTGCTCGGTTACCAATTCCTGTTAAGTAGTCGTTACGCACTCGTTCCTGTAAGCGTGCAATTTGTAGTGCATGTTTAAGGGGAGCTTGTAAGATCTGGCTTAACTGACGCAGTTGTTCAATTTCACTGCGCTGAAAGGGGGTATCACGTGTAAATGTCGCAATCGCTAAGGGTTGATTGTTGTGATTTAAACTAAAGCTGCGGTAGTAGCGTTGTCCTTCAAACAAATTCACTTCTGTTTGAATAGCATCGCTGACTAAGCGGATAGCGGAAAACTCTACATAGTTGGTTGCCACTGCGGCAAAGTTTTGCAGTAGCTCGTCGAGCTGCAAGCTGTCCTGCAAAGACTCAATTATATTGAGTTTTTGTGCCGGGTTAAGCTGAACTGTACTAGAAAAATGTGATATTTTTCTTGGGCTTACCACGTTACTTTGAGCCAATTGTAATGAATCCATACTTACTTTACTCTTTGTTTAAACATCCAACGAGGTGTCAAAAAACACCACTGCATGAGAGTAAAGCAAATACTAGGCCAGCTAGTTTTCTAAAAAAGCCAAAATTTTGTCAATTTGCTTAAGCGTATCCTGATAGCCCTCTCTTATCAGATAGTTAGTGTAGGCCTGCTCGAACATTAAAAAGCTAGTAATTGCCGAAGGTTTATCTTTTTTAATACCAAGCGTGGCTAGCATTAAGCGCACGCTAAGCGGAAGGTGTGAGTAGTGATCGTGAGCGATTTGCTCAAAATCTATCTTAGGTTTAATACTTAAAGAGGTGACAGGTCTGAGATCCAATTGCTGTTGTTGTTCTGCGTTGAGAAGCTCAATGGTGCGGTTAATTCGTTGTAAGCGTTCCAAGTCTGAATTAAGCGTATCAGAAAAAATAGAATCCAGTAGATGACCAGCAATAGCCGCACTGTTTGGTGGGGGGCAGTCTATTGCACACGCTGGCTTTCTTGGCTGTTCCAAGTGAATCGCCAGTATTTTGTCTGCGCCTAAATGAATTGCCGGGCTAAGTGGGCAAAGCTGGTGAATTGACCCATCACCATAATAATCTTGACCTACTTTGGCTGCAGGGAAAATGAGAGGAATAGCTGTGGATGCCATTAAATGGGTGGTATGGATCTGCGTTTTTTTGCCGTGACGCCGGGCTCGTTGCCAGTCTTGCTGTTGCTGAGTAGCTTGAAAGAAAGATAGAGACTGGCCATCTTGGTAGTTAGAAGCTGTGACCGATAAAGCATCTAAGTAATTACGGGCAATGTTTTGATCAATACGCTTATAGTTTAGGTAGTTATTTAACAGCTCTTGCAATGGTTCATTGTTGAGTAATGAGAAACCGTTTCGTTTACTGTAGTCAGCATGTAGGCTTTTACACAGCATTGAAGATAGTTGTTTAGCAATGGCTAGCCCATCGGTTCTAAAAACTTGCTTACATTGGAAGTTACGCCAAATATATTCGAGCTTTTTAACCCCAAGGCGAAAGCAAGAAGCATATACCGCCAGTGCGGTTGCATTGATTGCCCCAGCAGAAGTGCCACATATAACAGAGAAAGGGCTAGCATGATTGCGAGGGTATTGTTCGGCAATGGCTTTTAGTACGCCAACTTGATAAGCAGCCCGTGCGCCACCACCTGTGAGAACAAGCGCGACTTTTTGTTTGGATTTTGCTCTAGGCTTTTGATTCATAATTATATGTTAGCACAGCGGTATTTGGCCGCTTGTCAGAATCATCACACACCAGAAACAAAAAAGCTGGCTATAGCCAGCTTTTAGTTGAAGCAAGTATAAACTTAGAATTGATTGAAGATGTCTTCAATTGCTACTTCTATTTTCTCGCCGCTACGGCGGTTTTTGTATTCGATCACGCCTTTGTCTAAGCTGCGGTCACCAATCACGATAACGTGAGGAATACCAATTAGCTCGATGTCTGCAAACATTACTCCAGGACGTTCTTTACGGTCATCAAACAATACATCGATGCCTCGCTCTTTGGCTTCTTCATAGAGTTTGTTGGCTACTTCCTGCACGCGATGAGACTTATGCATATTCATTGGCACAATCGCCAGCTTGAACGGTGCAATACTGTCAGGCCAAGTAATTCCGTATTTGTCATTGTTCTGCTCTATAGCAGCAGCCACAATTCGAGATACGCCAACACCGTAACAGCCCATGGTTAGGGTTTGATTTTTACCCTGTTCATTCAGTACCGCTGCATTCATTGATTCCGCGTAAGCTTCACCTAATTGGAAGATGTGACCGACTTCAATACCGCGTTTTATCGCCAAGGTACCTGAACCGCAAGGGCTTGGGTCGCCTTCAACTACATTGCGTAGGTCTGCAACTTGGCCTAGCGCTACATCACGCTCCCAGTTAATGCCAAAGAAGTGTTTATCATCAACGTTAGCACCTGCGCCAAAATCACTACAATGCGCAGCTGCGTAGTCTACAACAACAGGCATTGGCAAATTAACTGGGCCTAAAGACCCCGGTCCGGCACCTACTGCTGCTCGTATTTCTTCTTCGCTAGCGAACTCTAACGGAGAGGCTACATCGGCTAACTTCTCTGCTTTAATGTCGTTTAGTTCGTGGTCACCACGAATGATCAAGGCAATAAGCTGATGCTCAGATTCTTCGGTGGCTTTAACAATCAGCGTTTTAACTGTTTGTTCAATTTTTAGTTCAAATTGCTCAATCAGTTCAGCAATGGTTTTAGCATTTGGTGTTGCAATTTCTTGCATCTCTTGGCTTGGCGCTGGGCGTTCGCCTGCTGGTGCTATGGTCTCTGCTTTTTCGATGTTTGCCGCGTAATCGCTACCATCAGAGAATACAATGGCGTCTTCACCTGATTCTGCTAATACGTGGAACTCATGCGATACACTGCCACCGATGCTACCGGTATCAGCCAATACAGGGCGGTACTCTAAACCTAGACGTTCAAAGATACGGCAATAACCCGCATACATTTCATCGTAGGTTTTCTGTAAACACTCTGGAGATAAGTGGAATGAGTATGCGTCTTTCATCAAAAATTCACGCGAGCGCATTACACCAAAGCGTGGGCGAACTTCATCACGGAACTTGGTTTGAATTTGGTAAAGGTTAAGTGGTAGCTGTTTGTAGCTGTTAACTTCTTTACGCACTAATTCTGTAACAACTTCTTCGTGGGTTGGGCCTAGAACAAAGTCGCGCGAATGACGATCTTGAAAACGCAACAGCTCTGGGCCAAATTTGTCCCAGCGACCTGTTTCTTGCCACAAGTCTGAAGGTTGAACGGTAGGCATGTGGATTTCGATAGAGCCACAGGCGTTCATTTCTTCTCTTACAACTTGTTCTACTTTATGCAGAACTCTCACCCCATTGGGTAGCCAAGTATATAATCCAGAGGCTAATTTTCTGATCATGCCGGCACGCAGCATTAGCTGGTGAGAGACAACCTCGGCATCACTTGGCGTTTCTTTCTGAGTTGCCAGAAGATATTTGCTAGAACGCATATCTATCCTATCATTTTTGCTATTAAATTCCGGCGATTGTAGCAGGCAAATTTCGCTCTGTCAGGCCTTGTCACGACGGTCGCCAATGATTTTTGCAGGGTTACCTGCAACGATGGCCCATTCTGGTACATTTTTAGTCACCACTGACCCCATTCCTACCACTGCGTGGTTGCTAATATTTACGCCATCAGTGATACAAACATTTGCGCCAATCCACACATCTTCACCAATGTTTATACCTTGTGACTGACTGTTTTGTTGCCATATAGGTTGGTCGGGGTGCATGCCATGATTAAAGGCATAAATTTTCACCCCATTCGCTATTCTAGAGTTTTTGCCAATGCTGACACCCTTTTGACCGCCATCAATGGAGCATCCGTGATTAATTGCTACATGTTCGCCAATAGATAAAGGCCCATGCAAAAAGCACTGAGCGGCCACAAACGAGTTTGCTGCAATATCGATTAAGCGACCTGGCTCAGCAAATAACTGCGCATCGGGCGCGATAAAGCAGTCCTCGGCCAAGGTGACTGTTTCAACAGCTTGTATGTGTTGTTGAATTGCTTGCTGCCAAGGCTTCGCCCATTCAAGGTGCTTATCTTTTAAGCGGTAGTACAACCACGGCATCCAAGCCAAGCGTTGTTTGTGCTGTTGCTGGTAATCTTCAGGGCTAAGTGGCATAACTCACCGACATCACTGTGATGTATTGCTGCCCCTGCGGGTTAATGCCTACTTTCCAGCGAATGTTTAAATCAAACAAAGCCACGCCATATTCTTTATCATCTGCTTTATGTTGTTTGTAAGCAGGCCGAGGGTCTTGTGCTAAGACTTGCTCAATCACCCGGTATTGCTGATCGCTCAGTGCCAAGGCTTGAGATTGTTGGTTGGCCTGAGGAGAAAAGCTCACTGGTAATAAAACTGACGGTGCTTGCTGAGCATAACCTGCCAATGCATCGGGTTTACTGTCTGAGTAAGGTAAGTAGGGTTTAACATCGTAAATAGGTGTGCCGTTAACTAAGTCTCCACCTCTAAAGTGCAGAGTAGGGCTTTTCGTATCGCGCTCTACGTGGCTCAGTTCCATTAAGGACAAGCCTAAATGGTTAGGTCTAAAACTAGAGCGAGAGGCGAGTACACCCACTTTTTTGTTACCGCCTAAGCGGGGAGGGCGCACTTTCGCTTTCCAGCCTGCCGCTATATTTTGATGAAAAGCGAAGATTAACCATAAGTGGCTGAACTGTTCTATTTCAGCCAACATGTCTAGATCGTTAAATGGTTCACACAAGACTAATTTACTGCTTGTTGCGGTGACTAAATTGGCTTGTCTAGGCACCGAGAATTTTTCTTGGTAAGGGGAATGAATATGTCCCAAAGGTTCTATGGTTAAGGTCATAAGCTTAAATTTTGTAGGCCTTACCAAAACAGCTCATCATGGCGATACACGCAGCGGGATCTTTAATGGGGTAGCATTGCTGTACCGTTACCGCGTTTGCACCAATACTAGCCGCTTGAGCGCGTAAGTCATTACGGGCGTCCACTTCTTGAGGTGGCGCTTGGTTGGTTTTTTCTTGGCAGCTTACCCCCTCTACAATACCTATATATTCAGCATTCAGTGGGTCAATATCCTCTGCTTGATACACTGTAACGTCGGCCGCGGGTACGTAGTTCTCGAAGTTCTCTTTATCTACGTTGGTATTGAATGAGTAATTGCCACTGCACCCTAAAATGCTAAGGCTTAATACTGCTGTTAAAATGAAGCGCATAACTATCCTATTGATAAAATACTTGAAGCTGGTCATTGGCTGGTACAATTGACATATACTTATTGATAATACAGGGTTTATTATAACATCACTTACTTTCGCTTGCTGTTTCTAGTTTCATGCTGAATAGCGAAAATAATCCTGTAAGGATGGTTTACCAAGGATAGGGTAATGTTTAAACCTTGTTTCAGCATGTTCCAATCTCTCGATCTGGCTTGGCGTCATAGCGTAGGCTTGCTTTTTTCACTTGTGGTGGTGGTGGCGTTAGCCTTTTGGGGGCAAAGCGTTGACGCTACTGTGCCGCCGTTGGCCTCGTTGCTTGTGGCCGTATTCAGTATTATTTTGCCTTTATCTGTTGGCTTTATGTGTCGCAGATTTTATCGAAAAAAATACAGCTATACCATGTTGGTATTTGGTGCTGCCTTCTTCTCCGTCACGGGTTTAGAACTGTGTTATTTCGTGCTTCACCACCAATCCTTTTTATCGCCATTACCTCACTCTTCTAACATCGTTGCAGTATGGGCTGGGTTAATCACTCGCGGTTTTTTAGCGGCGGTACTCTTGATATGCGGAATATTGCTGAGTCGTTATGAACGTTTAGCTAATGGCGGCAAAATGAGCATTTCGGTATTGGCCATTGGTAGCATTATTTTTGCTGTGCTCAGTGTGGCTTTTCTCTATGTTGTTTCGCTACCTTTCATGCAAGTTACCTTAGATCATTTACGTTCGGTACTTGAACTGCTTGTTACGGTTATTTTTGCCGTAGCAATCGCCTATTTTGGTTGGCGAGGTCGATGGTTACATTGCACTTTAGAGTGTGGTGTTTTTGCCTGTGTTTGCATTCAATTTATCTTGTATTTTTGGCCTGTTTCGCCAGAACTTGGTGCTAACAGCTTAGCGGTATTCTGTTTGGCGCTCATTAAACTCTTAAGTTACTTAGTGGTGAGTATTGCCATTTATATTGAGCTTAAAGCGCCAGCCCCGATGAGTGACGTTGAGCGAGAGCATCGACGAGAAGATCGTTTAATTCGTTTAATGGAGAGGGCAAGAGGGAAGAATCACTCTTGGTTTACACGTACCAAAAGCTCGATTAGCACCTACGTTACTTTGCTCAGTGGCTGCTTGGTAGTTGCTGGAGTGCTGGTTACTTATCTGATTTTCTATTTTTCTTTTGTGTCTAGTTTAGAGCTTGAGCGTAAACAGCAGCTGAGTTTGCACAATGCTATTCAAGTCGAACGTTTAGACCGTGAAATAGACCACGCCTATGAAGAAATTCAACATTTTGCTGAGCCAGCGTTGCTTAGTGGCTTTATTCAACAGCAGTATGTTGACGGGCAGTTTTTAAATATCGAACCGGCTTTTTGGAAGTCGCGAATAGAAAATGATATTCGCCACGAACTAAAGCGTGAAAAAGCTCTCGTTGCAGTACATTTAGTGGTCGTTGCTCAGGGACAACAAATTGATTATTTGTCAGTGGGTAAACAATATGGTCAAGCCTTACCTAAAACCTTACTAAAAAAGGCAGAGCTAGCACCTAATGCGGCCCACGCTCAAACCATTCGTCAAGCTAACCAAGGTTTTTGGTATTTAGCGCATGGTGTGCAACACCATTCTGGTGAAGTGGCTGCGATTTGGTTATTTCAATATCAACTAGACGAACTGTTCAAATCCTCTCAACGTAACTCTGCTTATGGACTGCTTGGTGAAGCCAATCAACATAGTGGTGGTCCGTTATTGGTGTTTGATGTAAATGGTGAACGGTTGTGGCGAAGTAAGCTGAATAAAAACGACAGTGGCAGGTTTCAGGCGTCTGAATACCAACGTTTGAAAGAGTTAATCGACTCACCCGTTAAAGATGTAGCCAATCAAGTGATAACCTTTGGCTCCTATATACTCAGTATTCAGCGGCTTTCTTATTTCGTTAATAATAAAAAGGAATATTTGGATTTAGTCCAAATAGCTAATTACCAAGATACTATTGCTGCATCACAAATGGCGGCTAAACAAGCGTTGCTAGCGGCAACAGTAGTGACGGGTTTAATGGTGTTGGTCGGGTGGTTTTTTGCGCACACCATTGTATCGCCGCTACGTTATATTACTAATGCGACCTTATTATTCGGTGAGCGTAATATTAGAGTTACCTTGCCAGAAAAATCTCACGACGAAGTGGGCGTGTTAGCTAAAGCAATTGGTCAAATGACAGAAAAGGTAGACGCTCGCACCGATCAGCTAAATAATGAAATTGCTCAGCATCAGAAAAGTCAAAAGCAACTATCTTTAGCGCAAAAAGAAGCAGAAGCTGCCTCGTTGGCAAAAAGTGATTTTTTAGCCATGATGAGCCACGAAATCCGTACTCCCCTAAATGGCATTATAGGTATGGCGCAGTTACTGAGTGCTTCTTCACTGAGTGCTGAACAAACCGAACATCTCAATACTATTCGTTTATCAGGTAAGGCCTTACTGGTGATAGTGAATGATGTACTGGACTTTTCTAAAGTTGAAGCTGGCAAAATGGAGCTACGTTTAGACGCCTTCAACTTAAAACTCACGTTGTTAGAGGTGGTTAAGCTATTTTCACCTCAAGCGAAGTCTAAGCATATAAAACTGCAGTTAGATTACCCTGAACACTTGCCTGCTGTGTTTATTGGAGATCAGGGGCGAGTGCAGCAGATCTTCATAAACCTTGTTAGCAACGCCATTAAATTTACTGAGGTTGGAACTGTAAACCTAAGCGTAGAATATTATCCTGATGCCAGCATTGAAGAGACAGTTGTTCTAAGAGTTACCGACAGCGGTATTGGCATAGCCGAAGAAGCCATTGCCGATTTGTTTACTCCCTTTGCTCAAGCTGATAATTCAACCACTCGTCGTTATGGTGGTACTGGATTAGGCTTGGCTATTTGTCATCGTATTGTGTCATTAATGAACGGTGACATTAGTGTGCAATCTGGCTTAGGTGTGGGATCTGAGTTTCGCGTTAGTTTGCCCATGCAAAGTGTAGAAGATGATGTGTTGAGTGTTGGGACTAAGGAGGAGCGAGAACACATCGAACTTAGTCGCTTAAGTGGTCATGTACTTCTAGTGGAAGACACTCTAGTAAATCAACGCGTAGCAAGTCATATGCTGAATAGTTTTGGTTTGAAGGTGATGATCGCCAGAGACGGCCATGAAGCGATAGACTTGTTCAAGCGCTGGGGCTCTAAGTTGTCGCTGATCCTCATGGACTGCTTGATGCCAGATATGGACGGTTATGAAGCCACTACAGTGATCCGCGAGTTAGAAAACCACGCACAGCGTATTCCTATTGTTGCATTAACGGCCAGTGTTAGTGTTGAAGCCAAGCAAGCTTGTTTTGACGCAGGCATGGATGATTTTGTCACTAAACCTTTTGACCGCGTTGGCTTATATGTTTGCCTGCGTAAATGGTTGAGCGCGCGTAACGAGCGAGGGCGCAAATTATCTAGCCATCAAATGCCTGCCCCAAAAGACTACCAATACATCACTGCGGCTGATCTAGATAACTTAAGCTCAAGCATGGGAGAAGAGTTTGAGTCATTGCTACATGAGTACAAAAAAGGTGCTGAAGCCATGATTGTTGAATTGACCCAAGCGTTAAATGCAGAGCGCTATCAAGAAGCGATTCGTCTAGCCCATGGTTTAAAATCAAGTAGCAGCTATTTTGGTGCCAGCCGTTTACAGCACTTGTGTTTTCAACTTGAAGAAGGATTGAAAATTAAACCGATAACACAGGAAATATTAGGACTTGCTGCTGCTTTAGAGGCTAACCTTCAAGAAACTATGCTGGAAATAGAACAGCATATGCGCTTATATTCTAAGTGATACCTATTTGGGTTTACCGGATGTAAACCCAATCGCTGGATAACGCCTCCAAGGTCTTGGCTTATCTTCAGCATCTTCATTTCAATAAAGGGAGCTTCGTCAGTGTCTATTTCCAATAAACTATTATCAGCATTTGGCTTTATGGCTGTACTAATGGTTATTTCTGCTTTCATCGTATTTGTTCAATTAGGCAGTATTACTCAAAAGGAGCGGCAAATAGTTGAAGTTAGTGTTCCTGTTGTTGCCCAAAGCAAAGAAATTGAAAGCCAGTTGCAGTTAACCGTTAGTTCGCTGCGTGGTTATCTTATTCATGGAGCCGACAAACAACGTGCCGAGCAGTTTCAACAGCTGTTTGAGCAATCATGGCAAAATATTGCGGCTAGCCTAGAACACCTTCAAGCTTTAACCACTGCAGGTGTGCCTGAACAAACAACCGCGAGTTTTGAGCAGCTCAAAGCGTTACAGCAACAAATTATCAAGATTTCAAACAGTGAAGACAACTTACCTGCTCATGCTCTGTTGTTATTTGATATAGCGCCCTTAGCAGAAGAAGCGATGAACCAAGTGTCTAGCGCTGTTACCGAAGAGGTATCACAGTCAGGTCTTTACAGCCCTAAAAAACGAGTACGTTTGTTGGCTGATATGAGCGAAGCACGTAATGAACTGGCTAATGCTTTAACCAGTTTAAGAAGTTTTATTATTACCGGCGATAGTTACGAGCAGGAAAAATATCAAGAATACTTTGCTAGACATAAGCAACGGGTGGCAGATGTAGAGGCTGCCAGCAGTCTGTTTACAGAAGAGCAAGCTAGGCTTTGGCAACAATTTGTAGAGTTGGTTGATATATTCGTCCCCTTGGTAGATGAATTGTTTGTGATTCGCGCAGCCGAGGATTGGAATATCGCTAACTATAGAATGGCTAATGATGTTATCCCGCTGGTGGAGGATATTCAGGTTCAGCTAGATAGTTGGAATCAACAGCAGCAGCAACAGTTAGAAAGCCACCAATCGCAATTGGAAACTCTTGGTAAACAAATCGTATTTGTGGTGTTTGCTGGCGCCGCTATCGCGGCTTTGCTCGGTGGCATAGTGGTTTTATGGTTAACGCAGCAGATTAAAACGAGCTTGGGCTTGGTTAATCAGAGAGCCGTAGAAATTGCTAATGGTAATCTGTCTAACCCACCCTTAAAGGTAACAAATAAAGACGAAGTAGGATTATTGACCACCTCAGTTAACGCTATGGCGGAGCAGTTAAAGGGGCTCATCGCCGAGGTTAATCAAACGGCGGCAGACGTTAGCCAAAGCAGTGTTCAAGTATTTGATAAAAGCAGCGGCATTGGTGCAGCGCTAGATGAGCAACGCTCAAAAGTAGACTCTGCAGCCACCGCGATTGAAGAAATGTCGGTTGCCGCTCGAGAAATTGCACAAAATACTTCGCAAGCAGCTGACCACGCTAGAGAATGTGGAGAGGTAGCCGAGCAAGGTGGTGGCGTAGTGACTGATACCATTTCCATTATGAAAAAAATTGAAGGTTCAGTAGGGGACAGCAATCAGCATATTGCCAAATTAAATCTAGCAGGGGCAGAGGTTGAGAAAATTACCGATGTTATTGCAGGTATCGCTGAGCAAACTAATCTTCTCGCCTTAAACGCCGCAATTGAAGCAGCTCGTGCTGGTGAGCAAGGGCGGGGTTTTGCAGTGGTGGCCGACGAAGTGAGAAGCCTAGCTAGCAGAACCAGTGAATCTACAGAAGAAATTGCACGTATCATTAATCAGATTCGCAGCCTCACAGAAGCCGCAAACCAAAGTATGAGCCAAAGTACCGAACTGGTATCTAGTGGTAGAGAAGTGGTAAATAAAGCTGGAGATGCTTTACAACAAGTCATTGGCACTACTCAGGGGGTAACTGAAATGGTGACTGCAATTGCCGCTGCTACTGAAGAGCAATCTGCAGTAGCAACAGATGTTGCCTCTACGTTAGAAACTATTGCTTTGATTGCTCAAGATTCGGTTAGCGAAGCTCAGTCAAGTGTCAATGATGCTAAAGCCTTAGAAGAAAAGTCGATTCAATTGAAACAACAAATCCAACGATTTGTATTGTAGAATTGGCGCTTAGATAATTAACAGTAGAACTATGTAATGAAGCAGCCCGCTATTTTTCTCGACCGTGATGGTGTAATTAACCACGATCGTGGTTATGTTTCTAAGGTCGACGACTTTGAGTTTATCGACGGCGCTATAGAAGCAATGCAACAACTAAAGAAAGCTGGTTGGCTTTTAGTGGTAGTCACCAATCAAGCGGGTATTGCTCGAGGCTATTTTAGCGAAGAGCAATTTGTTAGTTTGACCGAATGGATGGATTGGTCATTAGCAGATCGCGGCGTAGATCTAGATGGTATCTATTTTTGCCCACATCATAGTAAATATGGTGACGAAACTTACCGTCAAGATTGCGATTGTAGAAAACCACAACCAGGTATGTTGCTAGAGGCGGCCGCTGAACTAAATATCGACTTATCTAAATCTTGGTTAGTAGGTGACAAAGCATCTGATCTTCTCGCGGCTAAAAATGCTGGTGTACCTAATCGATTATTGGTTGAAGGCCAGTATCCAATATCAGAACAAGAAGCAAAGCTAGCCATCGCCAAAGTTGCTTCTCTACAAGATGCTGCAGTGTATATTCAACAGCAGGGTTAGCTCATTAGCTAAATGATGCGTTTTCCATACCGTTATCTCTTTTGGCTTGCGCAAACTCTCTTTTTAAACTTACTTTTGTTGTATTTTTAGTCAAAAATGGTGGTTTTGTTTAGAATGTGAGCAAACGGTGCGGTAAAGCGCATTTTTGGCAAAAAAACGCTTGCACCAAAATCGCGGATCCCTATAATGCGACTCCACTGACACGGCAAGCGGCGCTGCAAAGCAAGG
>NZ_JAUOSJ010000010.1:0-189160 GCF_030548385.1 Agarivorans sp. 1_MG-2023 | reverse complement strand
CCACCGATGTAGAAGGTATTGCCAGCGCTGGGTATGCAATGAGCTTAAACAAAGACATCGAGTTTTACGCGCCTTAATACTGCTTAAAAAGTGCCTGAACAATAAGTTAATCATCACTAGTGCTAGGTTCCCTAATTGTGAGAGTATTCAAGCAACTAACAGGGAGCGATAGCACGTGCATATACCCAAGCATTTTAAACAAGACGACTGGACAACTATTTCTCAACTGATCTCCAGTTATCCACTTGCCACTATCACCACTCAAAGTGATGCAGGTTTGGTGGCCGATCATGTGCCCTTACTACTGGCTAAAAATGCTCAAGATGACTGGTGTTTACAAGGTCATATCGCGCGAGCTAATCCCTTAGCTAAGCGTTTGCAGTCATGCTTATCTGCATTGGTGGTGTTTCAGGGGGAAGATGCTTACGTATCGCCAAACTTTTATCCCTCTAAGCAGGCTAACCCCAAGGTAGTGCCAACTTGGAATTATCAAGCAGTGCATATCAATGGCGTTATTCAGGCTAAAAATGATGCCGCCTGGACGCTGGATTTATTGCAGCGATTGACTCTAGAGAACGAGCAAAACCAAACTAAGCCTTGGCAAGTAAGTGACGCACCAGACAACTTTATTGCTCAGCTTAATAAAGCCATTATTGGCTTTGAAATAAGCATTGATAAGCTGCAAGCCCAATTTAAACTTAGTCAAAACCACAGTGTAGAAAATCAACTGGGTGTCGCTAAAGGCTTGGCTAAGATTAAGCCAAGCATGGCTAAGCAAATAAAAGAACATGCCGGGTTAGTAGCAAAGGGTGATGCAAGCGAATGACTAAAGCGAAGTTAGTCTCATGGAATGACGCCAAAGGTTTTGGTTTTTTAAAACTCAGTGATAAAAACGCTGAGAAAAATTTGTTTGTACATGCCAGCAGTTTTGATGATCGAAGCATTAACCCCGAGCGCTTAATCGGCCATTGGTTTACTTATCGCTTATCTGCCGATAAACAAGGCAGGCCCTGTGCCAAGCAACTTAAATTGGTGGGTGAAAAACCGGCGTTTGTTACAAAGACCAACAAGGCTGGACTTGGCGCGAGTATAAAAGTCGCGGTATTTGCCGGTCTACTAACGGCCTTAGTGATGTTGGCAAACTTGCCATTGGCAATTGCGTTGGCCTATTTAGTGATGAGCTTAGTCTGTTTTGCTTTGTATGCTCTAGATAAAAGCGCTGCTCAAGCGGGTCGTTGGCGAGTGCAAGAAGCCAAGCTACATGTATTTTCCTTACTCGGTGGTTGGCCGGGCGCTATGCTGGCTCAGCAGTACTTACGACACAAAACTCAGAAACAGCAATTTCGTTGGATTTACTACGCGACCGTTTTGCTTAATTGTGCGGCATTAGCATATTTGCTTACGCCGTCGGCCGCGCCAATGCGCCAAACAATAAGTGAGTTTGTGTCGAGTTTTGTTTAAATGAATATCACCATCGAGCCTTATTCCACTAGGTTTGCTAAACAAGTCGCCGATGTTTTTACTCAAGCAGTGCATGCAATTAGTGATGAGCACTATAGCGCGGAACAAAAACAAGCATGGGCAGCAACACCCGTAGATTACTCATATTGGCAGCAACGCTTAAAAGCTGAACGCTGCTTTGTGGCCTTGCAAGCTGAAACGGTAGTGGGCTTTATTGAGCTAGAGGGCTGCAATATTGATTGCTGCTATGTTTTGCCAAAATACCAAGCTAAAGGTATTGCGCTACAAATGCTTCAGTATATTGAAGCGATTGCTCGCCAACAGCAAAGGGAATACTTGTTTGTTGATGCGTCTAAAGTGGCTAGGGGGTTCTTTGTTAAACAAGGCTTTAGCGTGATTAAAACCAACAAGGTACAGCGAGCAGGGCAAACTTTGCTTAACTTTAGTATGCAAAAATCCCTGTAGCTATTCCCATATACTGTAAAGCTAGCGAGATAGTGCTGACAATTATCATAATGAAAGATCCTCGCGCTTGTTTTTAAATAGTTCATGCTAATGGCAACGATGTGAGGACGAAGCATGAAAATTATTATAGGTATTTTACTGGTAACGTTGAGCGGCTGTAGTCAGCAGCAGGCTTATAATGCCATGCAAGGAAACCAACGACAGCAGTGTGACAAACACACTAATCATCAAGATTATTTAAGCTGTATGGATCAAGCGGATGTGAGCTTTGAAGAATACCAGCGTCAGCGCGATGAACTGCTGAGCGATGAAGCAAAATAAAAAACCAAGCCTAGGCTTGGTTTTTGGTATTTCAAGGGAGTTTAAAGCGCTTCGCCGTTCACACTAAGCAGTACGTCTATATTACCGCGAGTAGCGTTTGAGTATGGGCAAACCTGATGAGCAACTTTAACCAACTCTACTGCCGATGCTTGCTCTAGTTCTAGCTCTACTGCCAGCGCGACTGTTAGTGCAAAACCGCCATTGTCATTTGGGCCAATGCCCACAGTAGCAGTGGTTGGGGCAGATTTAATCGCCACTTTACCTTCTTTGGCGACGTGTAAAATGGCATTAGAGAAACACGCGGCATAACCTGCTGCAAATAGTTGCTCTGGGTTAGTGGCTTCGCCGCTGCCGCCCATCTCTTTTGGGTAGCTAAGAGCTAGGTCTAATTTTTTATCGTCGGTGCTTACTTGGCCATTACGACCGGCTAGTGCTGTAGCTGAAGTAGTGTATAAGGTTGTCATATCGTGTCCCTTTAATTTAAGTTGTGCGCAATTTAATTGTTTGCAACTTTAGTTGAGGGTGAGATGAAATGCAAGTATATTGTGCACAATTTATTTTATAAAGGTTTTACCATGAGCAAGTTAAGTGAGCAATCTGACCAGGTGGTGAACCTCAGCTTAGACAAGCAGCTATGTTTTTCTTTATACAGCGCGTCAAATGCCATGAGCCGTGCCTATCGCCCGTTGTTAGATAAACTCGACCTTACCTACTTGCAGTATATAGTGATGATGGTGCTGTGGGAGCACGACAGTGTCAGTGTGAAAAGCTTGGGAGAAAGAGTGCATTTAGACTCTGGTACCTTGACTCCTTTGCTAAAAAGACTAGAAGCAAAAGGTTTGGTGATTCGCGCAAGAAGTGAACATGATGAGCGAGTACGAGTGATTAGCTTAAGTGAGCAAGGTGTGAGCTTACAACAACAGGCTGAGAGCGTTCCTCAAGCCATGTTGTGCCAAGCTGATATGCCGTTAGAAGAACTGCAGGCATTAAAACAAGGCTGCGATCGCTTGTTTGCCAAGTTGATGAAATAACTGTCATTAGTCGCTCATTTAGCTTGCGAGTGACAACAAGTTTTATAAAAGGTCTGTAATAACTCGAAATAAGTAATCGGTATAACGATTAGGCTGGTTACACTAATGCCTTACTCAACCATGGACAATGCTCATGCCTCAAGGCGCGGTAAAAGAACTCAAATTATTTAGTTTGGCGTGGCCCATTTTGGTTGAGCAATTAACCAGTGGCTTTGTGGTAATGGTTGATATTTACTTCCTGAGTTTACTAGGGGAAGACGCTGCCGCGACTGCTGGCTTGCTAATGCCCTACTTATGGATTGGCTTCTTTGTTTTGCCGATGCTTTCTACCGGCGGCACTGCGGCAGCATCGCAGTATTATGGGGCTAAGCAGTTCGATAAAGTGATACCGGTATTTATGACCAACGTTTTATTGCTTGGTTTGGCTGGTATCGCCTTTAGTATTTTTACCTATCTCAACTATAACAATATTGGCGTGTGGCTGAACTTCCCTGCGGCAATGCAGCTGTATGCTGAAGACTACTTGGCCATAATGGCGTTTACCTTTGGTTTCTTTGGTTTGCGCTGTGCTTATGGCTCTATTTTGGCCGCAAAAGCCATGACCAATTGGAATATGTTGGCGTCACTACTGACGAACGTGGTGAATGTTTTTTTAAATGCTACCTTCTTTTTTGGCTGGTTTGGTATCGAACCCATGGGTTTAAAAGGCATCGCCTTAGGCACAGTGTTGTCTTACCTGTTTGCCTGCTTAGTGGTGATGGTGATTGTGCATGTTAAGGCGCAAGTGAGCTTTGAATTTAACCGCGCAATTATTCCGCGGATGCGCGCAGTGTTTAAACCCTTGATGAAAATTTCTATTCCCTCTGCCGCAGAGCCTGCCAACTATACTCTGCAGCAAATTGTAGTCGCAGGTATTTTGGCCACACTTGGGGTGTTGGCGGTGTCGTCTTATACCTTTGTGCTGCGCTTTTTGTTTATTTCAATGGCAGTGAGTTGGTCGTTAGCAGCGGCAGGGCAAATTATGATGGCGCATCAAATGGGCGCACGAAAACTGCAAGAAGTGGATGCTACATATAATCGTTGTGTTAGCTTGGCGATATTATTCGCCTTTGTGAACATGTGTATATTTGCTTGGTTCTACCAACCTCTTATTGGTCTTTTTAGTGATGATCCTCAAGTGGCTTTTTATGCCAAATGGTTACTGATTATTTGTATTGTTATGGAGCCATTTAGAGCGATTAATATTGTGGCTGGCATGGGCCTAAAAGCGGTCGGCGATGGGCGCTTTGCGGCGACCGTAGGGGTTGCTTTTATTTGGGGTATTGTGCCGATTATTTACCTGTGTTCTATATCTTGGCAGTTGGGCATTATTGGCGCATGGGCATGTTTTGCCTTAGATGAAGTGGTACGCGGGCTGATCAATCATTGGCGTTGGAAAACTTACCGCTGGCATAACATGGGCATTGTTTAGCGGTGATTACACGCCAAGCTTAGCGATAGTTCACATTCTAGATTGCTTCGCTATTCTATTTGCTGCAAATTAGGCTAATACTTATCAACACGTTAGCGTGATCCTCGGGTTTATTGCGGTTCGCTGCAATAAATGGAATTGCCGCTGGCTTAGTTTGGCGGCAGACAGGGTTGTTTTATTCCTTTAAGTAGCGAGAACAGCAATGAAATTAGAGTCTTTAGCACTTCACCACGGCTATGAATCAGAAGCCACTACCAAAGCTGCGGCAGTACCGATTTACCAAACCACGTCTTATACCTTTGACGATACTCAGCACGGCGCAGATCTCTTCGATTTGAAGGTACCTGGCAATATTTATACGCGAATTATGAACCCTACCACCGATGTGCTGGAGCAAAGAGTTGCCGCAATGGAAGGTGGTATTGCCGGCTTGGCCTTGGCCTCTGGCATGGCAGCAATTACGTATGCCATTCAATGTATCTGTGAAGTCGGTACGAATATCGTCAGCACCAGCCAGGTGTACGGTGGCACCTATAACCTATTTGCCCATACTTTCCCTAAACAGGGCATTGATGTGCGCATGGTGTCGGCTGATGATTATGCGGGTTTTGAAGCCGCGATTGATGAAAATACTCGCGCCATTTTCTGTGAATCTATCGGTAACCCAGCAGGTAATGTTGTCGACTTGATTAAACTAGCGGAAATTGCCAAAAAGCATGGCGTTCCTCTTATGGTAGACAACACCGTTGCTACGCCATTTTTGTGTCGCCCTATCGAGCTAGGTGCCGATATTGTTATCCACTCGCTGACTAAATACATTGGTGGTCACGGCACTTCAATTGGCGGCATTATTGTGGACTCAGGTAAGTTTGATTGGGTTGCCAATAAAGAACGCTTCAAGATTTTGAATGAGCCGGATCCATCTTACCATGGTGTGGTGTACACCGAAGCGCTTGGCCCTGCTGCATATATTGGGCGTTGTCGGGTGGTACCGCTGCGTAATACGGGAGCGGCTATTTCTCCTATGAATGCTTTTCAAATTCTCCAAGGATTAGAAACACTGGGTTTACGCATGGAGCGCCATTGTGAAAATGCTGAAAGCTTAGCGGCATACTTAAAGCAACACCCAAAAGTGGAGTGGGTAAACTACGCCGCTCTGCCTACTAGCCCTTATAATGAGGTTTGCCAAAAAATCGCAGGTGGTAAAGCCTCTGGCATTTTGAGCTTTGGTGTTAAAGGCGGTAAAGAAGCCGGCGGTAGATTTATTGATGCTCTACAAATGATTTTACGTTTGGTGAACATAGGCGACGCCAAGTCATTAGCTTGCCACCCAGCTTCAACGACTCACCGCCAACTAAATGAAGAAGAACTGGCAAAAGCAGGTGTTAGCTCAGATTTAGTGCGCATTTCGGTAGGTATCGAAAACATCGGCGATATCATTAACGATGTAAGCCAAGCTTTAGAAAAAGCCTAGTATTTACACATTTGATGAATAAAGCCGACGAATAAGTCGGCTTTATTTTTGCTAGCATCAATTTCCTGCTTGCTCGAACCAATTTGATTTAGGTATTGGATCAGATTGATAAACTTAAAAGAAGGTCATTAGGGAGTAACGACCTTCTATTGAGGTTTACTTCAATTGCACCACCGTATCACAGCGCTTCTCTATCATGTGTGGGTCATGACTCACCAGAAGCAAGGCACAACCCTGTTCTTTAGCGAGGTCTACCAGCAAGTCTGTGACTTCTTTTGCGATGATAGGGTCGAGCCGTGATGTTGGCTCATCGGCAAACAAAAATATCGGGTCGAGTAGCAGAGCCCGTAATATAGCAAAGCGTTGCAACTCTCCTCCAGAGACCTCGGTACTTCTGCGTGCCAGCAATTCTGGTGCTAGCTTCAGCTTGTTCATCAACGGTGCAATTCGCCCTCTGTCGATCTGATGCAAATTTATGACATCTTCTAACAATACGCCAAGGCTTACGCTTGAAGTAAAGGCCGCTGGTGGATCTTGAAATAGCTTTAGCCATTGATAGGGTTTGGTATTTGATACTTGCTTGCTTACCTTGCCACTAATCGGTGGTAGCAAATTTAACAAGGTGTCACCCAGCGTACTTTTACCACTGCCACTATCTCCAACCACACCCACCACTTCGCCCGCATGAATGGTAAAATTTATGCCTGCAGACAGAGCTTGTCCGTTACGCCCAATCGCCAGGCTTGTCGCACTTAGCACCGGCTTTTTATCTATCAAGCCCTTAGTACGTTGATCCCAATGCCGAGGATCGGCACCGATAAGTGATTGTGTGTAAGAATGCTCGGGTTGATTCAGCACTTGTTCTGCACTGCCTTGCTCAACTACAACACCTTCTTTCATCACTATGATGTCGCCACCAATTTGCCTTGCCACCTCAATATCATGAGTAATGGTGAGCAAGCCGCCACCTTGAGCACTTTGCAACAGCAATTGAATAATGTCATCTCGGCGGCTTACGTCCAAACCTTTAGTTGGCTCATCAGCTAAAATCAGCTTAGCACCACCTGCAGTTGCGGCTGTTACCGCTAAGCGTTGCGCCATGCCTCCAGATAATTGGCCCGGTCTTTTTAAAGCACTGGATTTTAGATCGACTTTTTCTAAATCTTCCATCGCTTGGTTAAACGCCCGCTCATGACTTAAACCATGTAAACACTCATAGACCTCTAACACTTGTTGGTAAGCTGGCATTAAAGGGTCTAGCGCGCGCCATGGCTCTTGCGGCAACATAATCACCTCTTTACCCCATAAGCTAACTAAAGAGCCGCGGTCGTGTAATTTACCAAATACTTCCACTTGACCCTGTTGGCTTAACTCGTTGGGGAGTAGGCCAATAATAGCCTGTGCCAACAAACTCTTGCCTGATCCCGTTTGGCCAAGAATAGTTAAAGGTTTATCTCGGTAAAGACTCAGTGAAAGCGGCTGAAGGAGCTCAAGCTCTTTTGCATTGATCGATAGATCAGTGAGTTGAATTAAGAGATTCACGACTCGCTCCTGCTAACAAATGAAAACCAAGTACTAGCAATGCCACCACAATAAGCGGCTGCATTAATACCCAAGGCGCTTCAACATAAAATGGGAATAGCTCAACACTCATCAAACCTAACTCGGCCAATGGTGGTTGAATACCTACCGCAACAAAGCCAAGAGAGGCCATCATTAAGATGGCATTGGCACCACCAAAGGCCGCCATGGTGAATACTGAAGATGAGATGGCTGGCCATATATGGCGCTTAAATTGATACCATTTCCCAAAGCCCATCATTACTGATACTTGGCGCTCAGGGCTGTCCATTAAGGTACGGGTTATTGCGCGAGTGACGCGGTAATACTCTACCCATTGCACTAAGGAAATCGCAAAATACAGAACCACAAATGATCCTGGAGCAATCGCCGATAGCAATAACACTAATACCAAGCCAGGTAAGGCCAACAGTATGTTTACCAGTACATCTAAGCTTTGTTCTACGCGGCCGCCAGCCCATGCGGAGCATACACCTAGAGTCACCCCTAGAATAGATGAGGTGAGTACGCAGAACACACCTAAACTAAATGACAATACAATGGCGCTGGCTAGCCTTGTCATCATGTCGCGACCAAAATGGTCTGTGCCAAACCAGTGGTCGCTGTTAGGCGTTATAAGGCGAATAGAGAGGTTTTGCTCATCGATGGTATAGGGCGAGAAACCACCCACCAACAAAGCAAAAGCAAATAACCCCAGTAAAAGCGTTAGCCCTAATTTTTGGTTCAAGCTTAATGACTTAATCATTGTTCTTGCTCCCCTCTAGGGTCAATCCAATAACACAGTAGATCGATAATGCCATTCAGCACCACAAACAGAACCCCCATGGTTAAAGCACAGCCTTGAATAACTGGAATATCACGAGCAAAGATTGCATGGGCTAAACCATGCCCTACACCAGGCCAAGAGAAGAGTGACTCAATCATCACAATACCTTCGATAACACTGACCAGTTGAATCCCAATGAAGGCAACGATGGGCACAGCCATATTGCGCATGCCGTGGCGAAAGAAGGTTTGTCGCTCACTTAAACCTTTAACCCGAGAGAACTGGTAAAAGGGCGAGCTTAATACTCTTCGAACACTGCCATGCACCACCCGGTTAGACACCGCAGCTAAGCTAATGGCAAGGGTAATACTTGGAAGCACCAAGTGTTGCCAAGTGCCAAAACCCGCCACCGGAAACAGTGGCCATTCCAAGGCAAAAAGCAGGATTAAAATTAAGCCAAGAACAAAAACAGGCATGGCTCGGGTGCAAGTGGAAAACCACACCATTATTGAATTTACCAGCCCTCCCTTTTTGGCTGACCAAGTACCAAGGGGCAGTGCAATACAAATTGATAATGCAATACCAAAGCCCGCTAACAGCAGCGAGTGACCGAGCTGATGTAGCACGGTTTCACTCACCGGCAAACCGCTCACCAGAGAGTTCCCCAAGTTAAACTGTAATAACTCGAACAACCAATTCACATAACTTGAGAGCCATCCTTGGTCTAAGTTGAGTTCTTGTCGGACTAATTCAGCGGCAGCCGAATCGACATTGTCTTGACCGTAACGGCTTGCCGCAATGCGGTAAGCCATATCGCCCGGTAGGCTGCGCATTAACACAAAGGTTAGTGTGCCTACTCCCCACGCCACCAACACTAATTGGTAAAGGCGCTTCCGAAGAAGCTCCCATATCATTATTTAATCTCCATCTGGTTAATGAAGTAATCGCGCTCAAACGGGTCGAATTGGAAGTTTTTAACGCGCTTATTAACCGATGTGTGTTGGCTATAACTAGAAATTGGCAATACCGGATACTCGTTATAAATTGTGGCGGCAACCTGTTGGCTGAGTTCTAAAGAACGCTCAGGATCTTGCGAGCTCACCAATTCCGTAATGGCACTATCCACCTCCGCATTGTTCCAATTCATGGTTCCCCAATCACCGCCACCATGGGCGAAATCAGTACTCATAATAGGAAGAGGGTCACCACTAAAACCAAAGTTACGGGCGATTAATGCCATTTCTAACGAGCCGTCTTTATGGCCTGCAGGAATCATACTTGAGTTAGTAATATCCACCTTAAGCTCTACCCCCAATTTAGCCCACTGGGCCTGAATTGCGGTAGCAACGGTGGTTAGCTCGGGGCGATCGGCGTAAGTAATCATAGTTAATTTAAATGGATTGCCATCACGCTCAAGCACGCCAGAGTCACCCTGTTGCCAACCTAGGTCAGCCAAAATGTCTCGTGCTTGCGCTAGGTTGTAGCCATTGGTTTCGATACCTTCAACAAACCACTGTGACATTGAACTGGGCATCAATTGCGAGGTTTCCGAGCCTTCAGAGCCAAGCACGTTAGTCGCAATGGCTGCGCGGTTTAGTCCCATACTTAAGGCTTTACGTACTTGTATGTCATCCAAGAATGGATGTGCTGCATTTAATTTAATAAACATGGTACGCGGCACCAAATGGCTATAGAGCTGCACTTCATTTGAGCCATCCAATTGCCCCAGCATTGATGGTTCGAGGGTGAATACGATATCTGCCTCACCTGATTTAGCTTGGAGAATCCGGCTTTCAGCCCTATGTCCGGTCAAATAGGTCGCAAACTCAATGCTTGGTTTTTGTCCCCAGTAGTTGTCAAATTTCTTCACTGTTAGCTTATGTGGCGGAGCAAAGCTACTCATTTGGTAAGGCCCTGAGCCAAAGAGTGTCTCAACTGCACCATCTTGTTTGTAAGACGCGGGAGACAAAATTGCATTGGAATAATTAGTAAGCAGCGAAGCAAACGCAGCATAAGGCTTAGCTAACTCAATGCTAATTTGTTCACTGTTTAGCGCTTTTATACTTACTACTTCGGCCTTATTTAAGGTGCCGTGTTTACTCTGTGCAAACTCTAGGCTTTGAACTACTGAGTCAGCATCCATGGGCAGACCATCATGAAAAGTCACACCTTTACGCAGGCTTAACTGCCATGTCAGGCCGTCTTCACTACTGCGCCATTCGGTCGCTAAACCAGCGGTGATAAGCCCTTTGCTATTTACGTTTAGCAAGGTTTCAATCACTTGCATCCGCGTCAAAATGTAGCCTTGCTTAGACGGATCTAAGCTGGATATTTCCCAAGGTCCACTGATGGAGAGAGTATTGGCTTTAGATGGAACAATTTGGTCTGATGATTTTTGAGTAGCGGTGAATGCGATAACTGCACCCACTGCGATAACCGTGGCAATTAAAATGCCACGTTTAAGCTTCTTCTTTTTATTGATAGAAGCATACGATAATTCGGTCATAACAAGTCCTAACGATGTTAATTAGCGTTATAAAAATGGGATAGAAAAATTGTATTTGAAGCTTAAGTAACGCTAGGAGGAGACCGAGTACGAGGAAGTTCTTTTGAGATGAATGCTATAGCTTGTGGTTCAAACGTCTGATAACAATGGGCTTTATCTGAGCGACATTCCAGTGTTGCCGCTGCGTTCACGGCATTGTTAATTGCTTCATACATTTCACATTGATGATGTTCGTGAGCCTCATGTTCCATTTCCATTGAATGCATAAGCGACACGGTACTCAGCCCTAAAGGGAGTATGAGCATGGCCAGCAATAGCAGCTTATTTAATTGAAGAGAATGGAAATAGCGCAAAACATGAGCAATGTGAAAATAAAACAGTGTGATAATGTAACAATTAAAACTGAATCACACCACACAATAGAGATGCTTTCCCATTTTAAATTTTTCGGACGTTAGTGATTCTATATAGGCTTAGGAAGTGATTGTTTAACCTGAAGAATGTATTGTGCGGCTGGTTTTATCATTTGCTAACGCCTTGCGATACCTTAGCTTGGGGCTTAATGGTGATATAGCCTCAATCTGCATATATTCCCTCGTTATTACTGTGTTCACAGCTTTGCAAAAAAACGGTTTTTAATTACGAAATATCGCCAAGATTTTGTTCAGTGAACTGGCTTGGGTTTTTATCGTAGCGAGCTAGGTATATTTGATTACAGACTTAAACTTTCACACTAAGGACTCGTAATGCGTTGTTTTCATGGAGTGTTTATTCTCTCCTTACTGATTAGCCTTTGGGCGTGTAGTTCTAGTTCTGTTACTCAACAACAAGCGCTGCAAAATGTGAGCGTTTACCGCCCACTGGCCGATTACGACCCGCAATTACGCTTACAGGTTGAGGGGCGCTTTATCGTTAACGGTAAAGGTGAAAAAGTGCGTTTAAAGGGCGTCGCTTTTGGCAACGAGGTATGGGCAAATACCCGTATTCCTAACAAACATCATAACGAACAAGACTTTGAACGCGTTAAGGCGATGGGTTTTAACAGCATTCGCTTTTACCTAAACTACCAAACCTTTGAAAGTGACTCTGCACCTTATCAATATCATCAAGCGGGTTGGGATTGGTTGGATCAAAACCTAGCGTGGGCTGAAAAACACGGCATCTATTTAGTGTTAAATATGCATGTACCGCAGGGTGGCTTTCAGTCTTTAGGTGGCGGAGATGCCTTATGGGAGCAAGCTGAAAACCAACAACGGCTGGTGAGTTTGTGGCAGGCCATTGCCAAACGCTATCGAGGCCATCCTAATATTGCTGGTCTAGATTTACTGAATGAACCCATTACTAGCCGCAGTAAACAACAATGGGTGGATTTGGCCACTACAGCGCTTGCGGCGATTCGCCAAGTAAATCCCGAGCATATTGTGTTTGTAGAACGCTTATTAGCGGTGCAAGGCAAATGGCAGATCGATCAGCAACAAAACTTCTTTAAGCTAGACGACCCCAATCTTGTTTATCAGTATCACTTTTACGAGCCGATTGATTACACCCATCAGCAAGCCTCTTGGTTGAGCCAATTTCAAGCACCGGCGCAATATCCCGATCCTGAGCGCGTTAAAGTTATCGGTTCGCCGCACTGGTACGACGCCTATTTTAATAATCCTAGATTGAGCGAGCACAATGCAGATTGGCAGTATTTGCAGGGGCACAAGTTTGCTCTTACCGATCCCAAAGTAGAGTTAATGTATCCGGCTTTAGTCTCTGCTAATAACGCAGGAGATACTTGGTTTAAGCAGGTAACCATTACTGAATACGCCGCTGATGGCGAGCAAGTATTGCGGCACATTGAGGTGGATTTAAGCCAACATTCAAACTGGTACTTTTGGGCAGCCAACAACAAGGGCGCTTCGAGGTCGCGCATTCTAGAAGGCGAAGATGCCATTCAGATTAGCAATACCAGTGGTGATGCTAACAGCGGCAGTTCCCAGCAATTTATTGTGCCAACCCTAGGCCATTATTATCAGATCTCCGCCTGGGCCAAAACCAGTAATGCAGGGAGCGCGGCTCATGTGCAAGCGCGCTTAGACTTCCAAACCGGTGTTAACGCTATTTTACCTTGGGATAAAGCCCTGATAGCCGAAATAATACGACCTATCGAGCAATGGGGAATGGATCAACAAGTGCCTTTATATTTAGGTGAGTTTGGCTGTATCGCTGCGTGTTTTAAAGACCAAGCGGGCGGCTTACAGTGGGTGAGTGATGTATTAGACGTAGCTGACAGTTATCAAACCCATTTTAATTTGCATACCTATCATGAAGATCCTTTTGGTTTATATTTTGGCTTTGGCAGTCTTCCGCAAGCCGATAAATCGAATCAGCCATTAATTCAAATGCTTACCGAAAGGTTAAATGATTGAAACGTAGATATTGAAGCTTAAGTGAGACCTGCAAACCTTCAAATGAGTTAATTTGAAGGTTTGAAACATCGCAACATCAACTACACTAAAAAGTATATTGTCAGTTATTGCTCTCCTTTAGGGACTAAGGAAATAGCATGAAAATGATTGTACTGGTAATGCTGATGTTAATAAGCGTTAAGCTTCATGCGGGGCCAAGCCTTCGTATTTCAACAGTAGAAACCATAGCGGCTCTTCCCAACGTGAGCGAGTTAGTGAGCAACGCTTACGCCGAACTGGGTTATCAGGTAGAGATAATTCCTATGCCAGCTAAGCGTTCTTTGTATCAAGCTAAGAACAATTTTGGCATTGATGCCGAATTAGCTCGAACCGAGTATGTCGCCAGCTATTTACCTCATCACTTAATGATTCCCGTGCCATTGGCTTACATTAATATTGCGGCATTTGTGAAACGCGAAGACATAGATATTTCACAATGGGAAGATTTGCAAGGTTATCAGGTCGCTGGGGTTCGTGGTCATCTGTTCTTAGAAGTTAAACTAGAAAATCACGCCAGCACAGTCTTCTTTAGTGATGCCCATCAGGCTCTCACCATGTTAGGCAGAGGGCGGGTTGACGTAGTTATTCTGCCGCAATCGATTGGCGAGTATGTGGTAAAAAAATATTGGCACAAACAAATAGAAATGCTGTCACCCGGCTTAGACGCCATTCCGGTTTATCATTATTTACACGATAAACATCAAGACATTGCCGATAGTTTAGCCACTGTGCTGCGTAAGCTAACAGCCGAACCGTTGGTTAAAAACTAATTGGTAACCTAGCACAAGTGTTTGCTTCCATTGATTATTTATCTTCTCATCAGCTTGTGGTTGAATAAGTGCATTAGGCGCTTATTCATCATTGTTCTAATGTTATTCGCTTGTTTTAATTAAGATGAACAAAATGTAATGTTGCAGCCACCTTGTGGTAAGGCGCGGTTTTATAAACTGCTTAGCGTCAATTAAGCAAATAGGATTACCGAATGAAACTGCCAATTAAATTCTCGAAAAAATTATGTGTAGCTGCTGCCGTAGCGTTAACCTCAACCGCAGCGATTGCCGACGATGATGCCTTATCCGCGCTAGCGCTTAAAAAAGCGGGCTTTAGCTTAGAGCAAGCCATTGAAAAGGTTAACACCACTTACCCAGGCCATATCACCGAGCTTGAGCTGGACGACTATAAAGGCCAAGCGGTTTACGAAGTGGACGTGATTAACTTAGCGCAAGAACAACAACATAAACTTAAGCTAAGCCTTAGTGATGGCGAAATGCTAAAAAATGAAAGCAGTAAACTGACCATATTAGGTGTGAGTAAAATAGACGATGATGAGCGTTTGGCCTTGGAGCAAGTAGCGGAGTCAGAACTGTCACTGCAACAAACCATTGCCATGTTAAATGATAAGTACCAAGCGCAAGTATTGGAGTTTGAACTAGAAAACGAAAAAGGCATTACCTTTTACAAGTTCAAATTATTAGGTCAACAGGGTAAACAACGCGTGATAGTAGACGTTGTTACTGGCGAGACCATTCCAGTGCTTAAGCACTAAGTTCTTGCTGCTACGGTTGGCCAAGTGCCAACCTTATTTTTATCTAGCTATAGGCCAAATCGAGTGCGAATATTAGTTATAGAAGATGACTTAACGACTCAGCAGTTTTTGCAGCGAGCCTTAACTGAGCAAGGCTATCAGGTAGATGTGGCGAGTGATGGCCAAGATGGGCTGTTTCTCGCTTTAGAGCACAACTACCAGCTACTGGTACTAGACAGAATGCTACCTAAGCTTGATGGTTTAACGGTATTGTCTACGCTGCGCAATGCTAACAAAACCTTGCCAGTGCTGATCTTGAGTGCTTTAGACAGTGTAGATGAACGGGTCAAAGGTTTACGAGAAGGTGGAGACGACTACTTAGTTAAACCCTTTGCTTTGGCTGAGTTACTAGTAAGAATAGAAATTCTCTTACAGCGGCAGCGTGGCCAAGCAGAGCCGCAATCTAACAAATTGCAGGTGGCCGATCTCAGCATGGATTTATTGGCTAGACAGGTTTGGCGTGGCCAGCAAGAGATTGTACTGCAACCTAAAGAATTTAAGCTGTTGCGTTATTTAATGGAACACGCTGGCCAAGTGGTTACCCGCACTTTATTGTTTGAGGCGGTATGGGATTACGATTTTGATCCACAAACCAATGTTATTGATGTGCATGTTGCGCGCTTAAGAAAAAAGGTAGAACTTGATGGCCATAACCCACTACTTGAAACCGTACGTGGCGTGGGTTACCGGATGGTGGCGAAATAACCACCAAGCGAGCTCAGTTTGGCGCTTAACTCGGCTCTATACGGGGCTGCTCATGCTGGTGGTTGGCATATTGCTGTGGGTACTTTACCAACTCAGCGTTGGTCAGCTCGGCCGCAGCCAAACTCTGCAGCTCAATCAATTGCAACAACAGCAACAAGTATTGGCCGAAGAACTTAGCCAAGTTGATTTTATTCGTCAGTTTGAGCAACAAGCCGAACAATCGCGCCAGTTTATTATGGTCTACAGCGATACCCACACCACCTATGGTCGCTTAGCTGCTATTCCTAAACGAGTGACTGCCTGCCCGCAGATAGCGCGCTTTCCTGTTTATAATTACAATGAAATTCGGCTATTTTCCGGTTGTGTACAAAGCCTCGACAATGGCCGCTTGCTGGTGGCTACCGATGACGAAGCCCTGTTTGATTTACGTGAGCAATTTATTCAAGCCAGCGTTGCGGCCTTAGCACTTGCCCTAGCTTTGGGGCTGATTACCGGTTGGTTCTTTTCTGCTCAAGTATTGCGCCGAGTGAATAGCATTAACGAGATTGCGCTTAAGGTTGAAGCGGGCGAATTGAGTGCGCGAGTGCCATTAAGCAAACGCAATGATGAGTTTGATCACATGGCAACTCATATCAACAAAATGTTGCTGCAAGTCGAACACTCCTTTGATGCCATTACTGGAGTCACTGATGCCATTGCTCACGATCTACGTACTCCTTTAGGGCGGTTAAGATTACGTTTGGAACAAGCGCTATTAGATGCTGAAAAGCAGCATGTAACTAGCGAGCAACTTAGCAGCATGTTAGCCGAACTAGACGGTATATTAGCTACTTTTACTGCCATGTTAGAGCTCACTCGCTTGGAACAACAGCAGCAAAAAGCTAATTTTAAGCCGCTAGACTTAGTCAATATTGCAGAAGACGCCATTGAGCTGATTCAACCACTAGCTCAACAGCGCAATCAAGTGCTTAATGTAGAGATTAAGCAAGCGTGTAAGTTGCAAGGTGATGCGACCTTGCTATTTCGTGCTATTTACAACTTGCTAGAAAATGCCAGTAAATATGCTGGAGAGCAAAGCCAAATTAAACTCACAGTTAACGCTACGGGTTTTTCGCTTAGCGACAATGGCCCCGGCATTCCTGAGTCTGAAACCGATAAAGTATTTCAGCGTTTATACCGTTTAGAAAGCAGCAGAAACAGCCCCGGTTATGGCTTGGGTTTACCCTTAGTGCGGGCGATTATTCGTTTACACGAAGGAGAGGTGAAGCTGCAAAGTAATCAGCCTGGTTTAACCGTGCTGGTGAATTTTGGTGAGTAATTAACGGCCTAAAAAAAGCCAGTACTCTAAAGAGACTGGCTTTTTACTTTAGACTGAGAGCAATCTAAGAATGTACCTTTCTCTTGTTAAGCTTATTCGCTTTTCTAGCAAAAAGGTTTACGTAATAAGTAAAATAAAACTGTTCCATAGTATTCCCACCATCCAATGTTAGTCACTGATGCGTTAGGCCGACAGCCTAATCGCACGCACAGCCGGCAAAATGCCAAACTGCAAGGTGCGAGCTAATTGCTCTACCAGTAAACGATAAACTTTGGCCACAATTGTTTACAGAGTGAGCAAATGGATCTGTGACGGACGTTGATGATTTGTTGCTTTTGTGTATGTTCTTTGTGATCTGCCCGCGTATTGCTAGGTTCTATTTACGCTAGAAGTATAAGCTCTTGAATTGTCTTATTTTCAGCTCAGTTCAAATACCGACTTATTCCATGCCGTTTTCACTCTGAGAGTGAAGAAGGCAATGCTGATTTGGCAGCATCTACCTTAGGGGTTGAGGTCGATTGCCAATAAATCATCGCGACAGCCAAAGCAAAGTAACAGCCTGCCAATGACCATAGGTGAGTGAAGTGATGTTGAATCTCGCTAAAGCTTGCTCCCATCTGATTCATTTTTAGCATGCCCAATACCATCGGTTTGGCCGGAACTAAATCCGCAATAATATTGATAGGCATGGGAATGGAGCTCAAAGGCCAAATAAAGCCACAGGCGAACACAATGGGAAGCGAAGTCATTAAGCCAACGATAGTGGCGTAATCTCGTTTAGGCAGCAAGCTGGCGATGCACATGGCTAAACCGCTGGCGGCTAGCAAAAATGGCAGCAATAGTTTGTAAATATCGGCCACATTTGCCCAGTGATGTACGCCGTAATAATCCAATACTATGCCAATGTAAAAGCTGCTCATTAACCAGTAAATCGCTACAAACAAAATGCTGCGAACCATGACTATTTTCCACGCCGGAAAAAAGCGAACTAAATTCGGTTTTATTGCTGGCTTGGTCGGGCTGGCGTGTAAGCCTATGGCAATCAACAAAGTTTGATGCAGTATCACAATAAATACCGCAGGAATAACGTAATCCAAGTAACCCTGATGAGCATTAAAGGCTGCGTTGGTGCTGAGCTGTACGGGTGAATGCAGTTGGCTAGCAAGAGAGATAGGCACGCCATCGACCACCATTTTGGCGACTTTAACCTGAGCTGCCAAGGTGGCCGACGTTTCCGCCAAGCCTTGCACAATAGTGCCATACACTAAGAAGTAAGAGGCATCACCGGCATAAGAGAGAGTGGGTGAGCGACCCATTAGAACATCGCGATAGAAGTTTTCTGGGATTACTAGCAAGCCTCCCACTTTGCGTTCAACCAATAGCTGTTGAGCTTGCTCAATACTGGCGACTTGGCTGGTGACTTCTAGCAAAGGGCTGGCGTTTACCATACGAATGAGCTGGCGGCTTAATTGGCTGCCATCGGCATTAATAACGGTGATCGGTTGCTGCAGGGGTGTTTGTTTTATATAGGGCTGCGGATATAAAAACGCATAGAGCAGCAAGCCTCCAAATACTGTTAACAACAAGGCTCGATTGGCCAAAATTCGACGCAGTTCTAAACGCAGTAATACCCACCAACTCATGACCGTAGCTCCTGAGCGCCTGGTTGCGTAAAGCGAATTCGAATCAGCCAAGCGGCACTAATAAACGCGACGCTAAATAGCAACAAAGCCTGTAAAGAAGGTAAAGATTGCAGGGCACTTGCACCATAGTTGGCTTGCGATACTTGGGTTTCAATGTAATGGGTAATAGGGATAAGTTGTCGCCAAAACTGGGCAAACCAAGGCATGTCGCTAACCGGAAAAGTCACTCCCATAAACGCGAAGCTTGGTGCCGTAAGCGCCCCAGCAAAACTCAATGCTCGGGCAACATCTTGAAACAACAGCATAAAGATTAACGCTATTGCTTGAGAAGCGATCACACATAGCAGTAACGCGAGCAATAATACACTCCATGAACCGCGCATTGGCCAATCAAAACCGTGGAACATTAAGGTGCATAACAAGACCCCTTGCAACCACAGTAGGCTGCCAAAAAACAGTAACTTTACGGTGATTTTTTGCCAAGCTTGTTTGGCTAACCAGGTTTTGTAGCTATGGTCACGCAGTTCCGCCCCTAAGACTAAAATCATTACTGCCATGATCAAAATTTGCCAAAAGGCAGGCAGTGCAGCCGACACAATAAACTGGGCATAATTGCTATTACCGTTATACAAAGCACTAATTTGGTTACGTATGGGTAAGGCTGAGCCTAGCGCTTGTAGTATTTGAGTATTGCCGTGGCTAAGTGCCCGCGCCACTTCAACTTTGGCACTAAACGTACCGTGGCTTTGGCGCAACGCAGAGTTAATTTGTTTACCCAGTACCATAAATTGGCTGTTGTAATACGCCGCTACTGTTGGGGCATGGGCAAGCTTGGTGTGTTTCTCTAAATCTCTGGGAATAATGACTAAAGCAGATACTTCGCCAGTTCGTAGCAATGAACGCGCTTCCGGTTCGCCGCTCACACTGACGACTTTTAAGGTGGGGCTGGCATCGTAATGACGAATTAAACTACGCGATAGCTGGCTGTGGTCGTGATCCACCACCGCAATATCTAAATCGCGGGTTAACCCTGAGGAAAATACCCACCACACACCAACAAAAGCCAGTAAAGGCAGCCAAGTTAGCATGGCCATTAACCAACGGTTATCGCGCAGCAATGCCCATTGCTGGGCAACTAACTGCCTTAGGCTAAGGCTTGAATCATCGGTATGTGGCATGGCTTATTGCTCAAGCGCCACAATGGCACTCATGCCTACCCGCAACTGCTCAATTTGCTGCAACGGTCTTGCTTCAATCTCAAAGGTACGCAAATCAAAACCAGTACGGCTGTCGGTGGCTCGCCACGTGGCAAAGTCTCCCATTACCGCTACATGAGACACTTCAAATTTAAATTCTTGGTTGTCTAACGCGGGTAACTTCGCTACAAATTGCTCGCCAGTTTGAAACTGGCTGAGTTGGTCTTCTCGCACATGCAGTACTAACCAAGCGTCTTGCATATCTATAATCGATACCACTGGGAACCCGGTAGGAGCCAGCTCACCGGTCTGTAATAGCAACTGGCTCACTTCGCCGGAATGCCAGCTTTTTACCAAGGTATCGCTAGAAAAGGCTTCCACCTCGGCAACTACTCCAGCGGCTGCGCGAGCTTGCTCTAGCGCTGCGCGTTTGGTTTCGTCACGGGCGCCTTCTTTCGCCAATTGGTACATTTGTGAGGCGGCGTTCTCGGTATAACGAGAGGCTTGCCACTGGGTATAGGCTTCATCACGCTTTTGCTCAGACACTACGCCGTCTTCAAATAGGTTATCTACTCGCTGGTAGGTTTTTTCTGCCAATTTAGAGGCTGCTAGTGCCTTTTGCCATTGATCTTTAGCAGCTGATATTTCTTGGCTGCGTGCGCCGTTTTCAGCTTGCTCTGCGATGGCTGACGCGGCTTCTTGTCCGGCCTTTGCTTGTTCTAATTTGGCGTCTAATTCTGGGCTAGTAATAGAAAATATCAGCTGACCCGGTTCCACTTGATCGCCTTTCCTTACCAATACTTGGTCAATACGACCGGCCACTTTAGAGGATATGTTGTATTGCTGCGCCTCGATTTGGCCCTGCAAAATCTGCGGTTTAGGTTGGTAGGCTTGCCAAAATGAGTATGCCACCCAAGCAATAATGGCCAAAAGCGGAACAATGGGTAAAACAGCTGAAAGCTTGCGCATAATAAGTAAACCCTAGTTAAATCGGTAATATTGTGAAAACTGCGCCATTTCACCACTGAGTGCAGTGAGCTTTGCTAAGGCGATAACATGGTGATAAGCAGCCGATTGGCGTTGCGTTTTTACGCTAGCTTGGTACATCTCGGCGTCTACTACATCTAGCGAAGTAGCCAAACCTTGGCTAAAGGCTTTTAAGCGGATCCGTAAGTTTTCTTTCGACAGTGCCAAAGTAGATTCCAAGCCTTGATATTCTTCTAAAGCTTGCTCCGCTTCGCGGTAGGTTTTCTCTACTAACAAGCCTAAATCACGTTCGGCTTGAGCTCGAATATAGCCAATTTGCACTAAGGTACTGTTGGCTGCTAGCACTTTGCCCGAGCGTCCAGAGTTATCAATAATCGGTACCGATACACCAACCCCTACCATCCAGTCGGGCGCGTATTTAGCGGCTAAACTATCACCTTTATAAATATCGTAGTTACCAAACATATAAACCTCTGGCATATAACTGCCTTTGGCAATGGTGACCATTTTCTTGGCTTGTTCTGATTTACTGTCGAGAATGGCCAAACCCGGATAACTATTAAGCGTATGGCTCATAAAGCTTTCTAATTCGGGGATCTGCTCTTCGGTGAATAAGCTTGTGCTGGGTTGCACTGCATGCTGGCTATGCACTAACTCATTTAAGGCCAGTTGGGCTATTTCGTAGTTGCGTAGCGCTTTTTTGGTATCGACTTTCGCTTTATCAAATGAAGCGTCGGCTTGCAGCCGCTCAACATAAGCAATTTGCCCTTGCTGCTCTAGTTTTAATGCGTTTCGCTGGTGCTTCTTTAAGCCGTCTTCAACATCTTTGTAGGTTTCTGCTACTTGGGCGGCCAACACTACACCAAAGTACACTTTGGCTAAGTCTTCAAACTTAGCTTGTTGTTGCATGGCCAGCACTTTGCCTGCTTCAATATTTTGCTCGCGAGCAATATCAATAGCGGCGCCACGGCGGCCACCGGTATATAAAGGCCAAATGGCGCGAATAGAGCTAGTAGTTATATCTTGTTCAGTGAAGTTTGTTACCGTGGGTAAGTTTAATAAAGGCGCTAGAATTTGCCCTAATGCTGGGTCAAGCCCGCTTAGATCTAAAGACGCGAGTGGTTCTAAGTCTTTTAGATCAAGAGAGACCGGTTTTTCCAAACGGGTATAGTTACCGGTTAAGTCCACCTTGGGAAAATACAAATCTTTGGCGGCATCGCGCATTGCCTCAGAGCGAGCTACGCTGGCTTTATTCGCGGCGAGGCTTTCGTTCTTTTCTAGCACTTCTAGCCATGCTTGTTCAAAGCTCATTGCGAAACAAGTACTGCTCACTAGCGCACAGAATAATCCGACTAAACCTACCGAAAAGAGTTTAGGGCTCTTAAATCGAGTAATCACTAAGTATCATCCTTAACAATATAGAGTAATTACTCTATTGGGTTCGCTGTTGCGATTCAAGTTATTTAGCTAAGCATTTTCTGTTAAAGCATAGCAGGTAACTTAAAACCACGAGTAACTCATAAATGGTGGCTTAAGTAATTGAAATATTAACGATAGCATCGAGTTTTTCTGCATCGCTAGGTGCCTGCCATAACTAACTTGGGAAGTGTTCCCCAAATGGATGTAAAACTTAGTGATTAGGCCTGTTATTCATTTTGGCTAAGCGAATATATTCAATCATTTATAGCCTTTATAAATGTATAAAGAGGTGATGCCATAAGTATTGAATTTGCCGCTATCAAATAGGCACTGCGTGGCTGGATTGCTTTCGCTGCTACTTACCCTTTTCTTTATTGACTGATCACTTATTTGCATCATAGTTTGTTTTTAACAATGGGTTAGCGTGTTTTTTAGCTGGTGTTAGTCATACCAGTTTGAATTTATCTGACTCATTGAAAAGGATTATGATGGAATACTTTATTAGCGCGTTGAAGAAATATGCCGAATTTTCAGGGCGAGCTCGCAGAAAAGTATATTGAATGTTTAGCCTGATTTACATGGTAATTAGCATCATCTTAAGTGTTATTGATGTTGCTATTGGCATGCAGTTATTGTCACTTATCTTCCCACTAGGAATGTTGATTCCTTGCATCAGCATTGCCGCAAGACGTTTACATGACACGGGGTGTAGTGGTTGGTGGCCGCTAATTGCTTTAATACCGATTATCGGCCTTATTGTGTTGATTGTGTTCTTGGCCTCAGATAGCCACGACGACAATAACTACGGCGCAAACCCCAAGGGTAATGGCGTATTCGCTTAATTGGCGGTCTGGTTGGGTTAGTAAATTGGCCCAACCAATTCTAGCTGGGTTAAATACACCCGCGTATCAAATTCTAATTGATGATAATCAGGCAGCATATGCTGACAGAGTTGGTAAAACGCTTTGTCATGCTCTTTTTCTTTTAGATGCGCCAGTTCATGTACCACAATCATCTTCAAAAACGGTTCTGGCACCTTTTGAAACAGGCTACTAACTCGAATCTCATTTTTACTTTTTAGTTTGCTGCCTTGAACACGTGAAACATAACTATGTAAACCCAAGGCGTGTTTCACGACATGAATTTTCTTGTCGTAAATAACTTTGCTTAATGGGGCTGATTTTCGCATATAGCGGTTTTTTAGTTCAGTGGCGTATTCCCTTAGCGCCTGGTCGTTATGAATGTTGTGGATGGTGGGGTATTTAGCTAACAAAAAGTCGCCCAGTTTTTGCTGCTCAATCAAGTTTTGTATTTGCGAATGTAGCGTGTCGGGATAGCCGCCGAGATATTTAAGCGTGTTCATGAGTCATTAAAAGTCGATGTTTAGCCTAGTGTAACTGGCTGAACATCGACCTAGCAAGCTACCGCGCTGTTAGCGGTTATTTTCTATTGAGCAAGGCTACCGCAGCCACCACTAGGGCAATACCTATTAGCTGAAAGATGTTTACCTGCTCGTCTAGAATCCACACTGCCATGAGTAGCGTAAATACCGGCCCAGCGCTGCCGGAAATAGAGGTACGCTGCGCGCCAATACGGTGAATTGCTTCGCTAAATAAAAAGGACGGTATCACCGTAGAGAATATCGCCATATTTAGTGCGTACCAATATACTTGAGATGGATAAGCACTTAGGGAAATACTGCTACTTTGCAGGAAATAATGGACAAAAATTGCCAAACTTGCCGCTATCATTGCAATACACGTAAATGCTTGGCTGCCTATTTTACTGACTATGGCTTTACTAAATACCAGGTATACGGCAAAGCTAAACGCACTCGCCACCACTAAACTAGTGCCTAGAGCCACGTTGTTGTTTAACTGAGTTGCGCTTGCTTCGTGCCACATCATTAGCGCCACACCCACCCAGCTTAGCGGTAGTGCGATAACAAATATCGCTTGTGGTTTTTGCCGATAGACCAACCAAGCCAATAAAATAGTGAAGCTAGGATAAGCGTACAATACCACCCGCTCCAAAGGGGCTGATATGTACTGCAAACCGCTTAAATCCAAAAAGCTGGCAAGGTAATAACCCGCAATACCTACAATAGATGCTCTTAGGGCAAAACCGGCAATCGGTTTATTGGTAAAGCGCCCCTGTTTCCACCAAAAACCTGCTAGCGCCAAGTAAATGGGTAAGCTAAACGCCATACGCAAAGTCATTAAGCTCACGGGATCGATATCGTGTTGATAGGCAAGCTTGATCCAAATCGCTTTGAGGGAGAACAGCGCAGTAGCAACCAGCGCGAGTACTAGGCCAATAGTGTTGGCAGAAAAGCGACTAGCGATTTGACGGTATATCGGTTTGTGATTATTCATGTCCTTACGAGCCTTATTATGGGTAAAAAAAGTAGGCTACGAAGGGCAAAGGGGCTGGCTGCGCTTCGCAGCCAGTGAAAATGTATAACTAATCTTCACCACTGCTTGTAGTAAGCAGCAGCCACAGTTTAACCGCAGTAGTGTTCACATTTAATGCGAGCAAACTGCTGAACTTGGCGGTGATGAAAACTTGGGTCATGTCATTTCCTAAGTGATGAACTTTTAGCCTACGGCAATAGCGAAAAGGCTGCAAGTGAAGCTTAAAGTTTAAAAAGCACCACGACAAAGTGGTGCTTGATACATTTTTGCGAGTGGTTACTTATGAGGCAACGGCGCCTAAAGCTATCAACCCTTGGGTAGCTTAGACACTTTCCATTGTTTCTTTATTTGCATAAACAAAGGCTGAATTAACAAAAATATTATTGATAGCAGCAATACGTAGATACTTTGTTGGCCCAACGCAAGCAGCAGCAAACAGCATAAGGCGGCGCCAGTGATAGCCAGTATTCTGAATACGCCCTTAAGCAATACGGCACCAGCGATCATGCTTAATAGGTATACCACAATGAAATTGCCATTGGCGTAGCGAATCAACTCATCTAACGGCAGTTTAAATAACCACGCTACAACGCAGCTAATAACACAGGCGCTAACAATAGTAATTAGTGCACGGGTGGGGACTTTGTTTGTTGATAAATGTGCCAGTTGCTTGGGTAAGTGACCTTCGTCAGCCATGCTCCAAAGCAGCCGTGCAAAACCTTGAATATAAATGTTCATACTAGCAAAGCAGGCTAGGTAGCCAACTATGGCGGCTAGCCACTTTGCATGAGGGCCAAACAGCAAGGCGACTACATGCGGCAGTGATTGCGTATTAGCATGCTGAGTACCGTAAGCACCAAACTTTAGAACCACTACCGACGCTGCCCAATACACGGCGCCAGCTACAAATACGCCAAGCAATAAAGCGATGGGGAAGTCACGCTCAGGGCGGCGAAACTCTTCTCCCATGTGAGCGAAAGCTTCAATGCCAACAAAACACCAAAACATCACCGCCAGCGCAGGCACAATATTGGGGCTGCCTAGGTCACTGGGCAATTGGTAATCGCTGCTCACTATATCGGCTTGCCACCATAATGCCGCCACTAAAGTAACAATGGCCAAGGCGATAATGGCTTGCACATTGGCCGACAATTTAGCGCCGCCTAAACCCAGCAAGAGCATACATAGCAAGGTAAAGAGTTGAATACCCAGAGACATGATTGGGCTTAGCTCGAATACCGCCTGCCAAAACCCCGTGGCCATCACTAGCGCGGCTGGTAAACCTACTGGCAGTACCGACAGAAATAAAAAGGCGGTGAGTTTTTCGGCGCGCGGCCCCAAGGCTTTTCCCACAAAGTGAGCGGCACCACCTGCGTGTGGATAGCGCTTGCCTAAGGCGGCAAAGGTAAAGGCGATAGGCAGTACCAAAGCGATGAGAATGGCCCAGGCTAATAGTGAGCTGCGCTCAGCGATGCTGGCAGCAATGGCGGGCACCACAAATATGCCAGTGCCAAGAAGAGAAGTGGCAAGCAAGGCAACGCCTTGGCTAATGCCTAATTGTTGATGTAAACGACTCATAGGTAACAACTGCTAGAGGATGGAAAACTCAATCATAGTCCTAAATGACCTACTTGAAAGCTGTGAACTTAGCGGAAATTCACGTGAATTAGTCGCCTATTGCCGTTAATTTAACGGTGACAATAAACGCGGGGTAAATTGGTCGATTATTTCGGAATATCTCCCACTAGATTTTAGCGTTCGTAATCCTTGATTAAACTGTTTCAGATATCGTTGATTGTTTGGATATTGCTTAGATAACATCAAACGAAACTTACGTTGTTCGAGCAAGGTTTCTGAATAGCTAATTTGCTGAGCATCGCTGTTACTGAGGTGATAGTTGATATAATGCAGCGCGACATGCTTGGTGAGAGCAACCGCATCTATCCGTTTGTGTAGCAGTCGTTCGAATAGACGCTGATAATCGCCTACTTTTTCTAACACTATAAGCTGGTTTTTGGCGGCTTTCTCAAGCGAGGGGTAAACAGAAAACATGGTTCCACCAATAGTGACTCCTTGTAAATCTTCTATTTTTTGCCAGTGAATCGGCCTAGATTTTAAGAAGAACAAAACCTCTTTGTCACTAACAATGGGATCGCTAAACCAAAAGTGTTGCTCGCGTTGCGGGGTTTTGACCCATGCAAGGCTGCCGTGCCATTGAACGTTAGCGGCACCAAGTCCTCGGCGAGCGTACTCATAAGAGCGCTTCCAAGGATAATAGCCATAGTAAGTACTGATGTTATTAAGGGCAAAAGCCTCGCTAACTATCTGCGCAGCAATATCTCCTTTGCTTAATTTAGCTGACAAATAAGGAGGCCACTCGCCACTGGTTAAATTGATATTTTCTACGGCAATGACCGAGTGAGAAACTAGCCAAGCAATACCTGCAAGTAGTCTAAATTTTCTGCGATAACATTTACTTAACTTATTTATCATTACCTGCTCTGTTTGTTAACGCTCACCTGATTTAACTGTAGTTGAGTGTGTAAACTCAGTGCTCAATATTCACACCAACTACCTATTTTGAGTAGGTATGTGAAAAATAATTTCATCTGTTTACAAAATCACGTTAGGCGAAATACGTGTTTTTTAGTGTGTTTTTATTACTCAAGTGTAAGAATATTTCAGAATTTGCAGTATAAATAACCAGTATACCTCTTTAGGGTAGTTTAAAGTTGTTATTGATCTACATCATTCTTTTATTTTTGTTACATCCTATTATCCGCGCATTAATCTTATTTTGTCCCTAGGAATTCTATGAGCAAGTTGAAGCTAGTTGTAATTGGCAATGGCATGGTGGGTCACCGTTATTTGGAAGATTTGGTTGATAAAGCTGATCTGAGCCAATTAGACGTAACCGTTTTCTGTGAAGAGCCGCGAGTAGCTTACGACCGCGTTCATTTGTCTTCATACTTTTCTCATCACACCGCTGAAGAATTATCTTTAGTGAAGCATGGCTTTTACGAGAAACACGGTATTGAGGTGTTGTTAGGCGAGCGCGCTATCAACATTAACCGTGAGCAAAAAGTGGTTTACTCAAGCACTGGTCGTGAAATTAACTACGACAAGCTAGTAATGGCGACGGGATCTTACCCTTGGGTACCGCCTATTAAGGGCAGCGAAAATAAAGACTGTTTTGTTTACCGCACCATTGAAGATTTAAAAGCCATTGAAGCTAGCGCTAAAAAGAGTAAAAGCGGCGCAGTAGTAGGCGGCGGTTTATTAGGGCTAGAAGCTGCGGGTGCACTTAAAGCACTAGGTGTAGAAACCCACGTGATTGAATTTGCTCCAGTACTGATGGCCGAGCAATTAGACCAGCAAGGCGGTTTATTGCTGCGCAACAAAATTGAGCGCATGGGTGTGCAAGTGCATACCAGCAAAAACACCTTAGAAATCCAAGCGCAAGGCGAGCAAGCTCGCAACACCATGCAGTTTGCCGACGACAGCAAATTAGAAGTGGATTTCATTGTATTTTCTACCGGTATTCGCCCACAAGATAAGTTGGCGCGTCAATCTGAATTAAGCATTGCGCCTCGTGGCGGTATTGCAATTAATGACCAGTGTTTAACGTCAGACGAACACATTTACGCGATTGGCGAATGTGCGTCTTGGAATGAGAGCTTCTTTGGCTTAGTCGCACCTGGTTACAAAATGGCGCAAGTGGCCGTTGATCATTTATTGGGTAATAACAACGCCTTTGAAGGCGCCGACATGAGTGCCAAGCTTAAGTTACTCGGCGTAAAGGTAGGCAGCATTGGCGATGCCAACGGCCGCACACCAAACTGTAAGAGCTTTGTTTACCAAAACGATGAAGAGGGCGTATACAAGCGCTTAATCGTATCTGAAGACGGTAAAAAACTACTGGGCGCAGTATTAGTAGGCGATACCGCAGACTACGGTAACTTACTGCAGCTTAAGCTTAACGACATTGACTTACCTGAGCACCCAGACACGCTTATTTTACCTGCTCATGTTGGAGGCGAAAAGCCGGCAATGGGCGCAGACTCTTTGCCTGACTCAGCGGTGATTTGTTCTTGTTTTGATGTTACCAAGGGTAAGATCGCTGCTGCAGTGGCTGACGGTCAAACCACTATGGCCGAAATTAAAGCCTCTACCAATGCAGGTACTGGTTGTGGCGGCTGTTTGCCACTGATTGGCCAAGTGCTTAATGCAGAGCTGGCTAAAGCGGGCGTAGAAGTAAACAACCACTTATGTGAGCACTTCGAATATTCACGCCAAGAGTTGTTCCACCTGATTCGCATCGAAGGCCTGAAAAGCTTCGACCAAGTGCTCACTAAGCACGGCAAAGGTTATGGTTGTGAAGTATGTAAGCCTGCAGTTGGCTCAATTATGGCTTCTTGCTGGGGCGATCATGTATTAGCACCGCAATTGGTGAGCTTACAAGACACCAACGACAACTTCCTTGGCAACATGCAAAAAGACGGCACTTACTCGGTGATTCCGCGCATGCCGGGCGGCGAAGTAACGCCGAAAGCCCTTGGCGTATTGGCCGAAGTGGCCGAAGAATACAAGCTTTACACCAAGGTTACTGGCGCGCAGCGTATTGGTTTATTTGGCGCGCAAAAAGACGACCTTCCTACTATTTGGCGCAAGCTAATCGAAGCGGGTTACGAAACCGGCCAAGCCTATGGTAAAGCGCTACGCATGGCTAAAACCTGTGTGGGTAGCACCTGGTGTCGCTTTGGTGTGCAAGATAGTGTTGGCCTAGGTGTCATGCTAGAGAATCGCTACAAAGGCATTCGAACCCCGCACAAAATGAAGTTTGGTGTATCGGGTTGTACCCGCGAGTGCGCCGAGGCGCAAGGTAAAGACTTAGGCATTATTGCTACCGACGCGGGTTGGAACATGTATGTTGGCGGTAATGGCGGGATGAAACCTCGCCACGGTGACTTATTAGCGGCTGACTTAGACCAAGCCACGCTACTTAAATATGTCGACCGTTTCATGATGTTTTACATCCGTACTGCCGACAAACTACAACGTACTTCAGTGTGGTTAGAAAACCTAGAAGGCGGCGTAGATTACCTGCGTGAAGTGATCGTTAACGACAAATTGGGCATTAACCAACAGCTCGAAGCCGACGTGACGAAGTTAATTGAAAACTTTAGTTGTGAATGGACCGATACCATTAACGACGAGGTACAGCTAAAACGCTTTGCTCACTTTATTAACAGTGACCAACGTGACAACAACGTGGTGTTTGTGGACGAGCGTGAACAGCATCGCCCTGCGACGTTCTCAGAAAAAAATCCCGGCGCTAAAGGCGACATTCTACACGTTGAGTTGGAGGCATAATCATGAGCTTTGAAACAGTTTGTAAACTAAACGACATCACCCCAGGCACCGGTATTTGCGCATTAGTGAACGGGGCTCAAGTAGCTTTGTTCCGCCCACGTGATGACGAGCAAGTATTTGCGATTAATAACATGGACCCTTTTGCTCAATCTAACGTGTTATCACGCGGATTGATTGTTGAGCATCAAGGTCAACTTTGGGTTGCTAGCCCACTTAAAAAACAACGCTTCAATTTAACCAGCGGTGAATGCCTAGAAAACCCAACAGTATCTGTTGCTAGCTATCCAGTAAAAGTTAGCGCCGGCAAGGTAGCCGTAAGCGCCTAAAGAATTTCGATTTAACTTTAACATTAAGGACTAATATGTCTTACGTAAAACCCGCTGAATTCGTTCAAACCATGATCGATGCTGGTGAAAGCAAAGTGTTTATGTCGACCCGCGATACCATTGTTCGCGGCATTATGGCTGGTGCTATTTTAGCGATTGCGGTAGCAGTAGCGATTACCGCAGCCGTGCAAACTGGTATTCCGCTAGTGGGTGCATTGGTATTCCCAGTGGGTTTTTGTATTTTAAACCTGATGGGTTTTGATTTAATGACCGGTGTATTTGCACTTGCACCATTGCCGTTGTTAGAAAAACGTCCTGGTGTGACTAAAGCGGGTGTATTACGTAACTGGGGCTTAGTAGGCTTAGGTAACTTAATTGGTTCTGTGGCAGTGGCGTTTTTGGTGGCCTTAACCTTTACCATGAACTTTAGTGTTGAGCCGGGTGCTGTAGGCCAAGCGTTTATCAAAGCTTCTACCGCGCGTACTCTAGGTTTTGCTGAGCACGGCTTAAACGGCTGGATTACCGTATTTGTTAAAGGCATTTTGTGTAACTGGATGGTGTGTTTAGGCGTGGTTGGTGCCATGACCTCTAAAACCGTTGGCGGCAAAGTATTGGCCATGTGGTTCCCCATCTTCATCTTCTTCGGTTTAGTGTTTGAACACGCCGTCGTAAACATGTACCTATTCCCATTGGGCATGATGTTAGGCGCTGAGTTTACTATTGCTGACTGGTTAGGCTGGAACCTTATCCCGGTTATTTTAGGTAACATTGTGGGCGGTTTATTGGTGACAGGTATGAGCATTTATGTGACTCATGGTAAAACCTTGCCACAACGCAATGCCGCTTAATCACTAAGCAGCGCACTTTGCTGAAAAGATAGAAGCCCCTAGCCTTTGTGCTTAGGGGCTTTTTTGTTTCTAAAGAATATTAACTTACCCACACCAAGGCCAAGGCTAATATAGGCAGCAAGCCACAGAGCTGGTACTCTACGCCATCGGCGTTAGCCCGCTAAACTGTTAGTAATAGATTTTAAAAGGATGCTGCAAATGTCTTTATCTCCCTCTGCCCCAAATGGCGACTTGGGTTTTGTTTCATTGGTGGGAGCTGGTCCGGGTGATCCAGACTTATTAACGGTAAAAGCGGTTAAGCGGATCCGCACCGCAGACGTGATTGTGTATGACCGCTTGGTATCGCAAGAGATCCTCGATTTAGCTTCGCCAACGGCTGAGATGGTGTACGTAGGTAAGCAGCTTGACCACCATTTTGTACCGCAACCCGATATCAATCAAATACTGGTAGACCAAGCCAAGCTAGGTAAACATGTGGTGCGCCTAAAAGGCGGAGACCCGTTTATTTTTGGCCGTGGTGGTGAAGAGTTACAATCGTTAGCTGCAGAAAATCTGCCTTTTGAAGTAGTGCCTGGCATTACTGCTGCGGTAGGGTGTACGGCGTATGCTGGCATTCCGCTAACCCATCGCGACCATGCGCAGAGTGTGCAGTTTATTACTGGTCATTTAAAACAACATGGTGAAGACATTGATTGGCCGTCGTTGGCCCATTCAAACCACACCTTGGTGTTTTACATGGGCTTGAAACAGTGCCCGCAAATTCAAGCCAATTTGGTGAGCAATGGTTTAGACGACGCCACTCCTTGCGCCATTATCGAGCGCGGCGCAACCCCACAACAACGGGTGCTTACCGGCAAATTGGTAGAGCTAGCGATACTGGCCGAGCAAGCCATCAGTCCATCGCTAATTGTGGTAGGCAGCGTTACCGAGTTGCATCAAGAGCTTGCTTGGTTCACGCCCGAGCCATATTAGCCACACCAGCCAACATGTCTGGTTAAGCCAAAATGGGTAGATATAGGGAAGTAATGCTTGGATAAGTTTGATCAAAAAATTGTCGCTATGTTGGTCGACAATGCACGAACACCGGTGAGTCAAATTGCCAGAGAGGTCAATCTGTCTCGCTCGGCCACCGCAGAGCGAATAAGCAACCTAGAGAAGCAAGGTGTAATAAGTGGCTACCACGCCCGTTTAGGTCATGCCCAACAAGCCGCGCCCATCGCTGCGCATTTAGAGCTACGATATAAAGAACATAATTGTGAAGCTTATGCCGAGATTATGCGTGGTATTCCCGAAGTAAAGCGCTGCCAAGCTATTTCAGGAGACGTAGATATGCTGCTGTATATTGAAGTGGCCAGCATGGCACGGCTTGAAGAGATCCGTCTGCAATTAGAACAAATGGATAAAATGGTGATGGTGCGTACTCACATGGTATTGCGTGACATGTTTAGCCGTTAAGATCATAGATGAAGCAAGTGATCGTGGGTTTTGAACTAGACGATGAGCGGCATTGGGTGGCTCGACTTGCTTGTGGGCATTATCAGCATGTACGGCATCAGCCGCCTTGGCAAAACCGCCCATGGGTAATGGACTATAAAGGCCGCTCATCAATGATTGGCCAAACGCTTAACTGCGTTAAGTGCACAGAACAGGCTCCTCGCGACTGGAACTAACAATTATTTCAAGTTGATAGATCTTTTTCCCTGCTCCCCTCGTTTTATTTGTATTGTTCCTGTTTGGCGAAAACCCTATGCAAATTGCATCTAGCGTTTATCAACGCTACCTATTGTTACTTGGATTGCTAGCTGGGCTGGCAGGCTGCTCCAGCGCTGATGTTGCAAGTTATGCGGCCAATCAACCCAAACTAGTCATCGAAGACTTCTTTAGCGGAAAGCTTACTGCTCACGGCATTGTGAAAAACCGCTCAGGGGAATTGATTCGTTACTTTAATGTGGAGATTGATGCCAGTTGGGACGAACAAGGCGTAGGCACTCTAGACGAGCATTTTGTTTTTGACGACGGTGAAAAGCAACAGCGCATTTGGACCTTAGTCCGCCAAACTGATGGCAGCTTTTTAGCCAGCGCAAATGATGTAAGCCAAGCGGCAACCATGCGTTTGGCCGGTAATGCCTTGTTTATGGACTACGTACTTACGCTTGATTATAAGGGAAGCCAGATGGACGTGGTGGTAGAAGACAAAATGTATCTAGTAAACCCGGCCACTATTGTTAACGAGTCGGTCATGAAAAAGTTTGGTTTTAAAGTAGGCTCCGTTAGTTTGGTGATTCAAAAGCAGGTGCTTGGCTAAAACTGCCGAGTGCACAAAAGCTAACTTAAAAGAGCAACTAACTTGTTAATGCTTACTTAAATGCGCTAGGTATGTAGTAAGCAACATGAATTAAAGAGAGAGTTAAATGAGTAAGGTATCTAATCTTGCACCACTGACCAGCAGTTTTAGTTTAGGTCCAGCGTTAATTACTATTACTAATTTACGTTTACGCACCTACATAGGTTTTAACCAAGAAGAGTTAAGTAAGCAGCAAGATGTAGTGATTAATGCCGAGATTCGCTATCAAGCCACCAAAGCGTGTGAAGCCGACAGCGAAGATTTAGCGCTTAATTATAAAGTGATTACCAAGGCGATGATTGCCCATGTAGAACAAGGTCATTTTCGCTTGTTGGAGAAACTCTGCGCCGACTTACTCTCGTTAGCCATGGAAGAACCACGAGTGATTAGCGCCAGCATTACCGTAGACAAACCTCACGCCTTGCGGTTTGCCGATTCAGTATCGGTAACCTTATCAGGCTCGCGTGATAGTGAATAAGCCATTGAATGCGATAACTGGTTCATCGGCTCCGGTGCTTATTACCGGTGGCACTCAGCGTTTAGGCTTGGCCATTGCTGAAAATCTGCTGGAGCAGGGTTACTCGGTGATAGTCACCTATCGTCGCGACAAACCTGCAGTGCAGGCCCTACGAGATAAAGGGGCCGATTGTATTCAGGCTGATTTTGCTGATGACGCTGGAATTAGCGCGTTTATTGCCTACGTACTGCAGCATTACCAAGCATTACGTGCAGTGATTCACAATGCCTCACAGTGGCTTAAAAATGGCGCTTTGGATAATGAGCATGAGCTGATGCGAATAATGTGGAGCGTGCATGTTAGCGCCCCTTATCAACTTAATTTGGCTTTTGAAGAGTTACTGAAAAACCAAACCCATAATCAGCTGGCCGATATCATTCATATGACTGATTACGTTGCAGAAAAAGGCAGTAGTAAACACATTGCTTACGCGGCCAGTAAAGCTGGCTTGGCTAATTTAACGCATTCTTTTGCGGCACGGCTTGCACCAAGGGTAAAAGTGAATAGTATTGCGCCTTCGCTGTTGATGTTTAACCAAGGCGACAAGCCGGAATACAAAACTAAAGCGCTCGCTAAATCGCTAATGGCTGTTGAGCCTGGTGCGGCTGAAGCGGTACAAGCGGTTAACTATATAATGAGCAGCCAATACCTCACTGGACGCACTATCGGCTTAGACGGCGGGCGCCATCTGGTCTAGGGTTAGTAGTGTTGTTACGTAAACCGCAGTGGGTGAGAAAAGAAAGACAATCTAAAGGAAGTGATTATGAAAGTAGCGTTAGCTGAAAAACAATTTAGAAAAGACGCTTGCTTGTCACCAGAGGCAATTCAAGTACGCCAAGCATTAATTGATAAAGGTATTGAAACCCCTTTGCTGGAAAATCAATTAACCAACGAGCAAAAGTACTTAAAAATTAAGGCCTCTTTGACTGACGTAGTGGCAACCTTAGGCTTGGATTTAAAAGATGATAGCCTAGCTGAAACTCCGCATCGTATTGCCAAGATGTTTGTTGATGAAGTGTTCTCTGGTTTGGATTATTCGCGTTTTCCAAAAATCAGCATCATTGAAAATAAAATGGCGGTAGAAGAGATGGTGAAGATCTCGGATATTGCTTTCACCAGTACTTGTGAACACCATTTTGTCACCATTGATGGTTTAGCCAAAGTGGCTTATATCCCTAAAGACAACATAATCGGGTTATCTAAAATTAACCGTATTGTGCGCTTTTTTGCCCAGCGGCCTCAAGTGCAAGAGCGGCTAACTCAGCAAGTACTGGTTGCTTTGCAAAGCCTGCTAGGCACCGATGATGTGGCCATCACTATGGATGCGACCCACTTTTGTGTAAAAGCGCGCGGGGTAATGGATGCCAGTTCAAGCACCCAAACGTCGGCTTACGGCGGGTTGTTTAAGACGAGTAAATCGGTTCGTAGAGAGTTTTTAGGTTAAGCATCGATATTAATGCAGGCGCATAAACGAGACGTAGGTGATGTGCTCACTGAGCGTGAGAGCCGTTTAAGCTGTTAACTGCCTTAGTATTACTGGTCAGAATTTCAAAAAAAAAACCGACATGTCGTCGGGCTTTTTATTTATCTGTTACCAGAATTAGCCGGTTTAGGCTTAGCAAACCTAGAACTGGTTTTTGCCGTACCGCCGCCAGCGTGGCGTCGATTTTTGCCAACCGGCTTATTGCCTCGAGAGTTCTCACTCGAACGCTGACCGTCGCGATGGTCATTGCGGTGTTGCTTTGGCTTCTTCGGCTTTTTAGGTTTAATTGGCTTACCGCTTAAGGTGGTAGGTGGTAAGGCGGTTGATGGCTCAAACCCTTCCATTACTTTGCGCTCTAACAGTTTACCCGTTAAATGCTCTACGCCACTCAAATCAGCAATTTCATCGGCACACACTAAAGATATCGCTTGGCCTGTTGAGCCAGCGCGACCAGTACGCCCAATACGGTGTACGTAATCTTCGGCTACGTTGGGTAGGTCAAAGTTCACGACTTGTGGTAGTTGATCAATATCTAAACCGCGAGCGGCAATGTCGGTAGCTACTAATACTCTTACGTCACCACTTTTAAAGTCTGCCAATGCGCGAGTTCGTGCGCCTTGGCTTTTATTTCCATGAATGGCCGCCGCGGTAATTTGGCTATGGTCTAAATGCTTAGCCAAGCGATTAGCACCATGTTTGGTGCGGCTAAATACCAGTACTTGTTGCCATTTATTGTCGTGAATCAAGCGAGTTAGCAAGGCCGATTTCTTCGACTTATCTACCGGCACAATCCACTGCTCTACAGTTGGTGCTGCAGCGTTAGGCGGCGTAACTGATACCTCTACAGGATTACTCACAAGGCTCTTGGCTAGGGTGCGAATTTCGTTAGAAAAGGTGGCTGAGAACATTAAGGTTTGGCGTTTTTTAGGTAATAGAGCCAAAATCTTTTTAATGTCGTGAATAAAACCCATGTCTAACATGCGGTCTGCTTCATCAAAAACAATCACTTCAAGTTGCTGAAAACGAAACGCGTTTTGATTGTACAAATCTAATAAACGACCGGGTGTTGCTACCAATACATCGGCACCGCGACGCAGCTTTTGCATTTGTGGATTAATTTTTACCCCGCCAAATACTACGGTTGAACTTAATGGCAGGTTTTTACCGTAAGTGCTAACACTTTCGCCCACTTGTGCTGCTAGCTCGCGGGTTGGGGTTAATACCAAGGCGCGAACTTGGTTGTTACGTACTTTAGGGCCTTTGCTCAGCAGTTCAAGCAGGGGCAGGGTAAAGCCCGCAGTTTTACCGGTGCCAGTTTGTGCGGCGGCCATAATGTCTTTACCTTCAAGAATCACAGGAATAGCTTTGGCTTGAATTGGCGAAGGTGTGTCGTAACCTTGAGCGGCTACCGCTTCTAAAAGGGGTTTAGATAAACCCAGGGAGTCAAAGCTCATAGAATATTCTCTTGTGGTAATTAGGTATGCATGGCCGCACTTGTGGCGGGCGTGCAGCTTACAGTAAGTTGCTAGTGAGTACCATGCTTGGGCTAGGCTTCTGGCTTAATCTTGGCATTTAATTCGCGAGTTTTTTTAGTTAATTAATGCCAGTGGCCTAGATTACGTCGAATAAACGGTAATCATGCTAGTCTGAAAGACACTATTACTTGCTCTTGTACCAGCATATAAGGAACCAATATGAGTATAGCCGAGCGATTGGTTGAGCTAGGAATTACTTTACCCACACCTACAGGCCCTGCAGCAAGCTACAGCAATTGCGTGCAAACCGGTAACTTGCTTTATGTATCGGGCAAGGGGCCGGTTGCTGGATTAGCAAACATTCCAAAAGGAAAGCTAGGCCGCGAATTTACCTGTCAGCAAGGGGCTGATTTTGCTCGTGTAGCGGGTTTAGACATTTTGGCCGCAGTACAGCAGCACCTAGGTTCCTTAGACAAGGTGAGTAGAGTGGTGAAGCTACAGGGTTTTCTAAATGCTACTGAGCAATTCGAGCAACACCCCGAAGTGCTCGATGGTTGTTCAGCGTTAATGGTAGAAGTATTTGGTGAGCGAGGTCTGCATGCGCGCTCGGTATTTGCTGCGGTATCACTTAGAGCGAACTTACCGCTGGTGATTGATTCGATATTTGAGGTGGCTGAGTAATGGCTTTTGACACAGACTTAGCCCACAAGATTCGATTGCAGCTAAATGACAAGGTGGAGATTAGCGAACGAAAGATGTTTGGCGGTTTGTGTTTTATGGTAGCAGGGCACATGGCCTGTGGTATTAACGGCGATAGGTTGATGGCGCGGGTAGGGCCTAACCAGTATTTACAGTGTTTAAAGCAAGACTATGCGTCGGAGATGACTTTTACCGGTAAACCGATGAAGGGCATGGTTTATGTGTCTGCTGAGGGTTTGCTCACTGCAGAGCAGCGCGAAAAATGGTTAGACTACTGCCTTAATTTTGTGCATAGCCTCGCGCCCAAATAGAAGGAAAATGGCAGTGATATCGATTGAAGCTAAGCACGATAGTACTTTTATTTTGCGTTTAATAGAGCGGGGTGACGCTGAAGCTTTAGGTGCTTTTTTCCAAGGTTTAAGCCCCGCAACCACTTGCCGCTTTGGGCCGCATCCATTAACTCAGCAGCAAGCTAAACACTTATGTGAAGCCATTAGCACTGATAGCGCAGAACGCTGGGTAATTATGGATAAAGACCTGGTTGCGGGTTACTTTATAGTTGAGCATCAAATATCGTCAGAGGAAGCTGAGCGTTACAGTCGCCAAGGCGTAAGCTTACAGGCTGAATTAGACGTAATTTTTGCGCCGTGTATAGCTGATGCATATCAAAATGCAGGTTTAGCTTCTGCAGCCATTAAACCTTTGATGCAACATGTTAAGCAGCAAGGTGCGCTAAGCATAGTGTTAATGGGCGGGACTCAAGAAAGCAACCATCGCGCGCGACATTTTTATAAGGCTTGTGGTTTTGAAGAATACGGTGGCTTTCATACCGAGATTTATAATATCGACATGCGAGCGATCTTGTAATCAATCATTAATTTGGCATAGTAGCCGCACGATTGTTGAAGAGTAATTATAAATGAAGATTTGGGTAGATGCCGACGCCTGTCCGGTGGTGATTAAAGAGATACTATTTCGTGCTGCCGAGCGCACCCAAATTCCGCTTATCTTGGTGGCGAATCAATACATAAAGACGCCGCCTTCAAAAGTTATTTCTAGCTTACAGGTGAGTGCTGGTTTTGATGTAGCCGATAACGAAATTGTGGCACGAGTGAGCGAAGGTGATTTAGTGATTACTTCAGACATTCCATTGGCCGATGAGGTGATTACTAAACAAGGCCAAGCACTTAGTCCCCGCGGTGAGCTGTATACGAAAAGCAATATTAAATCGCGACTTAACATGCGTGATTTTATGGACACCATGCGCTCCAGCGGCGTGCATACTGGCGGGCCAGCTGCGCTTAGCCAAGCCGACCGAAAAGCCTTTGCTAGCCATTTAGATTCTATTCTCGCCAAACATAAATAAGGCTATAAGCGCTGGACGTTACCCCGTCATTTTAGCTTGTTTATCAAGGTGCTTAGTGGGTTAAAGCGCTGATTGATCACTGAACTGTCATCACTTGTTGATAAACTAAACCACTTGCGTTTAGGTTTTCTAGGATGACAACTAATGGGTAAACAGTTTAGTGCGATGATCCCCCCTCACGTCGAATTCATCGAACAACAACAGATGTTTTTTGTGGCAACAGCAGCGCCAAGCGGAAAAGTGAACCTGTCGCCAAAAGGTATGGACTCGTTTCGAGTGCTGAATAAACACCAAGTGGTGTGGCTAAACTATACCGGCAGTGGCAATGAAACGGCCGCTCACGTGAGCCAAGATCCACGCATGACGATTATGTTTTGTGCCTTTGAAGGCAAACCCGTTATCTTGCGTTTATACGGGCAAGCGACAGCGATTCATCGCAGAGATGAATTGTGGCAAAACTATAGTCAATTGTTCTCTAACCTAAATGGCGCTCGGCAACTCTATTTATTAGATATTGATATGGTGCAGAGCTCGTGCGGAATGTCGGTGCCATTTTATGATTATGTAGCGCCTCGAGAAGAGCTAAGTCAGTGGGCGGCTAAGCAAGGTGAGGAAGGTATTGAGCAATATTGGGCGAAGAAAAACCAGCAAAGCTTAGATGGGGTTGATACCCATATCCTAGCCTTATCAAAAATAACTGACTAAATCCTGAATTAGTTTGAGTTGAAAGTAATTTTCTTAGCGTTGTAGATCTTTTACCGGCGCTTCAATGTCTAATAATGGGGCTGCATCAATCGCTTCTGCATCCATCATTGAAGCAATATGTTGCATAGATGAGAGTATTTGGGTCTTCTCCCAATCTTCTAGGCTCTCAAAGCGTTGAATAAATTCTTCGTGCAGTAATGGCGGCACAGTAGTAAGAATATCGTGGCCGCGGCTGGTAAGGCGCGGGTTTACAATGCGTCGGTCGGTGGCACAGCGTACTCGCTCGATCAGCTGCCGCTCCTCCAATCGATTAAGAATAGTGGTTACTGTGGCTTGACTCAATGAGACTTGGTCGGAAAGACGTTTAACATTAACGGTGCCCATTTCTTCAATCGCCCGTAATACCATCACTTGCGGAATGGTTAAGCCACAGGCTTTTACAATGCGTTTGGATTGTAGGTCGGTAGCGCGGATAATTTTCCGTAAGGAAATCAACACGTCTTGCCAGTAAGCAGATTTTTGCATAACTATTTAAATGCTTTTTTGGGGTTTTTCGGAGTATATCCCATACTCAAACCAGAGGGTATACACAGTAGTTAGTTTGAACTCTAATTATTTGAAGTGTATGATTCTTAACGCTAAGAAAGCACACAGGGAAGGATAGGGATATGAAGTTAAGATATGCAGCACTGCTTTTAGTGAGCGGATTTGCTCAAGCTGAAGACAGCTGTGGCAGTGTTACCATTGCAGACATGAACTGGAGTTCTGCAACCGTTATTGCCAATGTAGATAAATTTATTCTGGAACATGGTTACGGTTGTGATGCCGAACTTGTACCAGGCGACACCATGCCAACCACCGTTTCTATGATGGAAAAAGGCGAACCTGATATTGCTCCTGAGTTATGGAGTAACTCTGCTAAAGAAGTATTAGATCGCGGCGTAGCAGAAAAGCGTATTCGCTTTGCGGGTAAGTCATTGTCTGACGGCGGTGAAGAAGGCTTTTGGGTACCGAAGTACTTAGTAGAAAAGTACCCTGAAATTGCCACTATCGAAGGCGTTAAAAAACACGCTAAATTATTTGTTCACCCTGAAAGCAAAGAGCTATCTGGCTTTTACGGCTGCCCAGCGGGTTGGAACTGTCAAATTTCTGCAAGTAATTTATTTGATGCTTTAGAACTAGAGAAATCAGGTTTTGAACTGATTGATCCAGGTTCGAGTGCCGGCCTTTCAGGTTCTATTGCTAAAGCCTACACCCGCGAACAAGGCTGGTTTGGTTATTACTGGGCACCTACTGCTGTGCTAGGTAAATACGAAATGGTTAAAGTGGATACTGGAAACGGTATTGACGAGCAAGAATTCTTGAACTGTACCACTCAAGAAGATTGTGAAAACCCTAAAGTAACCATGTACCCACCTTCGCCAGTTCACTCAGTAACGACTGAAGAGTTTGCCACTAAGGCTCCGGCTGCTTATGAATACATTACTAAGCGTTCATTCACTAATGCTGAAATGAATAGTTTATTAGCGTGGATGGAAGAAAGCCAAGCGGATGGCGATGCAGCAATGTATCACTACTTAACTGAAAACCCAGAAAGCTGGAAAGCTTGGGTATCAGATGACGTTGCCGCCAAGGTCAGTAAAGCTTTAGCCAGTATGTAGTTTAAGTAAAAAAAAGGCCAACCTCGGGTTGGCCTTTCGCGTTTTTAATAGAGGTAGTTATTTATGGCGGATTCGTCATGGTTGGAACGTTTTCCACAAATGAGTCGAGCCGATCTCACCGTTATTCGTAAGTCTTTAGATGGTGCATATCGAAATTTTTCCCGAGAGTATGGCGAAGCCATCGAATCATTTTTTGAGCCCCTTTTACAGTTTCTAGTTTGGTTTGAAAAATTGCTTATTACCACTCCGTGGTGGTTAGTATTGATTGTGTGTGCAGGTTTGGTTTACGCCGCGAGTCGTTCTTGGAAGCTGGTTATTGGCTCCGTTGTATCACTGCTACTGGTGGGTTACTTCGGCATGTGGGAAGACATGATGCGAACCATGAGCATCATTACCGTGTGTACTATGCTGGCCATTGCCTTAGGTATTCCTATTGGTATTGTGATGGCCCGTTCTAATCGAACCCAAGCAATTATTACCCCTATGCTAGATGTTATGCAGACGCTGCCAGCTTTTGTATACCTGATTCCGGTAGTTATGCTGCTGGGCATTGGTAAAATTCCTGGCGTGATCGCGGTGGTTATTTACGGCATTCCTCCGGTAATTCGTTTAACTAATTTAGGTATTCGCTTGGTGGATAAAGAGGTGTTAGAAGCCGCTACAGCCTATGGCGCAAGTACCACGCAACGTTTGTTTGGGGTGCAGATCCCCTTGGCGATGCCCACCATTATGGCGGGAATAAACCAAACCATTATGATGGCCTTATCGATGGTGGTGATTGCCTCAATGATTGGGGTGAAAGGTTTAGGCCAACCAGTATTAAAATCAATTACCAATCAGTACTTTACCTTGGGTTTACTCAACGGTTTAGCGATTGTAGCGCTGGCGATTATATTTGACCGTGTCTCACAAGCCTACGCTAAGCGCACCCAAGCACATCTTCAAGGATTTAAGCATGACTGAGCCGCTAATTAAAATTCAGGGCTTATACAAGCTGTTTGGTGAAAATCCGAAGCAGGTGATGCCGCGAGTAAAGGCCGGAGAATCTAAAGATAAAATTCTGGCGGAAACTGGCCACACTTTGGGTCTTAAAGACATTAACTTAGAGATACAGCAAGGCGAAATCTACGTAATAATGGGTTTGTCTGGTTCTGGTAAATCGACCTTGATTCGTCACTTCAACCGTCTAATTGACCCTACCGAAGGGGTGATTAGCATTGAGGGCACTGACGTAATGAAGCTGAGCAGCAAAGAGCTGCAAGATTTCCGTCGTCATAAAATGTCGATGGTATTCCAACGTTTTGGTTTGATGCCACACCGTAGTGTGATTGAAAATGTCGCTTATGGTTTAACCGTGCAGGGCGTGCCTAAAGAGCAGCGTTTAGCAAAAGCCCAAGAGTGGTTAGATACCGTGGGCTTAAACGGTTATGAGCAGCAATATCCTTCGCAACTTTCAGGTGGTCAGCAGCAGCGTGTAGGTTTAGCTCGTGCCTTAAGCACCGATGCAGAAATTTTGCTGATGGATGAAGCCTTCTCAGCCCTTGACCCGCTGATTCGAAGTGAAATGCAAGATCAGCTGATTGAACTCCAAGAAACCCTGCACAAAACTATTATCTTTATTACTCACGATTTAGATGAAGCGCTGCGCATTGGCGACAAAATTGCTATTTTGAAAGATGGTGAGGTAGTACAGCAGGGCACGCCAGACGATATTCTATTAAATCCCGCTACCGATTATGTTGAAGCTTTTGTAAAAGACGTAAACCGAGCTCGTGCCCTTACTGTAGAAACGGTAATGCGGCCTCCTGCGCGGCGAATTACGGCTGATACTATTGGTGAAGCCTTGCAGCAAATGAAAAAAATCAAAGGCGACTACGCTTATCATGTTACCGAAGATGGCTACCAAGGCATTGTGACGCAAGATTCGCTTGAGCAAGCATCGAAAGCAAATGCTGATGAGCAATTCGAAACGTGTGAGTATCAAGACGTGCCGACTATTTCACCAGACGCGGCCATTGAGAGTGTTATAACTGACAGCTTAGAAAGTGATTTCTCATTGCCTGTAGTAGATGATGACGGCAACCTCAAAGGTGAGTTAACTCGCAAGTCGGTGGCCGAAGTATTTGCCGAGCCTGAAGAGTTGGAAGTAGACGCTGACTCTAATAAAGAAGCGCTTGTTTCGAAATAAATATGTCAACAAGTCTTGCTAATATCGCTTAGCAAGACTTGAGTTTATTCCTTCCTTGTAAGCCGTTTTTATAGGGCTTAGCTAAATACCCTAGTCTTAAATTCAAGCATTCATACTCAACGTTGTGCTGCTATAGGTAGCATGGTTAATCCTTTAGAGAGCCTATAGAATGCAAGTGAGCTTACAGCAATCTGATACTGAATTAGAGCAAGTGGCTGATGTTATGCTGGCGCTTCGCCCAAGCTTCACCAAAGCTACATTGATTGAACAAATTAAGTTGCAGCAGCTGCAGGGTTATCAGTTGAGTTACTTAAGTGACCAGCAGCAAATTGTTGCAGTTGCCGGTTTTGTGATTGCTTGGAAACTATCTTGGGGCAAACACCTTTATTTGGATGATTTAGTAACACTGCCAAGTTGCCGCTCGAAAGGTGTTGGAAAGCAGTTGCTGCATTGGCTAGAAGACTATGCCAAGCAACAACAGTGTGAGCAGTTTCATTTAGGATCTGGAGTACAACGCTTTGCCGCTCACCGATTTTATCTACGCCATGGCTTTGATATTAAAAGCCATCATTTTACTAAGCAACTAAGCAACTAAGCAACTAAGCAAAGCAGTACCTTTCAATAACAATAAGGTCGAGCGTTATTGCTATTTGACTTAACGCATTGCTAGGCCAGCGCTTTGTGCGCAAAGTTGCTTCATCCGATCGTAAGTAGCAGTAAAGCCTTGTAAAGATACTGATGTGGTCTTTAACTTCAAATTTGCTGTTAGCGTAGGTTGCTGAGAAAACTGCAAGTATCTACCTTGTTTTAGTTGGGTAATTTGTTCTTGAGAGCTAAGGCTATAGTTGAATTGGCTAAGCGTAGTTTTCAGTTGTTTGTGGTCAATGGATACATGCTGTTCAGGCGCTTTAATCACATTGTGTTTCACCGATACCGCGCCATTATTCGCGCAGCTAAGCTTTAAAATTGCGTAACCATCAATAATCCCCACCAGACCTTTTATACGCGCCGGGCGATCACCTAGGCTGGTGTTGTAATAGTGGTAGTTAATTTGCGCGTTTGAATTAATGAATTCAGATGGCGTGGACTCTACTATGTGGCTATTAAAGCCCCAGCAGGAGAAGGACAGAGTGCTAAGTGTCCCTAGTATTATCGCTAATGTTCTCACGGAAGTTCCTTGATAAATATCTCTATAGTTAGTTCACTTATTAACCTATCTGTCCGTTTTTTTTGCACTATACTTTGGTCTAATTTGTCCTACAATATTTAAGATCAAAAAACTAGCATATTTGTGTTATCGCTAACGCTTTAAAGGCAATTTTTGTTTACAAATTTGAGTAATTCAGCTTGAAGATATTTGCCCTAGTTAGATGTGTTGAGCTCAAATACAGTATTCGTTTAAGGTTTTGGGCCGTCAAACCAGATGTCACTATGATTGTTTGCTGACTTTTCTTCCTACTTTCGATGCTGACTGTGCACTCTCGTTATGAGAACTAAGGGTTAAAGCAACTAAGTTGGGTATTGCTACTTCTTTATCATTTGGCGTTGGATGGAGTTTACGGCTATAACAGGCTATACAAAATCTTATGCTTCTATTAGATCAAACAATATATTAATTGCCCTTCTAATCTTGAAAAAATGTTTTATTGTGGGGTTAGTTTAACTCTGTATTAGGGAGCTTATAGCCCAATTTAGTTTCAACATTGAAGCATAATCTTGTTGAAGGAACGTCATCAAATATTTTACTTTTGTCTTGTATCAAGTTGGCTTTGTTTTTAAGTCGCTGACAGTCAAGCGACTTGTTTGGTGAATACAGAGCGGTATTCGATAGGAAAAGGATGACCATGATCAGAGATGCACAGTTAAGTGATTGCCCGCAAATTTGCAGTATTTACAATTATTTTATTGAAAACAGTCGTGCCACCTTTGAAGAGCGACAGGTGGAGCCTAGTGATATTGCTTCGCGGGTCGCAACTCTGCAAAAAGAGCTGCTGTGGTTGGTGTACGAACAGCAAGGTGAGATATTGGGTTATGCCTATGTGAGCCCATGGAAGGGACGTAGTGCCTATCGCTTTTCCGTTGAAAGCTCCATTTACGTTGCGCATAGCGCCGCTGGCAAAGGAGTTGGTACTCAGCTGTACCAAGCTTTGTTAAACCGCCTTCAGGATTATCCTATTGCCACTGTTATCGCAGGTATTGCTTTGCCTAACCCGGCTAGTGTAGCCATTCACGAGCGCTTGGGCTTTCATAAGGTGGCTGAGTTTGAAAAGGTAGGGCGAAAATTTGGCGAATGGGTCAATGTAGGTTATTGGCAGCAGCAAATTAAAACCGAGCAACAAATAGATGAGTTGGAACAAGAGGTTCTAGAGGAATATTAACCATGTCTGCTATTGAGTTTTCAGTTGAACAAAAACGCGCATTAGTGAGTAAAGTCCAAAGTTATTGTGAGCAACAGTTAGATGTTGAAATTGGTCAGTTCGATGCCGAGTTTCTATTGGATTTTTTCTCTGAAGAAATTGGCGCATTTTATTACAACCAGGGCTTGCAAGATGCGCAAGTGGTAATGCAAAAGCGCATTGATAACATTGCTGACGATTTGTATGAAATAGAAAAGCCTACCAAGTGGTAGCTGGGCGAGTATTGAGGTAGTGATGAAAACAATTGGCATTATAGGCGGCATGAGTTGGGAATCGAGCCTGATGTATTACCAGCAACTGAATCTTGCCGTTAAGCATGCAAAAGGTGGCTTACATTCAGCCAAAATAAATCTAGTCAGTGTCGATTTTGCTGAAATAGAACGCTTACAACACCAGGGGAATTGGCAGGCTTTAGCTGAACAAATGGTGGCTGCTGGTTTGTCGGTTCAAGCCTCAGGCGCAGATTTTCTGCTAATTGCTACTAATACAATGCACAAAGTAGCAGAGCATGTAGAGCAAGCTTTAAATATTCCCCTGCTGCACATAGCGGATGCTACCGCGAGTGAGTTGCTTAAAGATGGTGTTAAGCGAGTGGGTTTATTAGGCACTCAGTTCACTATGCAACAGCATTTTTACAAAGGGCGCTTGCAGCAGAGTGGTTTAGATGTGTTGGTGCCCGACGATGCTGGTATGGCGTTAGTGCATACCATTATTTATCAAGAGCTATGTCAGGGGAAAGTGTTAGACAGCTCTAGAGATGTTTATTTACAGGAAATGGAAAAGCTTAGAGCAGCAGGGGCGGAGGCCATTATTTTAGGCTGTACCGAAATTGGCTTGTTGGTGCAGCAATCAGATACCGCCATTAGGCTTTACGATACTACCGCTATTCATGTTGCTGCGGCTGCGCAGTTCGCCTTAGCGGATTAATCGCTATGCTTACTTTTCTACAGGCAATAAAAAACGGCCAAGCAGGCCGTTTTTTTAGCTTAAAGCTAGTGTCTAATTAATCAAAGACTAATTGGATACTATGCCTTTAAGAGCAGCTTAAGCAACAGTTACGTTAGCAGCTTGAGGACCCTTTGGACCTTCTTCTACTTCAAACTGTACTTCTTGGCCTTCAGCTAAAGTTTTGTAACCGTCGCTTTTGATAGCGCGGAAATGTACGAATACATCTTTACCATCTGGACGCTCGATGAAACCAAAACCTTTTTGCTCGTCAAACCATTTTACGCGACCTGTAGCCATGAGTAATCTCCAAAATATAATAAATAAAACTTACACCAAAAACGGGTAAGTTAAAGGGTGCCGAAAGATGCAGAAATTACTTACGAACAAACAGGTATGAAATCTAAGAAATCAACGCATTTGTATGGGGCATAAATATCCGCTGTAACCTTTACCAGCGAGCGAAGTGTAACGTATATTGGATTAATGTAAAGGTGTATGTGTGATCTTTCGCTCACTGTTCAGAGGAGTGCGTCTTGTAAAGTTGACGAGCCCATATCTCTCCCCCCGTTGACAATAGGCAATTAGTCTAATGATAAGGAACACAATGAACCTGAAAATCCATCAAGTGGATAGCTTTAGCCAAGACTTATTTAAAGGTAATCCGGCAGCGGTGATCATTCTTGAACGCTGGCTGGACGACGCGTTAATGCAGGCGATAGCCATAGAAAATAACTTGTCTGAAACCGCATTCTTAGTACCTCTCGCGACCAACTATTATTTTATCCGCTGGTTCTCGCCTATTTGTGAAATTGATTTTTGTGGGCATGCCACGCTGGCGGCTGCACACGTTCTCTTTGAAGACAATACTGAGGCATTAGAACTAAGATTTGCGACTTCTAAAGTAGGAGAGCTAAGCGCACGCCGAGCGGAAGACCATTTAATTGCTATGGATTTCCCCATTCACCCGCCTCAGTCAATACAAGAGATTCCAGATGCTCTATTAAAGGGCGTATCGATACAACCGAGTAAGATTTTGCGAAATCAACAGGCTTATTTTCTGGTCTATGATCAGCAATCGCAGGTTGAGTCGATAGTTATTGATGAAGCGTTAATTAAAACCCTTGGCCCTTATGATGTGGTTGTAACCGCTAAAGCTCGTGATTACGATTTTGTGTCGCGTTACTTTTGGCCGGCCAATGGGGGATATGAAGATCCAGTTACTGGGTCTATTTATGCTGGACTCACACCATACTGGGCGGCGCGTTTAGGTAAGAAGAAAATGGTGGCTTACCAAGCTTCGAACCGCGGTGGAGTGTTGCATTGCGCGTTAAATGCGCAAAGTGTCACTGTTGCTGGGCATGCTACAACCTATATGCAGGGCACTGTGTTTATGTAAGTGCTAACTCAATTAACTTTCAAGGAGTGAATTAATGAATCAGCACGAAAAGCTTAACTATGTAGAATTCCCCAGCAGTGATCTCGTTGCCACCAAGCAGTTTTTTAGCACCGTTTTTGCTTGGCAGTTTGAAGATTTTGGTGAGCAATACACCGCGTTTTCTGGACAGGGTTTAGATGGTGGCTTTTTTCAAGCGCCGTTAAAGTCGTCAACCGAAAACGGTGCTGCTTTGTTGGTGTTTTATAGCCAAGACCTAGAGCAGACTCTTTCTAAAGTGGAGCGGGCTGGCGGGAAGATAGTTAAAGCTATTTTCAGTTTCCCCGGTGGGCGACGTTTTCATTTTTGCGAACCTAGTGGTAACGAATTTGCAGTGTGGTCTGAGCTTGAGTAACTCCCAGCCTATGCGCACCTACTTAACCACTCTTGTTGCGTTAATTGCCTTTGCCGGTAACTCGGTATTGTGTCGTTTAGCGTTAGGCGAGCAACAAATAGATGCTGCCAGTTTTACCGCCATACGTTTACTTGCGGGCGCAGTGACTTTGGCGATACTTATTGGTGTGGCTCGACAAAATTCAGTGAATTCCGCCAAAGGCAGTTGGTGGTCTGGTTTTATGCTATTTGCTTATGCCGCGTGCTTCTCTTTTGCCTATTTATATCTAGATACTGGCATTGGTGCATTAATCTTATTTGCGGCGGTGCAACTAAGCATGGTGGGTATTTCTATGGTAAAAGGTGCTCGCTTATCTGTGGGTGAGGGCTTTGGCATTGCTTTGGCCTTTAGTGGTTTAGTGTGGCTATTAGCGCCTAATGAGCAAATCTCAATCTCTTGGTTAGGGTTTGGGTTAATGTTAGTCGCGGGCGGCGCTTGGGGGGTATACACCCTCAACGGTCGAGGCTCAAACAGTGCAAGCCGTGATACCTGTTATAACTTTTGGCGTAGCTTACCGTTTTTAGTGCTGTTGTTACCTTGGCTGTTGATGGATTCAAACCTGAGTGCTGAAGGTGTAGTGTTGGCAGTGGTATCTGGTGCATTGGCATCGGGTTTAGGTTACTGGATATGGTATTTGGCACTTGCCGGCCTATCGGCAAGCCAAGCAGCAGTTTTGCAGCTGTTAGTGCCGATTATTGCAGCGCTAGGTGGTTGGCTATTTGCGAGTGAAGGCTTAGGTTTGAACTTTGTGGTGTCAGCCAGCCTGGTACTGGGTGGCATACTACTTACAATATACAGCAGAGCAAGTATGGAGAAAGTAACAAAGAAGGATTCACAGAATGAGCAACCCACTTAAACTGGTAGTAGGGCGAGATTCTACCTGGTCGATCCGCGCCTACTTATCTATGCAGTTAGCTGAATTAGAACTTGAGTTAACTACAGTGCCTTTAGGTGAAAAGGGTTATAGACAAACGCTATCTAATTTATCGCCAACTGGCTTAGTTCCGGTCCTTCAGCATGGCGATTTATTGCTCCATGATTCTTTGGCTATTAGTGAATATGCTAATGAGCTTTCTCCGGGAACTGTACTCCCGGTTGATAAAGGCAAACGCGCCCTAGCTCGTAGCTATCTAGCGGAGCTGCATTCTGGTTTTATCAACATTCGCACCGAGTTACCCTTTCAGCTTAAGCGGGTAGAACAGCCGATGTTAAGCAGCAGTCTGGAAAAAGAGCTACAGCGATTAAGTGTTATTTGGCAATCCTTTGACGGCTGCTTTGCCTTTGGCCAAGCTAGCGCAGTAGACGCTTTTTATGCAGTGATGGCGTTACGGCTGTTCAACTATGGGATTGAGTTAGACGATGCTGCAGGGCGCTATCAGCATCATTTAATGGCTTGGCCATTGTTCAAACATACTCTAAAAGAGGCGGAGAACTGGTGATGCAAAGTGAGCTTGCACCAGAGCTTAAGTTAATCATCGCCGACTACCCGGTAACGGTGCAACGCCAACTAATGGTTTTGCGCCAAGAAATCTTTCAAGTTGCTAAACATACAGAAGGGGTAGGCGAGTTGACCGAAACCAGCAAATGGGGCGAACTGGCTTATCTTACCGAGCAAAGCAAATCTGGCTCTACCTTGCGAATTGATTGGAAAGTAGCAAACCCCGATTACATAGGTTTATACGTTAACTGCCAAACGCATTTAGTTGCTTCGTTTGGTACTCTGTTTCCAGGCTTGTTTTGTTATCAGAAGCAGCGTGCAATCTTGTTAGGCGTCGATCAAGCATGGCCTCTTGCTGAGCTCAAGATATGTATCGCTATGGCGTTGCGCTATCATTTAGATAAAACACACTAACTATTCACCAAAGAGGGAATCACTATTTCAAGGATGAAAAAAGTGTTAGCTAAGCGATGTAGCCGGTTTATCTTGATTGGCTTTTGCTTGCCGTTTATGGCTCAAGCAGCGTTGGTAAAGGGGCATTTAGAGAATGAAATCTTACCTATACTAGAGCGCAATTTGTCGGGTACCTTTGCCGCAGATGCCATTATTCATGATCGCGAAACGGTAACTATTGGTTTTGTTAATTTTGACCCCTCAGGTTTTATTCCCATTGACGATGACAATCTCGGTGGAGACGATGCTAATCGTTTAAAAAATGAGTTGAAAACCATCACATTACCGCTAACGCTAACTTTACCTTGGCATGGTTCTGGTTGGGAAACCTATACCACTGGTCGGTTGGGTTATACCCAACGCTTTCATGATGTGGCGCTGTTCGAAGAAATCGACTCTACCCGTGACCATGAAAAACTTCAGGTTTATTCTGCTTATCTTGGTGGTGGTCTGCATCTAGACCCTTGGTCTAATTGGCGCTTAAGTGCGGAGCTAGGTGGAAGTTTGCGTCGCTTGAATCAGAATTACACCTACAACAACTCGATAAGTCAGATTTTTCAGCCAGTATTTGACGGAGTGCTGACTAACTTTTCTTTGAATGCGTGGATGCTACACCCGAGTATTGCGCTGCAGTACCAGCGACGTTGGACTAACCATAAGTTAAAATATCGTTCCCGTTTTGAGTACCTACGCGGAGAAAGCTTTGGCTCCGATGTTGCTTCACATCAAGTGCAAATTGCTGCTACGTCGTGGCGTAATACCCTGTATTACGCTCACCCTATTGGTCGCGCTTTAGATATCTCATTTGCTGGGCAGTTATCGGCTTCACGGGTTGATTTAACTGGCAATACTAACGAGGCTTTTCAAACACCGCATTACTATGAATTTGGTTTTGATTTGTTAATGGGCACTGGTGCATATGGCGAGGGCTGGTTAGATAATGTGAGTATTGGCTTGCTATTTAATTATGGCAGCGTGCTAAAAGGTGGCAGTTTGGTCTTTAATTACAATACCTATTAGGTCCGCCAGCGATCACTGGCGGAGTGTGAGTTTGCTTAACTTAGCAAGTTAGGTGTCTAACTCTAAACGAGCGGCCTTTCATTTTTCCGTGCTCTAGCTTCTTACGTGCTTGCTTAAGTACTTCGCGCTCCACTGCTACATAAGCGCGGTTATCAAACAGGTTAATTTTGCCAACTTGTGCGCCGCTAATACCATTTTCGCCCGTTAACGCACCCAGAATATCGCCGGCTCTTACTTTTTGTTTCTTACCGCCGTCAATTTGTAGGGTAGCCATTAGTGCGCCCGCAGGTTTCTTGTTTAGTAAAGACATGTCTGGAAGTTCTTCGTCTTCAATGGGACGACTTAAGTAGTCTTCCAGTAAGGCGACTTTGTAATGCTCTTTATCGCTAAAGAATGAAAAAGCCAAACCTTTGCTGCCAGCACGTCCGGTACGACCAATGCGGTGCACATGCACTTCTACATCGCGCGCAATGTGGTAGTTAATCACGGCATCAAGCGAGTCAATATCTAAGCCTCGAGCGGCAACATCGGTTGCCACCAAAATGGCGGCACTGTTATTGGCAAACTGCACTAAGGTTTGGTCGCGATCACGCTGTTCTAAATCACCATGTAAGGCAACAGCGCTAAAGCCGAGTAGGCGTAATTCATCGGCAACTTCTTGCGCTTCGCGTTTGGTGTTGCAAAATACCACGCTAGATTTAGGGCGATGCTGTAATAACAGCAAGCGTAGCGCTAACATACGTTGCTCATTGTCATCTACCTTATAAAAGTGCTGAGAAATAGACGAGTCATCGTGAGTGCTAGCCACTTCTATACGCACTGGTTTGCGCATTATGTGCTGAGAAATACTCTCAATTTGAGCTGGGAAGGTGGCACTAAACAATAAGGTTTGGCGATCACTCGGTGCTAATTCAATAATGGCATCAATGGCCGATTGAAAGCCCATTTCCAACATGCGATCTGCTTCATCAAGAATCAGGTTCTTAATGTTATCTAACTTCAGCGTGCCTTTGTTTAAGTGCTCTTCTACGCGACCCGGTGTGCCAACAACAATGTGAGCCCCATGTTCTAGCGACCCAATTTGCGGGCCAAAAGGCATGCCTCCACATAGGGTTAGCACCTTAATGTTATGAATGCTACGTGCCAGTTTGCGGATCTCTTTAGCCACTTGGTCGGCTAGTTCACGGGTTGGGCACAATACTAATGTTTGAATGCGAAAGCGTTTAACTTCCAAGGCATTAAGCAAACCTAAACCAAAAGCGGCGGTTTTACCTGAACCCGTTTTGCCTTGAGCGATAACATCTTTACCTGCCAGAATCTCTGGCAGACTTTGCGCTTGAATTGGCGTCATGGAGCTATAACCCAGAGTTTCCAGATTTGCTAATAAATCAGGGTGTAGGGCAAGAGTAGAAAAATCAGTTTGGCTCACAATGGCGTCCTCTTCGAGGGAAAAATAAAGGTATAACCGCAGCAGCAATTGCTTTCGGGGGCGCGATGATAGCTGAAAACACGGCACAATTGTGTAAAAAATAGCAAGTTTTTCACTTTACTGAGCTTGTCTTGTAAAAATATATGTTACTTGAGGTGTTTTAGAAGGGCCGAACAGCAAAACTAGGCGGCATTTTGCTGGGTGCTAATGTGGGCAGTTTATTGTAATAAAGGCTGCTCGATGGCTTGAAACTCACTGGCCGAGTTAACTAAGGCATTGGCGGTAAGGCTAGGTACGCCATAGACCAAGGCTTCAACCGAATACTCTTGAGTGATTTTATCTAGCAAAATGGCAAAGTCACCATCGCCAGAGAGCAAGACTACCATGTCTACGTTACGTGCCGCTTCTAATACGTCGATGGTAATGCCAACATCCCAGTCGCCCTTGGCTGAGCCATCGCTGCGTTGAATAAAAGGCTTAAGTTTTACTTTGAAACCAATGTGCTTAAGTGCGTCTTGAAATTTTAGCTGCTGGTTATCACCGCGATCAATCGCGTAAGCATAAGCTGCAACAATCTCGCCTTGCTCTTTTAACTGCTGCCAAAGTTTGCGGTAATTAAACTGTTTAGCGTAGGCCTCGCGGCAGGTGTAATAGATGTTTTGAACATCGGCGAATACGGCTATTTTTTTCACTAGGCGCTCTCTAAGCTGGTGGCTATGAAATGACTGGCGGCTATTTGATGTATTAAACATTATTACATGCTGGTTATGAAAAGCCCCGCTCTAGCTTATGTTTATAAGTAAAAACGGGGGCTAGCTTAAACATTAAGCAATATAAATACTGCTCATATAGCAGTAATTACCATTTTTCTTAGGGTGTTTTTGAAGACAAATTCGTCATTGGCATTTAAGCAGGGGCAAAATACTCACCTTGGGTGAGAAAGGCTGTATTCCGCTTAAAACTGGCTGTCATTGCTAAGAATACTGCTACGTAGGGTGCTTATTGCAGAGCCGAGAGTAGGACTTTATGGAATTAAAACGTGGCTAGCTTTGCGCTAGCCGTGAGTGACTAATGGCGTAGTGTGTTGCTATTTTCTGCTGATAGAAAAGGCATCTACGCGTACTTCTAGCTCTTTATCTAAGCTAGGTGTCGTGCTGGTGTCTACTTCTAAAAGGCTAAATATTTCCACTTGGTTATTATCGCCAGTATTGAAGTCGACACTGACTTGGCGGAAACACTTCTTGTTCTCTCCTTGTGGCGCGTCGGCTAGATCACGCACGTGCGCGCGAGTTTCGGCTAGCATATTGCCGGTGAGTGATGCATCGCCAACTTCTCGAACACCAAAATATAGTTGTGTTGGTGAGCTATTACCTTTTTTATCGCAATAGAATAGAGAGAACACCATGTCTGTATTAGCTGGTAAATCACGTACCAGCTGACTTAAACCAGGCATAGCTGAAAAATTATGGTTACTGACATCGCGCTTAAAGCGAAAACGAGATGAGCCTTCTCCTTCAAAAGCGCTATCTTTTGAGCTGCCCACATCGCCTAAACCATTACTTGAATCTTCGTGGCTTAGCCATACAGCACTTTTACCTTTGTCGGCGCGGTAGTTGGTGAGCTGCGGATCTTGAACATAAGCGTGAGCGGATAGGGCAATACAAGTGCCCAGAATGCCAGCACCAAGAGCGATTGTTTTTTGTAAGCGCATAGGTAATCCTTTTGAGTCGTCGATAAATCCCATTATATTTGTATTATTATATAATTTAAGGCGGGTTTGCTGTGAACCTACTCGCGTTTTTGTAGATTGTTTAAACAGCCTGGATTGACGGCATTTTTTGATGGCAGAGGTTTAGCGCTTGGTGAGTGTTGGTTTAGCCATTTTACTTAAGGCTAATTGGCAATAACGAGGCTGGCTTTCGAGTAAACAGGATTACAGGCGCAGTGCTTTAAGAATGGATAAGCAGTGGAGGAATAACATTATCAGTCTATTGAGTTTTAGACGCTTGAGCACCGAATATACCTGCAGAGCGTAGCCAATGAGCTTTTAGCTAAAGCAGGTAGACCGATGACTCGGCCTACCTGCTTTGAACCACTCTAAACTGTCATTACTTAAGGGTAACTATAAGCGCGGGTGAAGCCGTTTAAGCGTTATCGGCAACGCGAGCGTCTTGTACTTTGGTCATTAAGTCTTGCGCTTTTTTCATTACGGCGCTGGCTTCTTTAGTACGGCGTTTCTTCAATAAGTAATCTGAAAAACGTAGGTACTTATTAGCCATGGATTGGCGTGTTTCGACTAGGTGTGAGAAGTCGTTAGGCAACTCTTTGGCCATCACGTCTACTTCGCGCGCCATTTTATCTAGCGTTTTCACACGGGTTAAACCATCGATGCGTTCTTGCATTTGTGCGAAGTGATTTTGGTAAAATACTTCAGCGGCTTGATAAGGAAAATCAGCCTCTTGTTCATTGGCTATGGCTTGCTTGTACTCTGCCATGGCACTAATTGATGACTTCAACTCTGCTGCACGAGCAATGCGCGCTTGTTGCTGTTCGCTATTAGCAAAAAAGGTCTCACCCGCTGAAATCATGTCGGCAAGAGCAACTACATCTAAGTCGTCTGCGGCTTTATCGAAAAGCTGAGTGAACATTTTTTCTGATTTTTCATTGGGCGCAAACTGATAGTCAGTTCTTACTTGCAACAAATCTTGATAGATAAGGTAAATATCGTCGCCATCTTCGCTATGCTGGTATCTACCTTGCTCTAGGTTAGTGTCTAAACGTTGGCTCAGTGCTTCAACAGTTCCCATCCAGCCTTGGTTTACGTCTTCAGCGATTAAAGCCAAGCTATAGGAATCAGGATAAATTCGATTCACTTCTTGAAGTAAAGACTGAATAGCGTAGTAATCGGGGTAAGCACTGTCTCGATTATTTAATAAATCGTCGATTTGTTTCTCATAATAATCAATCACTAAACGTTGCTTATCACGAAGCATCGCTTGTTTAGGCACATGTTGCTTTGCAGGAATAGTGCTGAGAATAGGCAAAAATTGCTGAGGTGTTAAGGCCACTAACTCTTGGTTAGCAAGCTCTACTCGTTGCAAGGTTTCTAGGGCTTGCTGGCTTTGGCTAAATTGCAGCTCGGTTTGTTGGTAGCCGTAAGCTGCAGAGCCAATTAATGCTACGCCGCAAGCAACAGCAAAAGTAGGCTTAAAGTAACTATTAGTTAGGCCTTTTTCCAACTTGGAAAGATCTGTTGTGCGTTGATTTAACTCGAACTTTAAGCCTTTTTTCAAACTAGCCCAACGAATTAAAGGAGCATGTTTAGGTTTAGCTGGAATAATCTTTTCTTTTGCTGCCTGGTTTGCTGTTTTGCGATTAAATGGGTGCTTGCTAGATAGCAACTCGTAAGCGATACAGCTAAAGGCAAATACATCGTCGGCGATACTCGGCGCAGCGCCATTCAGCAACTCTGGCGAAGCATAAGTCGGTGTAAAGCCACTCACTGGTGATGTTTCTTCAGGCTTGTCTGCAGCATACTGATCGGCATTTAAGTTAAGTGCGCGTGATACACCAAAATCAAAGATTTTGATGGTGCCATCTCGCGATAGCATGATGTTGCCTGGTTTTAAGTCGGCGTGTACTACGCCATTTTCGTGGGCATAACTCAGTGCAGAAGTCAGCTGCTGAAGTAGCGCCAAGCTGCTTTTATAAGACAAACCATTTGGTCGATGACTCTTTATCACTTCATCTAAGGTTTGCCCATCTAACCACTCCATCACCAAGTAGTAGTCTTCTTGGTCTACGCCAAAGTCGTACACACGAATAATATTAGGATGGCTTAAACGCTGCGTTTTTCGAGCTTCTCGAATCAAAATACGTGCAGCATCTGGCTGATCGTGAAATTCTTTTTGTAACAGCTTAATCGCCACATAAGGCTGGCTATCACCAGCGGCTTCTAGCAATAAGTCTTTGGCGCGATACACATCACACATACCGCCGTGGCCAACCAAACCTTCAATTTGATAGCGCTTTTTGATGACGCGATTGAGCATTTGATCGTTAGGAGTGTGCGCTTTGCTTTTTTTCGGGGTTACCGTTTCTGTATTACTTACTACGGTTTTGTCATTAGAACCTGAAGAATTAGCTGATTGTTCAGCCTTTTTTTTCGGTGTGGCGGTTTGGTCTTTATTAACGTCATCCATGGAAACTACCCTATCAGGCTAAAACACATTATATCATTAATGTGTGACAAATATATTAATAGTAAGAATACTATTTTCGGTTTTTCTAGTCTTTAATTTTCTCGAATTAAAGTCTCTTTAATGGAAGAAAATTAAAAGTATTTTTAAGAAACATAAGAAATTTATTGTGAAATCCGTTTGCTTTACTTTTTTGACTGTTTTTTAGTCATTGCTTCACATGGTTTTTAGCTTTTAGCCCAGTAAAACAAAGGTTCGGATGCTAACAATAATATTGTCAGAAATCAAAGGTGGGGAAAAATAATTTTATTATTAAAATTATTTATTTTGATATTGATTGGTTTATTTATTAAGTGTAATAATACCGCTTCTTTTTCTGGTGATATATAAATCATTAGTATCTTTAGGGTGATGGGTTCAACCTAAAGTAAAAAAGTACTTCTAAGGGACGGGAAGAAAATGAATTTGTGTTTGTCTGTGATGAGTTATCACAGGTTTACCTCTGGCGTGGAAGAAAAGAAATTTCTTTCTACTGATTCAGGGGAGTCTGTAATTACTATTGGCCGAGCTAGCCAATGCTCATGGTGTCTGCTAGACCCCGAGCGTGTTATCTCAAGTCGCCATGCTCGAATTGAATCGAATAATGGTCAGTTTTGGCTTTACGATACGTCTACCAATGGCGTATTTGTAAACCGCTCGGTTGAGCCATTAGCTAAAGATACGCCTTATCAGTTAAACGATGGTGATGTGTTAGCTATTGGTGACTACGAGATTGAAGTGGCTATCTCCGCGCAGGCCCAGCCTGTTAGTGTTGCTGCTCCTGCAGCGGTTAGCTCTGCACCCGTTCAACCGGTGGCAGAAGACTTTGGTGTATTGGCTGAACCAGAGCCGGTAGCAGTTGCGGCAACCAGCTTAGATTCTAGGTTAAATGCCAATCTAGATGATGCGTTTGCACTGCCAAAAACCTTAACCAATGACGAGCAATCTAGCATTCCAGAAGATTGGAATGCCCTATTCTCTAGTCCTGCTACGGTGTCTCAACCGGCGCCCCAAAACAGTCAGCCTGCAGAACAACCAGCGCCTACAGCAGCGGTAGTGAGTGCTCCTGCACCGTCCCCAGCAGTACCTCATGTTCCTGTTGCTCAAGAGCCAGTTGCCCCTCGAGTTGATGAAGGGCTTACCTTCGCAACCTCGCAACATACTGCTCAGCATTCAAATCACGTGGCGCCAGCAGTTAGTGCGCCAACTCAGCAAAATCAGGCTAAACCAACGGCAACAGTTGCTGATGAACACGCCCATCTCACTGCTTTTTTAGAAGGCATGGGAATATCTGCTGAGCTTGTTTCTCAAGATAATCCGGTACGCTGGTGGCACCAACTAGGCGTGATTACTCGCGACTCTTTGGATGGCATCATGAATACCTTGCATAACCGTGCTGCCTTTAAAGAAAACAGTCGAATCAATCAAACGACTTTCAGAAGGAATGAAAACAACCCGCTTAAGTTTTCTACTAATGCCGAAGATGCCATTCATAACTTATTACAACGCAAAACTGCTGGTTTTCTGCCTCCAGAGCGAGCGGTTAAAGAAGCGTTTATTGATTTAGAGCGCCATGAATACGCCCTGTTATCGGGGATTGAAGGTGCGGTTGCTGGAGTGATGCAACTGCTTGACCCTAAATCGATAGAATCCAAAGATCAACATGCTAAAGGAATTGCCAAGGTGTATTCGGCAATTGAAAAGCATAAGAGTTGGAACCGTTACTGTTCAATTTACAGTGATTTGGAAAATGAGTTTAGCCGAAACAGCAACGCTTTCTATATGGAAGACTTTGCCAAGGCTTATGAATCAAGCTTAAAAAGCATAGAGCAAAAGGGATAACGATGAGCAACATAGGGAAGTTAGTACTTAGTGTATTACTAAGTGTTTCAATGTTTGGCTGTACCGTAGCCAATTACGTAGTAGAACCATATTCAAAACTACAGTTTCATGTCGACGAAGGGGTTAATCCAGACATTACTGGGCGTGCTTCGCCGGTCGTAGTGAAAGTCTTTGAATTATCGTCTCGCACCTTATTCGATAGCCAAGATTTCTTTGCTTTGTACGACGATGCATCGCAAGTGCTTGGTCCTGACCTAATCAATCGCACCGAGTTCGAATTTGAACCAGGTAGCCAGTTTGAATACAAACTGTCGTTATCGCCGGGCGTTCGTTATGCCGGTGTATTAGTTGCTTATCGAGATATCGATACCGCCAGCTGGCGTGAAGTAGTAACTATTGACCCTACCAACTACAAAACCTTCGACGTTCATGTGGGTGAACTCGCCGTATTTGTTGGCAATCCATAAAGCAGTATCACGGGATTAAAACATGAGTGACTTTTGTCGTGTCGCCTGGAGCGAGGGGATGTTTTTGCGTCCGCAACACTTTCAGCAGCAAGAACGCAGTTTGAATTTTCAGTTGCAGCAAAATCTATTACAGCAATCGAGTTATTACTGGGGTGTGAGCGAACTCAATTTTGACCGTGCTCTATTAAGTAATGGCAAGTTTGGTTTATCTACTCTAAAGGCTTGTTTACAAGACGGCGCGGCAATTATTAGCCCTACTCGAGACCCTATTCCAGAGCCTCTTTCTTTAGATAGCAGCATTAGAGACCAATTGGTGTTTATTGCTCTTCCTACTGAAAAGTCGAACGGTTTGAACGTATCAGCCCAAGGCCGCAGTGTTACTCGTTATCGCTTTGTTGATCACGAGGTGGTTGATACCAACATTGGTAATGACGCAGTTGAAGTATTGCAATTAGCCCAAGCGGGTTTTGAACTGAAGCTGGAAAGTGACAACTTATCGGGTTACGACACATTGGCGATAGCCAAAATCATCGAAGTGTCGGAAGAAGGTCAAGTTAGCCTCGATGAAAAGTTTATTCCCGCGTCATTAAACGCTCAGGCTAACCCGGTACTAAAACAACAGTTAACAGAAGTTCACGGTATGTTGCGCCAACGCGCCGAAGCCTTGGCTGCTCGTATTGGCGCTGGCCAAGGCAGTGCCAGCTCAATCGCAGATTTTTTAATGCTGCAATTGCTCAACCGTTACGACGCGGTGCTTGCACATATATTGGCGACCAACGGTTTGCATCCGGAGCGCTTATATCAAGAGCTAGCAGGTCTTGCTGGTGAGTTGGCGACGTTCTCTAGTAAAGAAAAACGCGCCCCGCAATTACCTGGTTACCAACATGATGAGTTAACCCGCGTATTCGGTGACGTGATGGTGGTATTGAACCAATTCATGAGCATGGTACTAGAACAAACAGCGGTACAAATTGCCTTAGATGAAACCAACTACGGGATTCGTATTGCGCAGGTACAAGATAAAGGCTTGCTAGAGCGTGCAGAGTTTGTACTTGCGGTTAACGCCAACATTAGCCCAGACGAGTTGCGTAAACGCTTCCCGTCACAGGTGAAAATTGGCCCTGTTGAGCACATTCGAGACTTGGTTAATAACCAGCTCCCGGGCATTTCTGCGATTGGTTTGCCCGTAGCGCCACGCCAAATCCCATACCACGCTGGTTTTCACTATTTCAAATTGGATAAAAGCAACGATTACTGGTCGCGCCTTAGCGCCAGTGGTGGTGTCGCCATCCACCTTTCGGGGAACTACCCCGAGCTTGAAATGCAAATTTGGGCGATTAGCCAGTAATCAACGTTCCAAGGATGAATATAGATGTCTGAAGCTACAGTGATGAAGCCTCGACCAGGAAGCCGCGGTGGTAATAAGCCAGTGAGCGACCTTGGTAAAATTGCCGCAAATGCTGCTGAAGCAGAGTGTACCGTGGTTATCACCCCCTCTAAAAACAAAGAGCGTGGTGTACAACTACCAAAGTTTGGTGATAACCCTCTGATTGACGAGGCCAGCGCGCTATTGTCAATGGTAGGCCAGATTCGCTGTACTTCTAAACATGGCGATATCGCGTCATTACGCCAAGTGTGTATCGACAAGATTCGTGATTACGAAGCTAATCTTAGGCATCAACAAATAAGCCCCGAGATTATTGATGCTGCCCGTTATTGTGTGTGCTGTTTCATTGATGAAACCGTACTCAATACCAACTGGGGTGGCCAATCTGTTTGGGCGAGTGACAGCTTATTATCTACGTTTCATTCGCAAACCTCAGGTGGGGAGCATTTCTTCACCTTGCTAGATGAAAACCTAATTTCTCCGCACGCTAAAACCCAATTGTTAGAGCTGCAGTATCTCAGTTTGTCGCTAGGGTTTGTTGGTAAAATGCGTTTAGAAGAACGCGGCCAAGAGAGGCTAGAAGAGTACCGCCAGCAAGCATTTGACCGTTTGCAGTCTATCCATGGCGAAGCTGATATTGATTTGTCTCCACAAAGCCAAGCGAGTGTGAGTATTGGTAATGAAGCCAACGGTGGTTTACCACTGTGGGTGATAGCGGCAATTTTTGGTGTGGTGTTGTTATCTATTTATATGAGCTGCAGCTATTTCATTAATAGCTATTCAAATCAGGTGTTTAACCAAATCAATACCTTAGCTCGCTGGGAAAGCACGTCAACAACAACCGTTGCGGTAGACGACCAACAAATTCTTATGCTGCAGCAACGCCTGCAAACAGAGGTGGATCGCCAATTACTCGAAATTGCTCCGCTGAGTGATCGTGTTCGAATCACTATTAATTCTAGCGAGTTATTTAGTGCAGGCAGCGCCGAAGTTAAATCGTCAATTGTGCCAGTACTGCAAAAGCTGTCTCGGGCATTAGAGTCCACGACCGGGCGAGTACTTATTACCGGCCACACCGACAACCAACCTATTTTTACTAGCCGCTATCCCTCTAACTGGCACTTGTCATTGGCGCGCGCGACTTCAGTCGCCAACACCATGTCGATAGGTACCTTGTTACAAGGCAGGTTATGGCCAGAAGGCCGAGGAGATTCTGATCCACGTGCTAGCAATAACACTGAATCGGAACGTGCTTTGAACCGTCGTGTAGAGATTGATTTGCTTTACTAAGCAAGGCTAAAGGATTGAAAAATGTTTAACAGTTTGTTTTTTCAACGCTTAATTCAAATGTTGAAGTCTAAATGGGCAATTACCTTACTAGGGTTTCTTGCCGTAGCCTTTCTCATCTGGTTTGGTGGCCCGTTAATCGCGATTGCTGGTTCAGAGCCTTTAGGTAGTGCTGCTGCGCGTTGGTTCACTATTATTACCTTGGCCTTAATCTGTATTATTTATCAGTTTTGGCAGCACATACAAAGCACTAAGCAAAACCAACAAGCGGTTCAGTCTTTACTCGATGGTGAAGATGAGCATGGTGACGATGAAGAAAGCCGCCGTGAAGTAGAAACTTTGCGTGAGCGAGTGGTAACGGCTTTAGATGTATTAAAAAATTCGAGTTTAGCCAAAGGCCAAGGCGTTTATCAATTGCCTTGGTACATCATGATTGGCCCTCCTGGTACCGGTAAAACCACCGCGCTACAAAATTCAGGCTTAGAGTTTCCGCTTAAAGACAAGCTAGGTGACGATCCTTTAGCTGGGGTAGGTGGTACTCGCCATTGTGATTGGTGGTTCACCAATAAAGCAGTATTGATTGATACCGCCGGGCGCTACACCACGCAAGACAGTAACAGTGCTAAAGACTCCCGTGCTTGGTTGGGCTTTTTAGGACTACTTAAAAAATATCGTACTAAGCGGCCGATTAACGGTGCCATTGTTACGGTGAGTTTGGCTAGCCTGTTACAACAAACTCGCACCGAGCGTAACTTGCATGCGCGCGCTATTAAACAGCGTATTCAAGAGCTTAAAAATCAGTTAGGCATGCAGTTCCCAGTTTACGTGGTACTAACTAAGGCTGACTTAATCGCTGGTTTTAGCGAATTCTTTGCTGACTTAAACGCCAATGAGCGAGAGCAAATTTGGGGTATTACGTTCCCACTTATTGCTGAAAACCAAGATACTGGCGTAGTGGGATTGTTCAACCGTGAGTTCCACGGTTTACTTAAACGTATTCAAACCCGCTTAAATGTTCGCCTGCAGCAAGAGCGCGACATTGATAAACGTACCTTGATGTACGAATTTCCTAAGCAAATGCATTTATTGCAATCAAGCATCGATGATTTCTTAAAAGAGATTTTCTCACCCAATGCCTTTGAAGAAGCGCCAATGCTGCGTGGTTTATACATTGCCAGTGCCACCCAAGAAGGTAAGCCGATTGACCGAGTGATGGCTGAAACGTCTAACGGTTTGGGCTTAGGCCAAGTGCCTCTGAAGCAACAGGGCGGTGAGACCAAAGGTTACTTTATTAAACGCCTGCTTGAAGACGTAATTTTCCCCGAGAAGTTTGTTGGTTCGGTTAATCGCCATCACCAGAAACATTCAATGTGGACCCGTCGTATTGTGGCGGGTGGTTGTGCTTTTACCCTGCTGACTTGTAGTGTTCTTTGGTACAACAGTTATAGCTGGAACAAACAATTAGTTGATCACAGTGAAACGGCTGTTAGCCAATACAAAGACATTGTAAAACCCGGCCTAAGTACTGATACCGACGTGATTACCTTGGTACAAGCGCTTAATGCTTTACGCGATTTACCAGCGGGTTTTAGTGAAAAACTGATTGATCAAGACGTTCACCGCATGGGTTTATACCAAGGTGAAAAAATTGGTCAGCCTGCGCAAATGGCTTATCAACGTGCCTTGCAAGGCTTCTTTGCTTCTTACTTAACAGATGCCTTAACCACCGAGTTGGCCGAAAACGAAGAATACCTCGAGTATTTATACGAATCGCTTAAAACTTATTTGATGATTTACGATGCCGAACATCGTGAAATTGAGCAAATCTATAGCTGGTTTGAAATCTACTACGAGCGTCACTTGCCTGGTGAAATTAACACTGGGCTTCGCCAAGATTTAATGGCTCATACCCGCAACTTGTTTGCTGATGGCGTGAACATTATTCCGGTAAATCAAAACGCAATTGCCCAAGCGCGTAGCGTATTAACGCGTATGCCTTTGGCCGAGCGTGCTTATCAACGATTACGCATTGAGTTTTTGTCTAGCCACGTAGCCGACTTTAGGTTGAGTGACGTATTTGGCCGCCAAGGTCGCCAAGTATTTATTCGAAACAGTGGCGAGCCCCTGCACGAAGGTATTCCTGGTTTATATACCTACAGTGGCTTCCACGGCTTATTCCGCATTGAAAACAACCGCATCGTTAAACGCCTAATGGAAGACAGTTGGGTATACGGCGACAGCTTGTCAATTGATGAAGCGACTCGCGATGAAGTCGTTAAAGCGGTGAGTGAACGCTACTTCCGGGATTATGTTTATGTTTGGGAGCAATTGTTAGATGACGTTCAGTTGCGCCCATATTCTTCGGCTAAAGAAGGTGCAGAACTGGCTAAAAACTTAACTGGTTCAGAGCGTCCCTTACAAAGCTTCATTATGGCGGTGCAAAAAGAGCTTCGCTTAACCGATATCGCAGTGAGCGATAACGCAAAAATGGCTGGTGAAGTTGCCGGAAACGTTACAGATGTTGCCTTAAAGAGCCAAAAGGCACGTTTAAATCGTTTCTTGCCTAACGATATGTCTAAGGCCAAAATTTCGTTGCCTGGCTCTGAAGTAGAAGCCGAATTTGAAGACTTGTTAAGCATTAATGAAGCTGATCTGGAAGGCATGCACGTTTCAATGCTGCAGCTACGTGATTACTTAGAAGTACTGTCAGAATCAAATAACAAACGCGCTTATACCAGCTTAATGGATGACAACAGTCAATCAGCGGTGACTAGTGCGCTGCGTCGTTCGCGTAAAGACTTACCCGCGCCGTTCTCGAATATGATGGGTGAGCTATCTAGCCAAACTTCATCATTGGCTAAACGCGGTGCACAAGTGCATGTAAACGCAATCTGGAAAGACAGTGTTTACAAAGAATACCGCGCCGCGATTCGTGGCAAATACCCATTCAATAGTAAAGCGGGTGAAGAGGTTCGTCTAAAAGACTTTGGTCGCTTCTTTGGTTACGGCGGCACCATGGATACCTTCTTTGAGCGCTACTTAAAATCATCGGTTGATACCAGTAAGCGTAATTGGAAACTGGAGCGTTCGGTAGGCATAGACCCTGCGTCATTAAAAGTATTCCAACAAGCACGCCGTATTCGCGACGTATTTTTTGAGCCTGGCTCGCAAACACCAAGGGTTGAGTTTGGCTTGAAGCCACTTTACTTAGATGGCCACATTAATAACTTCCGGGTTGAGTTAGGCGAGCAAGAGTTGGTGTATCGCCATGGCCCGCAGCGAACCTCGCACTTTATTTGGCCAACTGACTCAAGCCGTAGTACCCGCTTAGCCTTTGTACCACCTAAATCTGGTCACTCTATTTCTGAAACTTACCCAGGTCATTGGGGCTTGTTCAGAATGCTAGATGGTTTAGCTATGCAGCGTCCAGAAAGCCGTAAAGACAACGTTTTAGACATTGAATTTAAAGGTAATAAAGTGCAATTAGAGTTGATACCAACTACTGCGATGCACCCATTCTGGTCTAGAGATTTAGCGAGGTTCTCATGCCCAGTAACGCTATAAACGGATTTGGTTACTTTGGTAAGGTCCCGGCTCGCGGGGACTTTATTCAGAGTCATTTACCTAGCGATTTTGTCGCTGGCTGGAGCGAGTGGCTACAAGCTGTTATCGCAGTGAGCCGAGAGCAGTTAGGTGAACAATGGTTAGACCGTTATCTCACCAGCCCGATTTGGCATTTTGCTCTATCGCCAGGTGTATGTGGCGAGTCGGCCATGGCTGGCACGTTAATGCCAAGCGTAGATCAAGTGGGCCGGCATTTTTACTTCACCATGGCTAAACCTATTAGCCAGCCGCCAGTGAACGCTTGGCAGCAACGTGAGTGGAGTGAACTAAGTGAACAAAAAGTACTGAAGCTATTAGATGATGATACTGATGTAGTTCGCTGGGCAGAAAGCGTGGCAGACGTAGATTGGTTAGATGCTATCAAACCCGCTAATCGTTTAGTTAATCATGCCAAGCAAAGCCAGCAGTTAGTGTTGGAGAGCGAGCAGTTTATTAGCCCCGAGCACCTATTACATCAGCAATTACGCAAGCGCTTAGAGCGTTACTGCATATGGTGGACTGCCGGTTCAGAGTTTGTTCCAGAATGTAGTTTGGTGACCGAAAGCTTACCTCTTGTCAGTCAATTTTCAGCCATGTTAGATGGCCAATGGGAGCAATGGGGATGGTAGCTAGTTCAAGCTTGATGGATGGCTTTTTTGTGAGTTTTGCCCAAACCCATCCGGGCAAGGTAAGACCTTACAACGAAGACGCTGTGCTAGACATGCGAGAAGAAGGTGTTTGGGTCGTTGCCGACGGTATGGGCGGTCATGCGGCAGGTGATGTTGCCAGCCAAATGGTGATTGATGCGGTGAAGCAGTGCGTAGAGCAAACCCCTGCGGCGAGCTTAAGTATTGACTGCTTACGTAAAGCATTTCTACAAGCCAACCAACAAATTATAAATTACTCGCAGCAAAACTTAGACGGTAAAACCGCTGGTAGTACTGCCGTATTACTGCATGTGCGCGATGGTTTTTATCACTGCTTATGGGTGGGCGATAGCCGTATTTACCTCATGCGTCACAACCATTTACAGCGTAAAACCCGTGACCATAGCCAAGTGATGGACATGGTAGAGCAAGGCTTAATTGCCGAATCAGAAGCGGAAGACCATCCCTTGTCTAACGTGATTACCCGCGCCATTGGTGTGAGTGATGAACTGACTGTTGACCAAAACTCTGGGCAGTTGCTACCGGGTGACCAATTTTTGTTGTGTTCCGACGGACTGACTAAAGAGCTGAACGATAGCGATTTAGCAATGTGCATGCAGGCAAAAAGTGTCTCTGATATTGGTTTAGCGCTGATGCATTCAGCGTTAGTGAAAGGCGCTAGCGATAACGTTACCTGTGTATTGGTAAAAGTAAGCCAAAGTGACGCAGATACCGAAGACGAACACTGTGACGACACGGTGCCGGTATTTTTTAATCGTCGCGCAGCGGTAAGGACTTAACAGCATGTTTCTAGAATTGACCGATATCGATTTTGAACAACTGGCTCAGCCGCTTTCAGATGAACAACCTTGTGGCGAAGATCCGCGTTTAGATGCTTCGCCTATGTCTACTTATTTCACGCTTAAAGATGTGCGCAACACTGCCCGTGCTGCCGAGCGTAATGCGTTGGTGGATAACGAACCGCTACTGAGCTTTGCTAACGAATGGGACCCGATCGTTAATCAAGTTCCTGAGGTATTAGTAGAAAACTGCAAAGACCTAGAGCTGGCGGCTTGGCTTATTGAAGGTTTAGTGCGCCGTAAAGGTTTTAAAGGCCTACGCCAAGGCTTTGATATAGCTCGAACATTGATTGAAAACCACTGGGATAATTTATATCCAAGCCCCGATGAAGACGGTGTTGTGACCCGAGTGGCTCCACTTGTGGGGCTAAATGGCTACGACGGTGAAGGCACTTTATTAATGCCCATCGCCTGTGTGCCGCTGACTGATTTAATTGACGTACAGCCCTACTCTTTATGGGAATTTGAGCAAGCTAGTGAAGTGGAGCGCTTAGAAGAGAAGAAGCGAACTCAACGTCATAACTCCGGTGCAGTGCGCTTAGAAGATATTACCAATACGGTAAAAGCCACTTCGGGTGCATTTTTTGTTGATTTGCTGCAAGACATTGAACTGGCCAGCGAAGCTTACAAAAAGCTATCAGCCGCTATGGATGAAGCGGTGGGCGAACCCCAACCTAGCTCACACATCATAAAGCGTTTAACCGATTGTATAGAAGCCGTGCGTTATTTAGCGGCAGACAAATTGTCGGCCGCAGAAGCGCAGGCTTCCATAGAAGAAATATTAGAAGAATCTGATAAACAGCCAAGCGACGCGGAAGCGGTTGCCGGGCCAAGTAATCAATTAAGGAATCGTGCAGACGCGATTCAGCAACTAGGCAAAATTGCCGAATTTTTTAAAGAAACCGAGCCTCACTCGCCAATGGCTTATGCCATTGAACAGGTGGTGCGTTGGAGTGGAATGAACTTGCCAGATCTATTGCAAGAGTTGATTTCCGACAACGATGCTCGTACGGGTTACTTCCGATTAACTGGTATTTCATCGGAATCACAGGACTAACGTGGTGCTTAGCGCTCTACGTGTTAATCAATAACAAGGAGATTGATATGGACAGTATCCACGGCAAGTTGTCTCGGGTACGCAAACCGAGAGTTCACATCACTTATGATGTAGAAACTGAAGGTGCTGCAGTTAAAAAGGAATTGCCTTTTGTAGTAGGCGTAATGGGTGATTTTGCAGGCGATAATACCGCTGCACTAAAACCATTAAAAGACCGTCGTTTTATTCAAATCGACCGTGACAACTTTGATGATGTGCTTAAGCGCATGAATCCAAAGCTTGAGTTTCGTGTTGATAACAAGCTAGCCGATGATGACTCACAAATGTCAGTGTCGCTTGAATTTAGCTCGATGAAAGATTTCGACCCTGCTGCGGTAGTAAACCAAGTTGAACCATTACGTAAGTTAATGGATACCCGTAACAAGTTACGCGACTTGATGACTAAGGTTGACCGCTCGGAAGATCTAGAAAACATCTTGGAAGAAGTATTAAACAATACGGATTCTCTGCAGAAGCTAAAAGGCGAGTTAGATAAAGAGCCTAGTGCGGAGGGCACAGAATGAGCGTAGAAAGCCAAACTGCCCTAGACCCAAGTGTTGAGGAAGCCCAAGGTTCAATCTTGGAGCAAGCTATCGGCGCAACTAAGCAAACGGATAGCTCGCGTTCAGCAGAGCTGATCCGCACGCTAGCCGATGAAGCACTTAAAGGAACTGTAAGCTGGAATAAAAACCTTACGGTGACTTTTAGAGAAGCTATTGCCGGTATCGATGAACTGATTTCTACACAGCTAGCTGAAGTTATGCACCATGAAAGCTTCCAAAAATTGGAAGGTTCTTGGCGTGGCCTTAACTACTTGGTCATGAATTCAGAAACCAGCCAAACACTTAAAATTCGCGTACTAAGCATGAGCAAGAAAGAATTGCACAAAGACTTAAGTAAAGCGGTTGAGTTTGACCAGAGCCAAATCTTTAAAAAGGTTTATGAGTCTGAGTTTGGTACGCCAGGTGGCGAACCTTATGGCGCATTGGTAGGTGATTACGAATTTACTAATCACCCAGAAGATATTGAGTCACTAAGCTTAATGTCTAATGTAGCTGCTGCTGGTTTTGCACCGTTCTTATCTGCGTCTTCACCAGCATTGTTTGGTTTTGATAACTGGACAGAGCTAACCAAGCCGCGTGATTTAGAGAAAGTGTTTGAATCTCTTGAGTACACTAAATGGCGTTCGTTCCGTGAAAGTGAAGATTCACGTTTTGTTACCTTAGCAATGCCTCGAGTATTGGCGCGTTTACCTTATGGTGAATCAACCACGCCAATTGAAGAGTTCAACTACGAAGAATTCCAAGTTGATCCTAAAACTGGCATGTCTAAAACCACTGAGCATGACGAATACTGTTGGATGAATGCTTCTTACGTACTAGGTGTACGTATGACAGAAGCCTTTGCCAAATACGGTTTCTGTACTGCAATTCGTGGGGCAGAAGGTGGTGGTAAAGTTGAAAACTTACCATCGCACTTGTTTGTGTCTGACGATGGTGACCCAGATCTTAAGTGTCCTACCGAAATTGGTATTACCGATCGTCGCGAAGCTGAACTAAGCAAACTAGGCTTCTTACCGCTTTGTCACTACAAAAATACTGACTACGCAGTGTTCTTTGGTTCGCAAACTTGTCAGAAACCTAAGAAGTATGACAACCCAGATGCAACGGCTAACGCAGCCATCTCGTCTCGTCTACCTTATATGATGGCTACTTCTCGTTTTGCTCATTACCTAAAAGTAATGGCGCGCGACAAGATTGGTAGCTTTATGGAAGCTGAAGACGTAGAAACTTGGTTAAACCGTTGGATCTTAACCTTTGTTAATGCTTCTGAGGGTGGTGGCCAAGAGATTCGTGCTAAGTACCCACTGGCTGATGCAAAAGTGCAAGTGAAAGAAATTCCTGGTGCCCCTGGTTCGTACAACGCGGTTGCGTGGTTACGTCCATGGTTACAAATGGAAGAGCTAACTACTTCATTGCGCTTAGTTGCAAAAATTCCAGAAATTGGTGGCTAAATAGATGGCGGGTCGCAAGGCCCGCTAATTTCTTATGACGATGACTCAAACTTTACCACCACTGAGTTTTGTGGACAGCCAAAGCCTGCATCAAGTTGAGACTGATACTCAACATGTTGATGTGGATTGGTGTGCCCAGAGCCAAGTGGTAGATAAGTTTTTAGCGGCAGAAGACGCCTACTTAGCGCTACGTATATGGTTAGAACGTGATAACCAGCAATACAACACCGCTTGGACAGCTGAAACCTTAAGGCCGATATTGCTGCGCGCCATTCGCGATATTGATGAACGCTTAAACGATCAAGTGAATGCGATTATTCATCATGATCGCTTTCAGCAGTTAGAAGCAAGTTGGCGCGGGGTTAAGTACCTCACCGACAACGCGGGAACTCAAGATCATAGCTTAGTAACCAAGGTTAAGCTGATCAGCATTAACTGGCGTGAGTTGTGTAGAGACGTATCTCGCGCGATTGAGTTTGACCAAAGTGAACTGTTCAAACTTATCTATACCAATGAATTCAATATGCCGGGTGGTGAGCCTTTCGGCATGATAGTGGGTGATTACGCCATCAGCCATAAAGCCAAGCCGGGCATGCCTACCAATGACATTGAAGCGCTCCGTGCGATTAGTCATGCCGCTGCGGCAGCTTTTGCACCTTTTGTTACGGGGGCCGCTCCCTCAATGTTTGGGGTGGATTTCTTTAGCGAGTTGGCGTCGGTCAGCGATATCAGTGCGCAGTTTTCTCAAGCCGAATACCTTAACTGGCGCAAATTACGCAGCCAAGAAGACTCACGCTTTTTGGGCATTACCGCACCCAATATTTTAATGCGCGAACCTTACCAGCAAGATGGTCGTCGCCAAGAAGGCTTCATGTTTGTAGAGCAAGTAAACGATGCCGAAGGTGATTACTTGTGGGGCAATGCAGCCTATGGCGTTGCCACTGTTGCTTTGCGAGCGTTTAAAGAATCCGGTTGGTTTAGCCAAATACGTGGCTTGCAACCAGGCCAATACAAACATGGTTTGCTGTTTGATTTGCCTAGCTCGCGTTTTAAGTTGTCTCGGCATATTCGAACAGCCAAACCCTCGGTAAATTTACAAGTCGGCGACCGTTTAGAAAAACAGTTATCTGACAGTGGTTTTATTCCGGTCTCTACCGTGCCGCATACCGAACATTTGGTGTTGTATAGCAATGCCTCAGTAAATTTACCGAAACATTACGACAGCTTGTCGGTAACGGTGAATGCGCGTTTATCGTCAATGCTGCAATACGTTATGTGTGTTTCACGCTTTGCTCATTATTTAAAAGTGATGGGGCGTGATCGGGTGGGCTCTTTTGAAAATGCCGATTCGATAGAACGCGACTTACAATCTTGGTTGCGCACTTACACCACCGCATCCGATGAAGCCTCTGATGAAATTAGAGCGCGCTACCCCTTAAACGAAGCCAATATTCAAGTGAAGGAACAATCCGGCAAGCCGGGCCATTACTACTCGATTATTCATTTACGTCCGCACTTTCAGCTAGACCAAATGATCTCAAGTATTCGCCTGATAACCGAGTTATCTCCAAGCTATAAACAAGCAGGATAAACAGATGCAACAACAAATTAAGCAGTTGATTCAAGTAGGACAATTAAGCGAAGCGATTGCCGCTACCATCGCGCATTTAAAGGTTAAACCTAAAGATTTAGAAGCGCGCAGCAGCTTTATTGAGTTGTTATGTATCGACGGTCAGCTAGAGAGAGCAGATCAGCAGTTAGATTTGCTAGTAAAGCAGCACCCAGAATGTGTACCAGGCGCGCTTAATATGCGTCAAATCGTGCACGCTGCACAATCTCGAGTAGATTTTGCCAACGGCGGCGATACCGCCACATTAACCAGTGGTGCTAAACAAAGCCTTACTCCTTTGGTAGAGCTGCGTTTAGCCTTGTTGAATCAAGATAAACCAGAGCTTGAAAGAACGGCTCAGCAATTGGAAGCCCTGCGCGAGAACGCGCCGCTAGATATCAATGAAAAAAGCTGCGAGGAGTTGCGCGATATAGATGACAGCTTAGCGGGTTACCTAGAAGCCTTTGGTTCTAATGGTTTGTATTACTTGGTGCCGTTCTCTGAAGTGACGTGGTTAAAACTATTGCCTGCCAATAACTTGTTTGAGCACATTTGGCGTCGTGCAGAAATCGACATTAAAGACGGCCCAACCGGCGAAGTATTTATCCCAATGACCTACCTAGCCAGCGAAACTGATGCTGAGAAACTAGGCCGTGAGACCGATTGGCAGCCACTGCTAGAGAGTGAGTTTTACCAAGGCCGTGGCCAAAAGCTATGGCTGGTTAATGATGGCGCACTAACTTTATCGCAGCTGGAATCATTTACTGAAGCCAAACAAGTTGAGACCGCCGAATAATGAGCGCAGTTCAACCGGCCTTACAACTCTCATTGCTTGATCGATTGAGTAATACCTTGGATGAGGATATCAACTCAACCAATGTGTATTCCAATTATGGGCGTCAGGCATATCGACGCAGCATTCGTCGAGATTTGGAAGCCTTGTTGAACGCCAAATTGCATTGGCATACCTGGCCTGAATGGTACGGCGAGTTGGATCTTTCTTTGTTTAGCTATGGCTTGCCAGATTTTTCATCAATGCCTTTAAGTAGCCAAGATGGTCGCGACAAGTTGTGCCAAATTGTTGAGCAAACCATTCGCAAATTTGAGCCTCGTTTTATCGATTTGTCGGTGACCACAGTGAGTGAAGAGCAACCCTTAGACAGGGTAATGCGATTACGGATCCATGCCTTATGCCATGCCGATCCCGAGCCTGAAGAAATGACCTTTGATTCAGAAGTAGAGCCCCTAAGTCTTGGCATCAAGATAGTTGAGTAGAGCATGAGCGACGAGTTATTAAAGTACTACAATCGAGAGCTAGCGTATCTGCGCCATATGGGAGCAGAGTTTGCCGAGCGTTACCCAAAAGTAGCTGGGCGCTTACGCATGAGCGAAGAAAATGTAGAAGACCCACATGTCTCTCGTTTGTTAGAAGGTGTCTCGCTGCTCACCGCTCAAGTTAGGCAGAAGTTAGACGACAGTTTTCCTGAGTTAACAGAAGCCTTGTTAGGTCAGCTTTACCCTGATTATCACGCGCCTATTCCGTCGATGTCAGTGATTAAAATGAGTACGCAAAACGTCACCGACTATAGCTTGATGATCCCTAAAGGCACTGAATTAGAAACTCAGGTTCCGGGATACAAAAATTGCCGTTTTAATACCTGTTACGACACCCAAATGTGGCCGGTTGAAGTGACTCAAGCCAAATTTGAAGGGGCCCCGTTTAAAGCCCCACGACCTAACTTTCAAAAGAACGCTTCTGCGGTAATAAAGCTGCGTTTGAGTTGTGAGTTTGATGATGTCGCGTTTAGTGACTTAGGTGTCGATAAATTACGTTTTTATATTCATGGTCAGTCGCAATTAAGTTATCAGCTATATCAACTGATATTTCAATCCAGTGTCGGTATGGCGTTTGCGGCGCCGGGCAGTTTAACTGCCACTCAATACCTACAAGCACGGCATATTAGTGCGGTAGGTTTTGGCGACGATGAAAAAGTAGTGCCCTATGACCAACGTACTTTTAATGGTTATCGCTTGCTGGTTGAGCACTTCCTTTGCCCAGAAAAATTCATGTTCTTTGAGCTACAAGATCTAGATCCAAGCTGGTTTGGTGAGCAACATGAAGTGGATTTATACATCTATCTGGATTCCGACTCAGACATTCTGGCTAAACAATTAACCTCCGACAACATTATGCTGGGCTGTGTGCCTGTGATTAATTTGTTTGAAGACGAGTTAGAGCCCTTACGTTTAGACCCTGCACGTTTTGAGCACCGTTTAGTGCCACGTTATCGTGATGCTGATATCTCCGAAGTCGTGAGAGTGACAGAGGTTGAAGCCTTTGACCAACACGACAATAGTGTGGATGTTACCCCGTTTTATGGCAGCCAACTGCCGCACTACCCGCAAGCTGGAAACCTATTCTGGACCTTGCGTCGTGAGTTAAATAAGTGGGCGGGCGGACATGATGAGCCAGGCGTGGAAAGCTATTTAGCAGTGGTTGATGGTAACGCTAAGCCGCTGGATATAGATGAGCATGACCAATGGCTAGTATCGGCCAAAGCTTTATGCAGCAACCGTAATTTACCGGCGCGTTTACCGTTTGGTGGCGGTCAACCTTCAATTTTGGTTCCGAGCAGAGCTGACTCACTAAAAAATGTACGTTGTTTACTGCCGTTTAGTGAACCCATCCGCCCAGCAATGTTTGATGCATCTCGTTGGCAATTGGCTAGCCATTTAACGCTGAATCACTTTAGTCAGCCTAATGCGGTAAAACTGTTGCAAGAGTTGCTGCAACTCTATGATTTTAAACAATCACCACAAACCAAAGTGCTGATTGAAGCCATCGCAAAAGTGAATATTGAACGCGCCACTGCACGGGTTGTGCAAAATGGTCGAGTAGGCTTTTGCCATGGTTCAGACATTATTCTGGAATTCGTTAATCAAGATCTCTCTGGTATTAACCTGTTTTTCTTTGGCAATGTATTGGCGCACTTCTTTGCGCAGTACACCACGATTAATAGCTTTACTCGTCTGTCGATTAAATTGCTAGGTGATAGCAATGTATTGCACCGCTGGCCAGCAATGGCTGGTGACAAGGAGCTGATATGAGGCTACTTGGCACTGTAATCAGCAGCAAAGTGCTAGCTTTCAACGCAGTTTATACAAGGCGGCTTAAGCACTGATATGAAGCTATTTGATACCTTAAACAGCGGTAGCGAGCAAGATTTCCACCATAGTGTAGTGGCGATTCAAGCGAGTCGCGGCGCGCAGCATAGTGGTGTTGGCTCAGACACCTTGCCAAAGCATGAAGCGTTGCGCTTTAAGGTGCCGCAAAACTTAGGTTTTCCTGGTAAAGCTTTAGAGCGCGTAGATGTTCCTCATACGGCTGAGCAGCCTTACGAGGTATACGTTAATTTCTTTGGTTTAACTGGGCCAAGTGGCGTAATGCCTAGGCATTACAGCGAATGGGTGATGGATCGCTGTAAGCAAAAAGATGAATCAATGCGTGATTTCTTAGACATTTTTCATCATCGATTGATTTCGCTGTATCACCGCGCCTGGGAAAAGTATCAATTTCCACTGCAGTACCAGCGTCAGCTACAAACCGATAAGAAAGACCCAATTTCTATGGCCTTGCATTCTTTGGCTGGCACCTCTGATCACACCCAACAGTTTTTGGGTGGTTTGTTTGCGCAGTCAATTCGTAGTGCTCAAGGTTTAAAACAAATTGTAGAGGCGCTTTCTGGCTGCAAGGTAGTGATAAATGAGCGCTTAGGCCAGTGGTTGGCGCTTACCGAAGAAGAGCAAAGCAGCTTAGCTAGCCGCGTAAATCCTGAAGGCCAGCATGCCCAGCTTGGACGCAGCGCCACCTTGGGTAGCAAGGTATGGGATGTAGGTTCTGCCCTTGAGATTGAAATTCATGCCGCCAATCAGTTGCGGGCTCAGCAATTATTGCCGGGCAGTAAAACATTAACACTATTACAAAAAACAGTAGCCGAATACCTACCTGCACATGTGCGACCGCGTTGGAGCTTAATGGCTCGTTATCGCGATATGCCTAGTTCGCGTTTAGGTAAAAGCGGCTTGGGCTTAGGCCAAGGTAGCGCGCTAACCATTAATAGTAAGCGTATGGACGAACAAACCAAAATCCCCATCGCGTAAACGATTTTGTTTAAAGGATTATAGGAAGTATAGATGTCGACAATGACTTTAAAATCAATGGTAGAGAAGCTATCACCAGCAGCTAAACAAAGTTTAGAAGCGGCTGCTGCTCTCTCTAATAGCCGTAGCCATTTTAGTGTAGAAATCCAACATTGGTTATTGGCCATGTGTGAAGGCCAAACCGAAGATTTAATGCTGGTGGCAGAGCACTTCGGCGTAGATTTGGATGGCCTTACTAGCGATTTAAATCGCAATTTGGAGCGTGCTAAAACCGGTAATCAGCAAACTCCGGGCCTGTCACCGCAAATCGTTAGCTTGTTAAGTGCAGCTTGGATGGCGGCCACCATTGAATATGACAGCGGCAACATTGCCCCTATTCACATCATTCATGCTTTATTGAATGACGATACGCTTAGCTTCAATACCATGCACTTTCTAAAGCATTTAGAAAGTGTAGACCCAGCCCAGTTAGCGCAGGTTTGGCCAACGTTAAGCCAAAATGCTGAAGCGGCACCTGCCAACAAAGCTAGCGGTTCAGGCAAAACGCCAAACCTTGATCAATTTACTATTGACCTTACAGAGCAAGCACGTTCTGGCAAGTTAGACCCGATTTTAGGCCGTGACGAAGAAATCCGTCAGATGATTGATATTCTTACTCGTCGTCGCCAAAACAACCCGATCCTTACTGGTGAAGCGGGTGTAGGTAAAACAGCCGTTGTAGAGGGTTTGGCCCAACGTATCGCCGACAACGACGTGCCAGAATCACTACAAAATGTGAAAATTCACGTGCTTGATTTAGCCCTGTTACAAGCAGGCGCAGGCATGAAAGGCGAATTCGAAAATCGTCTAAAAGCGGTGATTAGCGAAGTAAAAAGTTCTGCTACACCGATTGTGGTATTTATCGATGAAGCCCACACATTGATTGGTAGTGGCGGGCAGGCAGGCCAAAACGACGCTGCTAATATTCTTAAGCCGGCGCTAGCGCGTGGCGAGCTGCGCACCATTGCTGCGACTACATGGGCAGAGTACAAAAAGTATTTCGAAAAAGATGCTGCCTTAACCCGCCGTTTCCAAGTGGTCAAAGTAGAAGAGCCTAGCGAAGACAAAGCGATTGTTATGTTGCGTGGTTTATTGCCGGTAATGGAGAAGCATCACCGAGTAGCAATTAGCGACCAAGCCTTACAAGCCGCGGTGCGTTTATCAAGCCGTTACATTAATGGTCGTCAACTGCCAGATAAAGCAGTGGCATTGTTAGATACCGCTTGTGCACGTGTAGCAATGAGCCAAGCTTCTACGCCAGCTCAAGTAGAGCGTTTACAACGTAAGCAGCAGCAACTTACCGCACAAATTGAGCAGCTTGAACGTGAGCAATTAACTGGCTCAGAGCACCAAGAGTTATTAAGTCAGCTAAATGCAGAATTAGTGGACACCAATACCGCCTTTGAGCAAGCCGAAAGCACTTGGCGTGACGAGCAAGGTATGGTGCTACAAGCCAAGCAACATTCTGATGCCATTTTAAACACCGAAGAACAGCAAGAAGACGATACCCGTGAGCAACTGATTGAGCTGAAAGCGAACTTAGCTGAAGTGGCTCAGCCAATGGTTTTTCTAGAAGTTGACGAAGTATTAGTGGCTGAAGTTATCGCCGATTGGACGGGGATTCCTTTAGGGCGCATGCAGTCGGACGAAGTGGAAACCATTCTTAGCCTACCGCAAAAAATGGGCGAGCGAATTGTTGGTCAAGATCACGCCTTAGAGCTGATTAGTAAAGTGGTGCAAACCGCGCGCGCGCAGTTAAGTGATGAGCGTAAACCTAATGGTGTGTTTTTACTTACCGGCCCAAGTGGCACCGGTAAAACCGAAACGGCGCTTACCTTAGCCGAACAAGTGTATGGCAGCGAAGATAACTTAACGGTTATTAACATGTCGGAGTTTAAAGAAGAGCACAAAGTATCTCTTTTAGTGGGCTCACCTCCGGGATACGTAGGTTATGGCGAAGGTGGAGTGCTGACCGAAGCAGTGCGCCGCAAGCCTTACAGTGTAGTACTACTTGATGAAATGGAAAAAGCTCATCCAGGTGTGCAAGACGTGTTTTATCAAGTGTTTGATAAAGGCACCATCAAAGATGGCGAAGGTCGAGACATCGACTTCAAAAACACCATCATCATTATGACCTCAAATGTGGGAACCGAAACCACCACTGCCTTGTTTGAGGATGAAGAAACAGCCCCTGACATTGAAGGTTTAAAGCAAGCCTTAAGTGATGATTTGCTCGCCGTGTTTAAGCCTGCCTTTATTGGCCGCCTAAACCTGATCCCCTTTGTGCCGCTTAATCGCGACACCCTCAACCAAATTGTTCGCCTACAGCTAAGTCGAGTAGAGCAGCGTTTTGCACGTAATTACCAAGCTGAATTGAGTTTTTCAGAGGACGTGGTTGAGCATTTAAATGCTCAATCGCAAAACGCAGATGTGGGGGCTCGGGCAATTCAGAATAATATCCAGAATGAATTGTTACCAATAATTTCAAATGTGGTGTTGGAAACAATATCTCAGCGTAAAGATATACAGAAAATAAGCGTTGATATGGTAGATGACACTTATTCTGTTGAAATGTTGTAATTAGTGTTTCTTCTATTGATCTAAATATCTATAATGTGGCTCTTACCATGTTTATGGTTGTCATTTTATTTGTTTATGTGTTTATCACTTTTATTAAAATTTGATGACTGTAATAAAGAATTTGCGCGTTTTTAAAATCGACGCATTTGAAAACTAACCCATTAGGGTGAATTTTATTTAATTAGCTAAAGGAAATTAGCATGCAAGCGAATACTTATTTGAAGTACGGCGATATCAAAGGTGAAGCGACAGCTGAACAGTATAAAGACATGATTACTCTACTAGCAGTAGATTGGTCTGTTGCTCGTGAGATTTCTTCTCACACTGGTACTGCTCAAGATCGTGAAGCTAGCTCTACACGTCTTTGTGATATCACTATTTCAAAACTGCAAGATAAAGCTTCTCCAGATCTTTTCAAAGAAGCCACTATTGGTAAAGGTAAACCAGCGGTTTTCCATATTACTAAGCAAGGCGAGAAAATCGAAGAAATCATGAAAATTGAACTAACTGACGCTATGGTTTCTAGCTACTCAGTATCAATTCAAGATGACCGTCCAGTAGAAAACATCACTATTTCTTACACAGAAATGATGATGACAGTTACTCCTACTGATGACCAAGGTAACGTTCAAGCTCCGCTTGTTTACGGTTACAGCGGTGTTAAAGGCCAACAAATGTAATTGGCTTTCTGCGGGGTGGCTTGCCATCCCGCTTTTTTTGTTTAAATAGTGTGAACATGAAGCATATGGAAAAGGCAAGTCAAAGTAAGAATATCATCCAAATAGAAACTCCTTTGGGTAAAGATGTTCTTCATCTTACTCAGTTTGATATTCAGGAAGGTATTTCTGCGCCTTTCTTAATTAATGTTTCTTGTTATACAAATGGGCAAGTAATTGCTGAAGAAGACGTTATTGGAAAGCCGGTTACCATTAATTTAGATTATCTAAAAGGTAAATCGACTGTTACCCGTTTTTTTAATGGCGTTGTGGCAAGTGTGACCTCTTTAGGGAGCCGTGTGCCCAGTGAAGCTGATGGTGAGAAATTTCAAGATTATCAGCTACAAATTGTCTCTCATTTACATTTTTTAAAGCAACGCACCAACTGCCGAATTTTTCAGAACTTAAGTGCTGATGAAATCGTTAAAAAGGTATTGGCAGAACACGGTGTGCAAGTTAAAAGTGAGCTTAAAACGAGCTATCCAACCTTAGGCTTTAAGGTGCAATACAACGAAAGTGATTTTGCCTTTGTTCACCGTTTGTTAGAAGAAGTGGGTATTTTCTACTTCATCGAACATACCAAGGCAAATCATAGCGTGGTATTGGCTGATGCCTTAAGTGCCTATCGTGAAGCCGATGAAAGCAAAGTGGCCTTCACCACGGGATCGTTATCGGAGTCTCACGTATTTTCTTGGAGCGGTAACCTTAATATTACGCCAGGTCGGGTAAGTAAAGGGGGGTTTGATTTTGTAAAACCTAGTGCTAAACCTAAGGGTGAGCATCAAAATACCGCCTTAGCCAAGCAGCAGAAAAGCGCTGAAGTATTTGAATACTACGCTGGCTCAGAGTTTAATCCACAGTTACAAACATCGGCTAACGTTGCGTTAGAAGCAATGCAGCGTGATGCGCTTATTTGCAGCGGCGGTAGTACCTGCGCCACCTTTACCGCTGGCCAATATTTTAGCTTTAAGTCGCATGAAGATCCGGCTCAAGTGAATAAAACTTACTTGATCACTCAATTGTCTTTGAGTGTCGCTATTGCCAGCCAAACTGGTGCGGCTAAAAATAGTGGTCAAGTATTGCACAATCAGTTTTCTTGTATTCCCTCAGATGTGTTGTTTAGACCTTCCCAAGCCACTGCCCGGCCGGTGATTCATGGCGCCCAAACGGCTTTGGTAACGGGAGATCCTGGCGAAGAAATCCATGTTGATAAATATGGTCGCATTAAGGTGTTGTTCCATTGGGATCGCGAAGGTAAATCAGACGGCAACAGCTCTTGTTGGATCCGTGTGTCGCAAAGTTGGGCGGGTAGCCGCTACGGCGCGTTTTTCTTACCTCGAGTAGGCCAAGAAGTATTGGTGAGCTTTTTAGAAGGCGACCCGGATCAGCCAGTCATTACTGGTGCTTTGTATAACGGCGATCAGATGCCGCCGTACGGTTTACCGAGCAAAAAATCTCAATCTGGAATCAAAACGCGCTCTACCAAAGGTGGTGGAGACAGTAACTTTAACGAAATTCGTTTTGACGACGATACCGGGAAAGAGTTGCTGTATATGCAGGCCGAGAAGGATCTGCAAACCGAGATTAAGCAAAACCAGTCGGAAAAAATTGGTAAAGACCTCAGCGTAGAAGTGGCTGAGAACCAGTCTGAAAAAGTGGGTAAAAACCTAGTGATTGATGTAGGTAAAAACATCGATTTAGTGGCTGGTAGCAATATCACCATTAAAGCAGGAGGCGCGTCTATAACCCTTTCTAGCGGTGGCAGTATCGATATCAAAGGCACCTCTATTTCAATTAATGGCACGTCTATCGCGCTAAAAGCGCCAGCTATTTCACTTAATTAGGAACGGTAATGGGTAAGCCAGTAGCAATGCTTGGGTCATTTCACGTGTGTCCTAAAGTTCAGAATAAGGTGCCACATGTGGGCGGCCCAGTAGTGGGTGGAAATGGCACGGTGACCGCTGGCGGTATGCCAGTGGCATGTGTTGGCGACAAACTGGTGTGTATTGGTCCGCCGGATACTATTTCAGCTGGATCTTCATCGGTAACGGTGGGCGGCAAAGCCGTGGCTCGTTTAGGTGATTCCACCTCACATGGTGGCAAAATTGTTGTGGGTAATCCTACTGTGTTAATAGGTTAAGCGGTGAACCTACAGCTTAATATCGATGCGCTATTGCTCGGAAAACACCATCAACTTGACGATATTTTGGGGCTAAGCGAACAAGTGCTTGAGCCACAACTGCGGGTGAGTGATGAGCACTGCTTGCGTCATTTTAGTTTTTCAGAAGATGTCGTTAAGCGCATTGAAAACCTTTATTTTAGTGCGGATGCGGTATTTGTTCTGCTGCCAGAGGCTCCGTTAGAAGAAGCCAAAGGTGAGGCTTATCAAGCGCTGTTAGCGTTAGCGCCAGCCTTGGAAAAAGCCACTAAAGTGTATTTGTTTCCTTATGGGAGAAGCGCTATGCAGTTGGCGCTTCGACAAGCTTTGAAGTTGTTCGAGCAACAAAAAATTAGCACGATTCAGCTGGTTGCGTATCACCAAGACGAACGTTTGCAAGCAAATGCTGCCGAGAGTGAATCGCCGAGTGTGGCCAGCCAGTGTTTTATTGCTGCTAGCCTTCAACCGGCTAAAAAAGGATTTACGATCCCATGGGCGAGCTACGAGGTACAAACGCCCGACAAGAGTGTTGAAGCCACGGTCAGCGCACTTATTCAACGCTACCGACAACAGTGCGGCGAAAGCTTAACGCAATGTTATTTACCCAGCGCATTAAATACTGAATTAATGGATGCATGGCTAAATGCTTATCAGCAGTTTCAAGACTGCGTCGGTTCGCGTAGCCAAGTTATTTTTGCCGATGCCCGCGTTGGCGATTTGGGTGTATGTAGCGGCTTGTACAATTTGTGTCACTTATTTATGCATTACCAGCGAGAGAAACATGCTGGTGTGAGTTTTCAATTAGATATTTCTGATAAGACCTACCGCAGCGCAATGATGCTGGCTTGGGTCGCTTAGTGGTGTAGAGCAGCAGTATGGATGGAACCCAAAAACAAGTAGTTAAAGGGATAGACGGCTACGCCTATGAGTTTTTCTCTGGCACTAAGCGCTCTTCAATCGCTCCGACTTTTAACGACTCAAATGCAGCCGACAGCTTTTTAGCTAACTTTGGCGGCGTAGCCGATGCGAACGGTAAAGGATTACAACGATTATATAGCTTAGTGTCTAATCAAAACAACGGTGACCGACACCAACAATTGATTAGTGCATTGCTTAATGGCGAGGTGTGGTTTTATGCTCAAAAAGAGCAGCAACTGCCTAGCCATAACCCCTCTTCGAGACCCTCCCGAAGTTCATCCGTCCTGAATGAACCCAAAGCTTCGGGAGGGCGCTCGAAGACCCAAAGTAACGGCAAAGATAAACACAGTGACGATGCGGTAGAGCAAGCGGTAGACCACCAGGATACTCAAACCTGTGGCGACCCAGTAGTAATGAGCAGCGGCGAGGAAGTACTGGAGCTAGAAGATGTTTGTTTAAGCGGGCATGTCGCTCTGCGTTGGCAGCGTTGTTATCGCTCAAGCTTGTCTCATATTAACGAGGGGATGGGAGTAGGTTGGCGCCACAACTTTCATTATTCTCTAGAAGAGCAAACCGGTGAACAAGCCGGTTGGCTATTTACCGATGCCTTGGGTCATCAGCAATTTTTCCCTTATGTTGCCCTGGGCGGCAAAAGTAGCCAGCTAAAATCTGGCGTAGTGCTGCAGCATCAAACTGACGAAATCACTATTAGCGGTAGCGACGGCAAATTGTTGCGATTTACCAAAGATCAGCAACATTGGTTATTAAGCAAAATGTCTGAGGGTGTAGAGACTACCTACCGCTTGCGTTATTCAGCGGCGCAGCGCTTAACCAGTGTTGAGGTGAATCACAGCCAGCAATTGTTCTTACGTTACGACTTAGAAGGCAGATTGGTGGAAGCGCGTAGCAGTAAAGCAACGGATGCGCAGATTTATGCCAGTTACGCTTATGATGATGACAATCAGTTAGTTAGCGCCACCAATCGTTTAAACCAACAAGAGCAATACCGTTACCAGCAAGGCTTGTTGATTCAACGTACCCGCGCTTCAGGTTTTTCTCATTATTTTCGTTGGGATGGCTCAAATCAGCATGCTCGATGTATAGAGCAGTGGGGCGATAACGAGCACTATCACTATCGCTTTGAATATGAGCTTGAGCAGGGTATTAGCCGCAGCTTCGACAGTTTTAATCACTGCTGGAGTTACTTGCACAATCCTCAGGGGCAAATCCTTAAGAAAACCGCACCCGACGGCGCAAGCTGGCAATATGAATATGATGAGCTGCAACGAAAAGTGGCTGAAGTAGACCCAAACGGTGCCACTCGTCGTTTTCATTACAACAGCGTAGGCCAGCTAGACGCAGAGCAACATCCCAACAAAAGCCTTACTCGTTACCACTATAACCGTTTGGGTTTTATCTCTCAGATTGATTATGCCGACGGTTCAAACCTTAAGCGTGAATTTAATAGCCTTGGCTTATTAACTCAGGAAACTGACGTACAGGGTGTAGTAACGCATTATCGTTACGATGCACAAAGCCGCTTAGTCAATAAGTCGGCCAGCAACCAAGTTACGCAATTGTTTTGGTGGAACGAACAAGGTTTACTCAGTGCCAAGCAAGAAGGTGAAGCGTTAACACGTTATAGCTATAACGCGATTGGTGAATGCAATGGCCAAGTTGATGTAAGCGGCTGGGTAAGCCAGTTCGAACGCGATGCACAAGGCAATGTGATTAGCGTCGTGGGTTATCACCAAGACTCACCAGGGAATAAGCAGCAGCGCAAATATGCTTATGACGATGCAGGGCGCGTTAGCTGCGTTACCGACCCATTGGGTCGCAGCACCAGCTTTGAATACGAGGGTTTATCGCAGCCGAGTAAACAGATAAACGCCGACGGCTCGTGGTTGGCTTTTTCTTATGACAAAGAGCGTAACCTTACCAGCATTGAACGTAGTGACGGCCAAACTTACCAACTGGAATATGACAGCTGCGAACGGATTAACAAAACCATTGGTTTTGATGGGCGCGAACAGGCTTACCAATACAATTTGGCTGGCCAACTTACCCAAGTCGTTGAAAACAGCGAGCGGCTGGTTCAACTAAAGCGCAATGCCATCGGCCAAGTGACAGAGCAGCGCAGCACCGGTAGCGACGGCATTAGTCTCATCAATAGTTTTGCCTATGATATTAACGGCCGTACAGCGTCTGCCAATAACGCTGCTAGAAAGAGCCGTTTTAGCTATTTTGCTAATGGGCAATTACAAGAACACTGGCAAGATAACTGGCAAACCTTGCACCAGCTAAATACGCAGGGCTTACGTAGCCACACCACCTTACCCGACGGTGGCGAACTGAGTTACCACTACGATGAGCAAGGCCGATTAATCGAGCTTAAGTTTAACCAGCAAGCCATTATGCAACGCCACTTTACCGACGCGGGCGAAGAAGCGGGACGCCATTTAAGCAACAGTCATTATTTACATAACGAATACGACCCACAAGGCCGCTTGCTTAAGCAGCAATGGATAACAGACACCGACCAAGGCGAAACGGCCAACATCGCGCGTGACTATCGCTTTGATGCGGGCGACCAACTTATCGGTGTAAACGACAGCGAGCTAGGCAGTAAAAACTACGCCTACGATTCACTGAGTCAGCTGACTAAAGCCAACAGCTTAAGTGAAAGCAACCAGCAGTTTGAGTTTGATAGCTTTGCCAACCCAAAACAAGCTGAACGGGTGGGCGATAAACTGATTAGCTTTAATGAGCGCAGTTATCGCTACGACCGCTACGGCAACCAAGTTAGCGCCAGCCAAGCCAACGCTCGCCAACAGCGAGTATTTAATGGCTTAAATCAATTGGTAAGCATTAGCCAAGCAGGCAGCAATACCCTTTACCAATACGATGCTTTGGGTCGCCGCGCCAGCAAAACTACCGCCGCAGGCAAAGTAGATTACTTGTGGGAAGGCCAAACGCTAATCGGTGAACACAGCCAAGGCCAGTTTACTTGGTATGTATACGAGCCAAATAGCCACCGTCCACTGGCGATGATTAAACAGGGCCAGGTTTATCACTACCACTTAGACCATATCGGTACGCCTATTCGTTTAAGTGAAGAGCAAGGCAACATAGTGTGGCAAGCCCACTACCAAGCCTATGGCGCGATTGAACAACTCAGCATCAACAAAATAGACAACCCACTGCGTTTTCAAGGCCAGTATTTTGATGATGAAAGCGGCTTGCACTACAACTTCCATCGCTACTACTGCCCGCAGCAAGGGCGCTTTATTCATCAAGACCCTATCGGTTTAGTGGGCGGTATAAATCATTACCAATATGCCGCTAACCCCACCACGTGGGTAGATCCACTGGGGCTGTTGTGTAAAGACGGCGCAGGAAAGTTGAACCGAATGCTGAGTACGCTTATTTCAGAAGATGGCTTAAGCGCAGATACGGTAAGTAAGATATTAGACACCGCAGCCACCAGTACAGGTATTGATGGCGATGCTAAAAAAGGTAGTTTACCTTTAAAAGCCGAAGGTTTTACTAATCGTAAACTTCATGAATATGACGTCCACTCAATCGACGAAGAAAACAATTTAGTTACCCTTAAGAAAGTTAATAAGTCAGGTGAATATAAAGAAACAATTGGCATTGATGAGTTTGCTGAGCAGCATATTGTTAATGGTCAAAAGGTTAAGGTTGATCCAAACTCGAAACCGACCAAGTACCATAAGCGGACGGTGGGTGAAGTAGAACAAGCCAGAAAAGTTTTTGATAAAGAACGAAAAAAATACATTTCCAATTATGCTGAAGAGGTATTGGCTGATGATAATCATGTGTTTCGAGAAAAGTTCTCAGATAAGAGTCCGGAAGAAATTGATGATGTGTTGACGAGGATGTACCGACGAGGTGAAGTGCCAGATGGTTTTAATGTTCATCACAAACAGCCGATATTTAGATGTGAGCCAAACGTTAATCCTAATCAGCAAGGGAATCTGGAACTGTTACCAGAAGAATTTCATAGCCAAAACAACAAAGAACTACATTGGTATGAGGATGGCGAGTGTCTTTATGATAAAAATGGTAATGGACCTTGTTTAGGGAATTTAGTGATTTAAGGCAGTAAAATGAGTGAAAAGACAGAAGCGTTAACGATTGATCAAATTTTAGAAAAAGCCGCAGATATAAAAAATTTCGAATGTAGGGACGGTGGCACACCCGAGTCTGAAATTACCGAGCTAGAAAAAGAGTTAAATATTCATTTGCCTAATGATTACCGCCATTTTCTATCTAATTATGGCTTTGTTGGGTGGTTTGGGGATTCCGTTGAGGGATTGGCTGAAAAGGGAACCATTGACTATAGATTGGGGCATGTATTGAAAACTACCCTATCTTACCAAGAGAAGTATAGTACTCCCGAATATCAATCTTTACCCAATCAAGGTGTTGTCATAAATCGTTATGCTGGAGGCGGGTACTACTTCTTGTTTTCTAAAGAGTCAGAACGAGCTGGCGAAGTGGGTTTGTTTTTAACTGAAACCTTCGGCCAAGAGGTTTCAGTTTATGACAATTTCACCGATTTCTTACTCTACTTAGTCGCGAAAGATGCTGATGAAGTACACCCTGAACTAGAAGCTTTGGTTAAGGAACCATCACTGGTCGAAGTCGACTATTCATTTTTAGACAACATAAAATAATGCAGTAATGCTGCTTGGTATTCGAATTAGCTTAAAGTATAAGGAATAACAATGGCTAAGTTACAAATCACCCAATCAGTCGGTATGGGTGGCATAAATAAACCCAACGATGTAAAAGCAGTACAAGCTGCTTTGAACCAAATATTGGGACAAATTCCACCGACTAAGAAGCTAGTGGTAGACGGAAAGTTAGGCTCTAGACCAGAAAACTCTAATACGGTTAAAGCGATTAAAGCATTCCAAAAGAAAGTAGTTGGTATGGCTCTCCCTGATGGAAGAATCGATGCTAATGGCGGTAGCCACCGTAAGATTAATGATAAGTTGAGCGCGAATGCAATTAAGGCTGTGATACCTATAGCTGGCGCTATGAAAGCTAAGCTAATAAAGGCTATTGAGCAGCAAGAAGGTCGAATACCGCATATGTACCTGTGCACCGAGGGTAAGGTTACGGTGGGTGTAGGCCATATGATGAAGGATGCAAGCGAGGCAAAAAAAGTATCGTTCGTTGTTCGAGCTAGTGGTAAAGCAGCGAGTACTCAAGAAATTGAGAATGAGTTCAATACCATCAAAGCTAGACCGTTTGGCAAATCGGAGCCTCATTTTAAATTTAAGCCGTTTACTAATCTCATCGTGGCTGAATCATTAATGGATGAGCAGATAGATAAGCATATTAAGAGTTTTGAGAAAGAGCTTAAGGTCGTTTATGGGGCCGCTGCTTTTGCTACCTATCCAAATGATGTGAAATTAGCTTTGTTTGACATGATTTTTAATTTAGGAATGACAACGCTAAAAAATGGTTTCCCTAGATTTAACACTCATATAAAAAACCAAGACTTTGATAAAGCAGCGTTAGAGTGCAATAGACCTCAGGTTAGTGTATCAAGAAATGACTACGTTCGTAGTTTATTGAGGAGCGCAAAATAGTGAAGAATAAATTAACATTTTTGAGTTTGTTAACGGTTTTCGGCTGCCAGACGGTTGGCGCAGATGTTAGTATTCCTGCCTATTTTAGTGAATACAATAAATCTACTTCATTTTTTATGGACGCGGTAAAAACCGATAAGCCAGAAGCATTTTCTTCTATGTATAAGTCGAAATGGTACTTTGATGCGGACCTAAAAAACCAAGAGGGAGATGTAGTAAAAGTGTCTACTTGCACTGATTTAGTCGCTAATCTTCAAAATGGATACACCTCTTTAAATGATTATGAGTATGGCTATGTTTATGCATCTAATCATATATGTGAGTCTTGGTCTGAGTTGTCAAAATTATCTTCAGCTAAAAAGTCATTTTTAGCTGATTTAAGTTTTAATGAGTCATTCGCGAAAAATGTTCCTCCGCAGCTTGCTCTGGTTATTTCAAATGAAACTGAAGAACGCTTAGCTACTGCTGTTAGTTGGGACGACATGTTTTCAATCGAGCGAGTGGAAGAGTTAAACGAAGAGCAAGCTATCTTCTATAGTGAAGGGAGCATTCAGAAGTTAACGTTAATGGCCAAAGGCGATTACAACGGCGATGGTATAGAAGACCTACTTTTGTATATGGAAAACAGCGTTGAAGGTGGGAGTTACTCCTCTGTGCATGCTTATGTGCTTACCCGCCTAAGTGAAAGTGCCCCCTATACCTTACTTAAACAATGGTAGATTAAGCGAAGCTCTGGTAACAGAGCTTTTTTCTCGTGTATAAATTACTAATTATAATCTTAGTCTCGTACTGCTTTACTCCGCAATCTGCTTTGGCTTGCGAGAGTCACGTTTTTGTATGCGATACCAATTCTCCTGAAAAGCTTGCCCTGAGCTTGTGCCGATCAAAAAACGCCTTTTACTTTCAAAACTTCGAGATTCAGAACCAAAAAGTTGTAGAAGATAGTTCTAGAGTTGAGACGGAGAAGTCAAGTTATCACCGTGCTCGGGTTGATGAGCATAGCCTTACGTTTAAGGTTGGCATGTTAGATGTTGTATTAAGTGATTATCGCAGTGAAGAGCTCGGAGAGCCTGAGGTTGTATTAAGCGTTACTATAAAGAAAGCCGCTAAAAGTAGGTCTTTTATTTGCGAAGGCGCTAGTTATAGTGAACTAGCGAAATTGGAAGGTTCCAAAGAGTAAAATGCTGAGCTACCTTGAGGTTGTATTGAAAAAATATTTACGTAGTGCCTTATCTGTTGGTTTAAGTCTATGTGTGGTGGCGGTTCAGGCCATTGATAATCCTGATGCACCTGATTATCTAGGCAGTTTCGAGAGTACAGCTAAAGTATATGAAACAGATTTAGCCAACAGTACGAGCAAAAGCGTCGACATCTTAGAGCAGTATAATGCATACCACTCGTTTTTAGACGGAGAGTTGAATAGAGCTTATAAACTTTGACAAAACTCCCTTGATGATAAAGAGTTTGCACTGCTTAAAGTTTCGCAAAAAAATGGATAAGCTATAGAGACTCAGAACTACAGTTTATTAGTGAAAACTGGAACAGAGTCAATTTTGGTAGTTCTTACAATCTTTCAAGAAATGCTTATAAAGCAGAATTGGTTAAAGCGCGAGTCATTCAGCTTTATCAATATGCTAAAAATTATAATTAGTCGGTGACGCAGATTTAATCAGAGCAGCCATTGAGTTTAAAAGTGACTGCTTTCAATAAAATCAACAATCCAACCCACAAGCAACACCACTGGCCCACGCCCACTGAAAATTAAACCCGCCTAACCAACCACTTACGTCCATTACTTCGCCTATGAAGTACAAACCTTTTACCTTGTTTGCTTCCATAGTTTTAGAGCTAAGTTCGTTGGTATCTACACCACCCAATGTTACTTCGGCTGTGCGATAGCCTTCGGTGCCGTTCATGGTGATTTGCCAATTGTTGAGTTTAGCGGCAATGTTGTCGCGTTCGCCGTGGCCGAGTTGGTTTAGTGCTTTGGCTAGTATGGCTTCTTCAAACAGGGCTTCTACTAAACGTTTGGGTAACCATTGGCTTAGAGTGTTTTTAAGGCTTTGTTTGGGGTGCTGTAGCAATACTTGTTCTAGCAGTGCTGCGGCATTTTGCTTAGGGAGCAAATCAATGCCAATGGCTTCGCCGGGTTGCCAATAGTTAGATATTTGCAAAATAGCGGGGCCAGAGAGGCCACGATGAGTGAACAATAGGGCTTCGCTAAATTGCTTGCCGTTGGCAGCGGTTATACAGCTAGGAACAGCAATACCCGAGAGTGCTTCAAAGCGTTCTTTCTGCTCGGTATGCCAAGTAAATGGCACTAAACCTGCGCGAGTAGGGAGCACTTTTAAGCTAAATTGTTCAGCCACTTTATAGCCAAAAGGCGTAGCGCCTAATTTGGGCATAGACAAGCCGCCCGTAGCAATCACTAAGGCGTTACTTTGGTAAGTTTGACCGCCAGCGCTTACTTCAAACTGTTGTTCTGCTAACTGTTTAATGTACTTAATTTCGCTGCGTAGGCTGATGGTTACACCTGCCCAATCACACTCGGTAAGCAGCATGTCTACAATCTCTTTCGCGTTGTCATTGCAGAATAGTTGGCCGTGGTCTCGCTCGTGGTATTCAATGCCATGGCGTTCTACTAATTCTATAAAGTTGCTAGAAGGGTAGCGGGCTAATGCCGATTTAACGAAATGAGGGTTTTCACACAGGAAGTTGTCTGGCGCTACGTGTTGATTGGTAAAATTACAACGGCCACCGCCACTAATCAGAATTTTTCGACCAGCTTTTTTAGCATTATCAATGACTAATACCGAACGGCCGCGATAGCCTGCAGTAGCAGCACACATTAAACCTGCGGCGCCTGCGCCAATAATGATTACGTCGAATTGCTGTGTCATAACTTGCCCCTGAAAAATCAGGGGCATTGTAACGCTAGCGCTGAGATTGAGCTAGCAATGTCTGTGGCTAGTTAAGCGCTCGCCCTGCGCCAGAGCTGAAGGCTTCAGCTTGAAAGGTAATACCGCTTACAGGGGCTGGCGAAGGAGCCTCTGGTTGAACGCTAGGGTTTAGCGGGTAACTTAGGCCGTCAAAGCGTAATAAACGCAGCCCTGGTGTGGCGCCGCCGCCCGATACTTGTATTAATAAATCTTGCCAGCGGGCATTGCTTGATGTGGCCAGAAAGAACGGCGTATGTACTAACGTTGTTTTGCTTAAGAAACGGTGATTGTTATCTTTGGCTTCAAATACCAATAAACTACAACCGCCGCTACCACACCAGTCTACGTAGCTAATAATTTCGTCTTTACCATCGCCGTTTAAATCAAACTTCCACCATTGGTACTTGGTGCCATTTAGCTCGGTGCGATGCAATTTGAAGTACTGCTTTAATGCCGCCTCTACCTCAGGGTCGTATTCGCTGCTGGCCTTTAAGGTGGCAGGCTCAAAGCTGCGTTGATGGTAAGTCTTTTTAGTTTTACTGTTATGCGCCATGGCTGGGCCGTTCATTTTCATCATGTTAAGGCCAGCGCTGCCTTGTTGCTGAGACTCTGGGTTGCGTAAACGCAGTAGACGTCCGTCCCAATCAAAAATCATATCGCTTTTAACTTGCTGATTACGGCTTTGGCTAACGGTAAATGCCAGGCTAGTTTGGTTTAGTGGGTACCAATAACCTTTTTCAACAAAGCTTTTGTCTTGTTCTAAATAGGTGTTTTGTAGCTGGGCGCTAAAATCACCATTTAGGGTTAAATCCACCACTCGGCCAGATCCCGAAGCAGTAGGCAGTTTTACTTGATAATAACCGGCGAGTAAGTCTACATGCTGCTTGAAGGGGCGGCGGGCACAACCTTGGTATACTTTACCCTTGTAGGTGAGCTCTGCGGTATAGGGATACACGCTGTCGGCCATGGTATCCATGCACTGCTGCTTGGTTACGCTAAGGTAAAGGTCAGCACCGGCTTGCCAAAAATGAACGCCTTTATCTATACCACTGCGAGTAATTGCTTGGTTGGCTGCGCCAGACATCGTGCTGAGCAGAATTTTGTTTTCTTCTACATCTATTCGCCAGCTAGGTTCGTTACCCCAAGCGCTAAGCTCGGAAACACTAAACTCGCAACCTGGGCCTTCAGACGCTAGGTACTGCCAGCTTTCAGGAACAATTTTAGCAATATAGTCAGCCTGCGGGGCTTGCTTGCTTACGTTATCGAAGCGGCCCATCATTTCTACGTGTAGTTGGCTGTTGTCGGCAAAGCGTTCTAGCAGTTGTTTGTCTGCTGAAGAAAACTCTACCCAGTACTGGCTACTGCCTTGGCAGGGGGTAAATATAGCCCCTTGTTTGTTGAGCTGAAGTTGGCCGGTAAGCTGAGTGGCGGGGTTGAGTTTAACCGCTACTTTAACTGGCTCAACCTTTTTGGGTGGGGCGGGAGGTGGCGTTTGAGAACACGCAAATAAACTGATACAACTTACTGCTGCAATGCCAAGTACCTTAACAAACCTCATTACCTTTCCCTTTTAAATACCGCTACAACTTGAAAGTGCCGATAAGAAACTCAGCGACTCCATTTTCTTTGTTGCTAAGTGTTTGTTCTAAATGAGGTAAAGTCAACTTTAAACGGTCATGCGCGTTGGCCATGATCACACCTTTTCCTACCAAAGCCAGCATTTCCTTATCATTTAAGCCATCGCCAAAGGCAATGCAATTTTCAGCAGAGATAGATTTTTGTTGTAACACTGCATTTAGGGCCTCGCCCTTGTTAGCTTTAGCGGTCATTACTTCAAGGCAATCGGTAAGGGAAAAGGTGATGTTTAGTGCATCGCCAAACTTCGCCACCAGTTCTTTTTCCAGCTCAAGCAATATTTCATGGTCGGCAACAAAAAATAGCTTACAGATATGCTGATGCTCTAAATCTTCAAAATGCGTGACCTGATAATTGAAGCCGGAGTGTTGGTTAAACGAGCGCACATATTCGTTTTCTTGTTCAACGTACCAATTGTCTTCATGGTAAATATTTCGGTGTAGTGGATACTTAGCTGAAATATCTAAAATGCCTTGGATTTGCTCAGAGTTTAAATCGGCTCGATACAGCACTTCGCCTTGTTTGTTATGCACTCGTGCACCGTTTGAGGTGATTAAATACATGGGGAAATCAAATTGATCGGCGATCGGTCTTACATCAATATAATGGCGGCCAGTAGCAATTAAAAACTTCACGTTTTGCTGGTACAAGCGGGTAACCGTTTGCATTGTATGTTCAGATATTTGATGTTCGCCGTTTAACAGCGTGCCATCTAAATCAGTAGCGATAAGTTGATACATATTAGCTCCTTGGTAAACCACTAAAGCGGGTTACAGCTAGTTAGAATGCTGAGCAAAAAACGCGAGAATGTTGTTTAACGCTGGGTTACGAAGAGTATCGCGCTCAAACAGTATCTCGTGTCGTGAACCGGCGATAATCTTAAATTGCCCCTGTTCATTCGAGCTGGTCATCGCCTTAAAAAAGGCCCGTTGGGCAGCTGCGGTAACTATAGAATCCTGCTCAGCTTGTAGTAATAATAGTGGAAGATTAATGCTCTTGGCGTGTTCTATTATCTGCTGCATAGCGGTAAAGCTTTGGTGAAGCCAACGGTTTGTTGGGCCGCCAAGTTGTATTTGTGGGTAGTTAAGATAAACCTGCTGCATTTGCTTAAAACGCGCTTCACTGTGGGTAAGATGATTGTTGTTAAAACCACAGTGTTTGTAGTTAGATTGGCCTACCGCATAATAAGGACCGCGTTGTAATGAGTGCTCTAATCGACTCAATGTTGCAGCAAGAGAGGTGGCAATAAATTTGGGCACTAATCCTAGGTTTATACCAAACATAGGCGCAGATAGCGCCGCCGCGTTAAATATACCGGGGTGCTGCTGTAAGTAATGGGCGGCAATCGCGCCACCCATAGAGTGGGCCAATATAAAACGGTGTGAGTAGGTTTGGCTAAGCACCTGTTGTTCAATAAGCTGAGCCAGGTCGTCTACATAATATTGAAACTGCGCCACATCACCAGGTTGTTGGCGAGCCGACTCTCTGTCTGATAGCCCTTGGCCACGGTGGTCGACAATAAATACATCATAGCCTTGCTGAGCCAAGTCGTAGGCCAGTTCATCGTATTTTAGGTAGGCTTCGGTACGCCCGGGAGATACTACTATTGCCTGCTGGTTTGGTGTCTCTGCAGTGACTTTTACATAGTGAATATTTAAGCCATTCACCCCAGTAAAGCTGGCTGGCTGAGCATGCTTTTGCCAATAGGGAGCAATCTTCTCTGGATACACCGTGTCGAGCTCATGCTCTTGGCTGAGCCGGAAAGATGGAGTAGGCATATCGTAAACCTCAAACGCTAAGTGTTGTTCGCTGTGCTTATCTATACAACAGGCTCGACAACAAAAACAGCCTAAAGGTAACTTTAGATCTTAATTGCTCGTTTAAGAGGTAAAACGGTGTTTAGTTACCAAACCCTGCACGCGCTAACGTTACCAACATTGGGATTAACAATAACACCCCTAGTTCTAAACGAATTAGCCAAATGACCGACGAGTGTTGGCGGTAGCTAATCATTGAAGGTTTACCTTGCTTTAAGGCTCGGCGCCAACGGTAAAAGGTAGATGAAGGGTAAAGAGATAACAGCACTACCACAAAAAATAGCAGCATTTTTAAGGCAAAAAATGGATTGTCTAGGTAAGTTTGGCTGGTGCTATGGAAAATAAATAATCTTAGCGCGCCAGTAATAAAAATCAGCACGGTAGAAAATGCGTGGGTAGCATCGGCTAATAACAGCTTTTTAACGTCGTCTTCGTTCATTCCACGGCGAAACAGAAAGGCTTCAGAGTACAGCGCACCAGCCAGCAAAATAATTGCTGTTACATGCAATCCTGCATTAATAGCCTCGAGTAGACTCATTGATCGTTATCCATGAATTAATGTTGTAGTAGAAAACGCTATCAGCGCGATGGCGGATAGTACTGCAAATCACCGGCTGATGCTATACCCTAACAGCCCTAAGTGCTTGAGGTCTAGAGTGGGAAAGGAAGGTTTCATGAAAGGAAAGCTGTTGGCCTATGGTTTACTGGTTTTACCGCCGCTATTCTGGGCCGGAAATTTTGTTACAGGCCGTTATATTTCAGACCAAGTGCCGGCGATGTCTTTATCTTACTGGCGCTGGACCTTAGCAATGTTGATTGCCATGCCTTTGTTGTATTCCAGTATGTGGCGCCAGCGAGCAGTAATTAAAGCTAATTGGCTGCGTATTAGCACCTTAGCGTGTTTGGGTGTGGCAGGTTTCAACTCTTGCGTGTATATCGGTTTGCAAAGCACTACAGCTACCAACGCCCTCATTATTAATTCAATGATTCCCATATTCATTCTGCTGGTGAGCTGGATAGCGCTAAAACAAAAAATTTCTGCTCGGCAATTGTTGGGGATAGGTTTGTCGTTTGTTGGGGTATTGGCCTTGTTGGTAAAAGGCCAATGGCAGCAACTCGCCAGCCTAAGCATTAATCAAGGTGACGCATGGATCGTGTTGTCATCGTTAGTATGGGCACTGTATTCAATAGGTTTGCGTTTTAAGCCCGCCGATCTAGGTGGTGCAGCATTCCTAGGTTGTACCTTAGTGGTAGGCTCGTTAGTGCTTAGCCCATTCTATTGGCTAAACCTGCCACAAGCCGCGTTTGACCTCAGTTCTGATGCTATGGCTGCCTTGGCCTATGTCGCCATTTTCCCTTCTTTACTGGCTTATTTAGCCTGGAACTACGGAGTAAAAATTGTTGGGGCTAATCTTGCCGGTCAATATATTCACTTAATGCCGTTATTTGGCGCGGTGCTTAGTGTGAGTTTTTTGGGCGAACAGTTAGCGGCCTACCATGCATTGGGAGCGATGTTTATAGCCGCGGGTCTGCTGGTGGCCTTATTGCCCTTCGCTATCTTGCGCGCTCGCTTGGCCCGCTTCAAAGCTCACTAAACGGCTACCTTGAATAGTGAGTTCGCCTTCAAGATCTTGGGTGAGCTGATCAAACTGCTTACGCTTAACTTGAAAGCGGCGCGATTCACCTCCCTCAAGGGGGGTGAATTCAAGAAAATAGCGGTAGCGAGTGTGTAAATCTTCATTTTCTTTACCGGGACGGGTTATCGGAATTTCATCACGTTTAGACACTGTTACCCACAAACTGTGTAAGGGTTGTTGCGAATCCCAGCGGCGCTGCTGCACGTTACGCCATAGTTGAAAAACCACCATGCCGATGATGATGGTCATGACCAAAAACCACCACCATGGCATTAACGTGTTCCTCGCGTTGCTGTTACACCCATATATGTAGCTCCTTGATAAGACAAAGAATGCGGCGGCTAATTAAACCGATTAATAGCCTTAAGTTTTTGTCGCTTTTAGCTGATTCGTCAAGCTCAAATAATTATTGAGCAAGTTGTTTGCTCGTTATTCAAGGTAAAAACGCTTAGTATTCAAACATACCCTTAAGCCAAAATGGAAGTAATCGCTTGCGTGGAAAGGCCCGTCATTCAGCCTTGAAGAGCCCTTGTTTTATTCAAACTCTTAGCTTGAATATATGCGTTTTTATGGCGTGTGTTTTTAGTAGCGTGTGTTCGGCGAATACTCAGCTGCTTGCTGCGATGGCTCAAGGTGAGTGGGGCGGATGCCCGGCTGTGCATACCGAAGGGTTGAGTATTACTGCCATCCCACTATCTGTGAGTATAGAGAGCGTACACCTAGATGTGTCTTGCTTGCTAGATACCGAGCCAGACGCTAGCTCTGAGACTATTTCCCCACCAATGTTACAGGCTGCCAGCCAGCAAATGTTTGATCAATTGTTGGCGCTTCCTCAAGCATTGAGTGCTAGCCAGGTTGAAGTGAAAAACTTGCAGCTTAGCGCTCACCAGCAGTTAATTACTCAGGGCAAGCTTGGGTTAAAACAGCAAGGTCAGCAATGGCAGCTTAACTATCAAGAGCAAGGCCCCAATTCGACCAGCCAGTTTAGTTTACTGATACTGCCTAAAAGCAGCCATATCTCTTTGAGCGGCATGTTAGGCAATACGCTTTTAGCGCGTTTAGCCACGTTTAGCCAACAACGTTGGTTAGTTGATTCGCGACTACATAATCTCGATTTTTCGTTAAGTGGTTTAGTGGGACAGGAGCTGAAACTTAAAGGCGCGCTTAACTTGCCAGAGATCGATGCTTCTTTTACCGCCAAGCTAAGCCAATGGAACAATTGGCACTTAAGGTTAGCAAGTTCGCCCTTAAGTATTGCCGACATAAATTTACCTGCGGCAAACTGGCAATTAACCAACGACTCTTGGCGGGTGAGTGTTGATGATTGGCAAGCCGAAGGCTCTGGCAGCTGGCAACTAAGCCCTGAACTGGCTGTTAAAGGTCGCTTAAGCAGCGAAAACCTTCTTCCCCTGCAACAAGCCTTTATTGATTTGCCTGAGCCTGCAAATTTGTTATCCGCTGCCGCTACCGTGGATTTTACTTGGCAATCGCAGCAGCTAACAGGGAGCATTGATGCCACGACAATCAATGCACTGTGGGGCGAGTTACGTTTTGATGATGCCAGCATAACCAGTGCGTTTAGCTATCAACCTCAGCAGGGCTGGCAGCATCAAGGTAAGCTTTCGCTGGCACAATGGGATATTGGTATTCCTCTATCAGAGCTTGCCCTGCACTGGCAGCAACCTATGTTTTCGCCGATAACTCAATGGCAAAGCCTGCTATTGCAGGATATTTCTTTCAATGTATTAGGTGGGCAAGCTCAGCTTGAAGAAGTGCCTTTAGCGTTACCAAATACAGCCTTACTGCAAATAGAGAAAATTCAGTTAGAGCAGTTAGTTAAGCTGTATCCTGAGCTGGGTTTAAGTATGCATGGCTCGGTATCGGGTCGTTTACCGATGCGCTTTGGTGAGCAAGGCATCGCGATTACTGATGGTGAGCTGGCGGTAGTAGAACCGAGCGGTCATATTTCGCTAACTCATCAATCCTTAGTGGCGGTTAAGGCGCAGCATGCTTCTCTTGATTTTGCGTTAAGCTTATTAGAAGACTTTGATTATGAAACACTTGCAGCCGAGGTAGATTTTGCCGAAGATGGGCAACTGGATATGCAGGTAAAGCTTATTGGGCGTAATCAACAAGTCAGCCCGCGCTTGGTAACCTTAAATTACGGCCACCAAGAAAACATTTATCAGCTATTACGTAGTTTACGTATTGGCGAACAACTGTCAGGACAACTGCAGCAATGGATAGACGACACATCTTCGTTAGCAGCGCCATCACCTTAACTATGGTACTCGGCCTTGCGGCCTGTACTCCTAAGGTTGAAGTGGCGGTAGATAAACCGATTACGGTTAACCTCAATGTAAAAATTGATCATGAGATTCGAGTGCGTGTAGATAAGCAACTTGATGATTTATTTAGTGACGATAGCGGACTGTTTTAGGAGAGCATGATGAAATGGAATAGCTGGATATTAGCCTTACTGTTGAGCTTAAGCTTTTCTGTAGCGGCAATCGATTTAGATGACGCCAAAACCAAAGGCTGGGTAGGTGAGCAAAGCAACGGTTTATTAGGTGTAGTAAGCCATAGCGGTGAAGTGAAAAGCTTGGTGGAGAGTATTAACCAAAAGCGCTTGGCTAAATACAAGCAGATAGCTAAAGAGAACGGCTTAACAGAGCAACAGGTGGCAACCTTGGCAGGTAAAAAAGCCATTGAGCGCAGTAGTAGTGGCGCTTATGTGCAATCACCGTCGGGCGATTGGCTGAAAAAACCTTAGTGTTGATGTAGGTAGTGAGTGATTTCGCTCACTAGCTGCTGATAGCAACGCAAAGTACTCTCTAAATCGACTGTTAGTTGTTCGCTGTGTTTCAATTGTTGAACGCAGCGATGTAAACTTGGGCTAGCCACTAGCGCCGCCATACCTTGCAACTGCAATAACAATCCGTCAGGACATTGCTGATTACTGACTGCTAGTTGAAGTTGTGCTAATTCTTGATCGCTACCGGCGATAAAATCTGTCAGCCAATGTTTTAGTAGGTCTTGGTGACCAAATTGGGCTTTTAGTTTAAACCAATCAATGATTGAATCGTTGCTCATTGTTTAGGGGTATACAGATTTGAGGGGAAGGGGGTAATGGTGGCATCTTCATGAATTTTGGCAAGCCCTAGTTTATCTACTTCATCAATGCGCAGTATATTGTGCATAGGCACAAATGTTTTCGACACTCCAGAAAATTCTGTTTTCAACTTCTCTACCGCAGGGTCAACGATCAGTTGAGCGCGCGCATCAAACACAAAATCTGCAAGTTCAACAAAACCCATCAGAGTGCCTTGATTAACCTGCCTAGCGTACAACTCGTAGGTTTTTCCATTACTAATAAAGCTTACTCGGTATAACTGCGACATTCCGTTACTCGCTGGGTGATAAGTTAACAGCTTTGATGCTTTATAAATCTACCTATAAATAGGCATTAAAGATATCAATTGTAACTACAATCACAAGCCGAAAGCTAGCGCTGCCGCTGCAAATTCACAATCTTTACAAAGCGATTTAACTATTTGTTTTCGGTGGGCTTTATGGGTTTATGTTTTTTGTTATTAGGGTTAAAAAATGAGGCTTGTTAGTAGAGGCTTAAACAAAATCGGCAGCCTAGGCTGCCGATTTTTTATTTATCTTCTGAATCTATTGGATCAAACTCGGACATTTCATTTGGGTCTACACCCAATTCTTGGCAGGCATCTAAAAATGAGGCCCCAGTGTGGCACATCAAAATATCGATGGCAGGTAGCATATTTGGCGCTTCTGACATGACCGACTCCGGCATTTGTTAATGAAAAGATAATAAAGTAGCAACACTCTCCCATAGTTTAGCAGATCGCCCAAGAGAGCTAGATCACGTTATTTGTGATGAATTGGTGGCGAAATCGGCAAAACGGAAAGGTTAATGTGAGGTATGCCCAGTTATTGTTTTTATAATCAGGCACCTAGCTTTAGTTATTGAATTGTTACTGATGAAAAAAGTTTGTGGTATTAAAGCCAAGTTAATACACTGAGCGCTGTGATAATTGTTTACTAAAATAAGGATATGAAATGCTCGAGTACTACCCAATGGTAAAACACCTGCATATGACCTTGGCTATGCTCAGTATTCTCGGCTTTATTTTTCGTTGGATTTTAGCGCTTCTCAAATCACCTATGCTTAATAAGAAATGGCTGAAAATCACCCCACACATCATTGATACCTGCTTGTTGGCAGCTGCTATTTTATTGTGTGTTATGTTGCAGCAATATCCTATTGCTCAAGATTGGCTGAGCGCAAAAGTAGTGTTGTTGGTGGTATATATTGTGCTGGGTATATTTGCTCTTAAGCGCGCGCCAAATCAGTTGGTACGTTTAGTGGCGGGTTTAGCGGCAATAGCGGTATTTGCTCAATTATTGGCCGTGGCGTTTAGCCGCTCGCCTCTTGGCATGTTTGCATAGGCTGGGCTGATTTATGTTACTTGGGGCGCTGCGTTCTTTATTACTCACTTTGTGGCGCTTTTCCACCATCTACAGCATTGTAGTGATTACCTTGTTGTATTGCCGTATCGCTGGCGTTGATTTTGAAACAGTGGATACCGGCAGTAATCAGCACAAAATGATTATTATTGGGCTGTACTTTGTCTACCTAGGGATTTGGTGGTGGGCGAACCCTTATCTCTTGCGAGGTCGTCGCCAAGCTTAACGATAGCGCCAGTAAGCAGGTAAAAATAGCACCAATACTGTGAGCACTTCTAAGCGGCCTAATAACATCCCCAATGACAACAACCATTTGGCCGAATCAGGCAGCAAATGGAAGTTATGGTCGGGGCCGATCACTCTTCCTAATCCTGGCCCTACATTGGCTAAAGCGGTCATTGCGCCAGACAGCGCAGTAATGGGGTCTAAACCCAGCAAGGCTAAGCCACTGGCGAGCAGAATTAAGGTGAAGAAAAAGGCGAAAATAAACGCTACCAGTGAGCGTACATGTTGCTCGCTAACTAATCGGCCGTTGTAGCGATGAGGGTATATACCATTAGGGTGAACCAGCTGCTTTAACTGGCGTGAGAATAAACCGCTGGCCAGCTGAAAACGGAAAATCTTAATCCCGCCAGAGGTTGAACCAGAACACGCTCCCACCAGCATCAAAAAGATAAACAGTACGGTCGTAAAGTTACCCCAATGACTAAAATCAGTTAAGCCATAGCCAGTGGTCGTGACAATAGAGATAATATTAAAGATACTGATGCGCAATGCATCCAGCAGCGAAAATGTGCCATGTAACCACAGCCATAAGCTCATCATTCCGCCCACTACTGCGATTAGGATGATAAAGCCTCTTACCTGCGCGTCGCGCCAAATATAGTGTATATCTTTATGGCGAAGTGTTTGCACCAATAGTAGAAATGGCAAACCACCTAATAACATAAAGGCGCTGCCCACCCAGTGGCTGGCATTGCTAAAGTGCGCCATTGATTCGTCTGAAGTGGAGTAGCCGCCGGTGGATATGGTGGTCATGGCATGGTTAATGGCTTCAAACCAATCCATGCCGGTTAAGTGGTAAGCCAACGCGCATAGCATCGATAACAGCAGATAAACTTTAAGAATATTGCTGGCCACATTTTTGGTTTTAGGGGTATTTTTGTCAGACCAATCGGAAGATTCAGTTTGGAATAAACGCATACCGCCAACATTTAAAAATGGCAAAATGGCTACGCTTAAAACAATAAAGCCGATACCGCCTAACCATTGCAGCATAGAGCGCCATAGTAGCGCGCTTTTGGGCATCTCATCCAAACCTGCCAGTACCGTTGAGCCCGTGGTGGTGAGGCCCGACATGGTTTCAAAAAAAGCGTCGGTAAAGCTGATGTGATCGATACGATACAGCGGCAATGCCCCAAATACACAGGCCACTAGCCATACGGTAGTGGTAAGCAGAAACATGCCACGAACTGACAGTTTAAAAGATGGCTTTTTCCCCCAGCGAATCAGAGCAAAGGCCACGGTTTGGGTCACTATGATGGTGTAAAAGAATTCAACGTAACCGGATTCGTCGTAAGCCATGCCTAAAGCAAGCGGGGCTAACATGAGTAGGCTGAGTTTAGACAGCACAATGCCTGTAACAAACATGATGGGCCGAAGATCGGGGGTAATCATCATGTGAAATTTAGCCTACAGGAAGAATGGGCTTGGTTGGAATAAACGTTCTACTTCAGGGATAAACTTCTTATCCACTAAAAACATCACCACGTGGTCGTCTTGTTCAATAACGGTATGGTCGTGGGCAATAATGACTTCGTTCCCCCGCATTACCGCGCCAATGGTGGTGCCTGGAGGAAGTTTTAGCTCGCCTACGCTGCGACCGACCACTTTCGACGTGTTGCTATCGCCATGGGCAATCGCTTCAATCGCTTCTGCTGCGCCGCGTCGTAGCGAATACACGTTAACGATATCGGCGCGACGTACATGAGTGAGTAGCGCTGAGATGGTGGCTTGCTGCGGAGAAATGGCGATGTCGATGGTGCCGCCTTGCACTAATTCAACATAAGCGCCTCGTTGAATCAGTACCATTACCTTTTTAGCGCCCATGCGCTTAGCGAGCATGGCCGACATAATATTGGCTTCATCGTCGTTGGTTACCGCAATAAATACGTCAACTTGCTCAATGTTTTCTTCGCTCAGTAACTCTTGGTCTGAAGCGTCACCACAAAACACAATAGTATTGTTGAGCATTTCAGCCAGTTGTTCGGCGCGGCGTTGGTTTCGTTCAATCAGTTTAACGCTGTATTGGCTTTCTAGGCGCTTCGCGAGCGCTGCACCAATATTTCCCCCGCCTACAATCATTAAACGGCGATAGGGCTTCTCAAGCTTCTGCAGCTCGGCCATCACCTTACGAATGTGGTCACTGGCGGCAACAAAAAACACTTCATCATCGGCTTCAATCACCGTAGTGCCCTGAGGGCGAATGGCTCGACCTTGACGAAAAATAGCCGCCACACGGGTTTCGATATCGGGCATGTGGTCACGCAATACCGATAAGGCATTACCCACTAACGGGCCGCCGTAATAGGCTTTAATCGCCACTAAACCCACCCGGCCACGAGCAAATTGCATCACTTGCAAAGCGCCGGGGTAGTCAATTAAGCGGCTGATGTAGTCGGTTACCAGCTGTTCAGGGGCAATGAGATGATCCAGCGGTACCGCTTCGTTGCAGAATAGCGCGTCTTTCTCCGCGAGTAATTCTTCTGAACGGATCCGTGCGACTTTGTTTGGGGTATTGAACAGGGTATACGCTATTTGGCAGGCTGCCATGTTGGTTTCGTCACTGTTGGTGACTGCCACTAACATGTCAGCATCGTGAGCCCCTGCTTCGCGCAACACGCTAGGGTGGGCGGCATGGCCAAATACTACCTGTAAATCAAACTTATCTTGCAGCTCACGAAGGCGGTCTTGATTGGTGTCTACCAGGGTAATGTCTGATTTCTCACCCACTAAGTTTTCCGCTAGCGTGCCGCCTACTTGGCCCGCTCCAAGAATAATGATTTTCATTTGCTAACAATACCTTAAGCGTTTATTGCTATTTTTTAGTGTTACCGTTGTAAAGGGTAAAGGCAAGCTTAACTGAGGCTTTTACGCAAACGCGCATAATAAAAACCATCCATGTTATTGTCGCCGGGTAAAAGTTGCCAACCGGGTTGTTCGGCTGTTTCATCAGGGTTAATTGGAATTAACTCAGCATCCTCAGTTTGTTGCAAAAAGGCGGCAATTTGCTGGCTATTTTCATCGGGCAATACCGAACAAGTGGCGTACAACATGATGCCGCCGGGTTTCAGTTCGTGCCACAGTGCCTGCAAAATCTCTTTTTGTAGTTTCACTAGCTCGGCGATATCGGCTTCTCGGCGCAACCACTTAATATCTGGGTGGCGGCGAATAACCCCTGTGGCCGAACAGGGTGCGTCTAATAAAATGCGATCGAAAGGCTGTTTGTTCCACTCTTCAGGCTTACTGGCATCGGCGCAATGCAAAGTGGCCTTTAAGCCAATTCGCTCTAGGTTTTCGGTAACTCTATTGAGGCGCGTTTGCTCAGTATCTACTGCCACCAATTCGCTTAACTCGGGTTGTAGCTCTAGAATATGGCAAGTCTTTCCTCCGGGAGCTGCGCAGGCATCAAGCACTCTTTCACCGGCTTGTGCGTCTAGCAGGCTGGCGGCCATTTGCGCAGCGCCATCTTGAACTGAGGAGGCACCTTCAGCAAAGTTAGGCAATTTGAATACGGCTTGCGCTTTTTCTAAACATAATGCTTGTTTAGCTAAATCAGAGGATTGGCTGGCTATTTCTAACTCGTTGAGTTGCTTTTGGTAATTATCACGCTCACCTTGCAGGGCATTTACCCTAATCCACATTGGCGCGTGCTGATTATTAGCCTCTAAAATGTCTTGCCAACGCTCAGGGTAAGCAGCTTTTAGTCGTTTGCTTATCCAGCTTGGGTGGCAATATTGTAAGCTGTCGTTGGCGGTAAGTTGTGGCTCTAACTGCTCACGTTGACGTTCTGCATTGCGCAATACACCATTCACCAGTTTTTTTAAACTATGCAGCTTTAGTTGGCCGGTAGCAGATACAGTTTCTGATACCGCTGCATGGGCAGGCACGCGCATATAAAACAGTTGGTATAAACCCACCATTAATAAGAAATGGCCATTGCGAATTTTGCCTTTTAAGGGCTTGTCCATGAGCTGCTGCAGCACCGATTCAAAGCGCGGCAACCAACGTAATACGCCAAAACATAGCTCTTTCACTAAGGCATGATCACGAGCGACTACTTGAGGCAGTACGCGTGGCAACATTTGACTCAGTGACTGACCTTGGTCAACCACTTGAAATAAAATGTTAGCCGCAGCGGCACGGGCATTAATTTGTTTTACTTGTGGCTGTTCAGCCATTTGCACTCTCCAATTGAGTACCTACTTCAAACCACTCTTTGCGCGAATTTAATACGTCAGCTGCAGAGAGCGCTTTTTTACCTGGGAGTTGGATCTGTTCTAAACGCAAGGCGTCTTTGCCGGTGGCTACGGTAATGCCGTGTTTATTGGCGCTAATAATCGTACCCGGCACCTGATGGCTCGCATCGGCTACTACACTGGCTTGCCATACTTTGATGTTCTGTTCAGCTAGGGTGAAATAACTCACAGGCCATGGATTAAATGCTCGAATGCAACGTTCGATAAATTCAGCATCTTGTTGCCAATCAATACAGGCTTCAGCTTTGCTCAGCTTTTTAGCGTAGTTAGCATCTGCATCATCTTGTGGTGTTGCAGTCAGTTCGCCTTTGGCGATGCCATCTACAGCTTTAATGAGAGATTGTGGACCTACTTCAGCGAGCCTATCGTACAGTGAGGCGCTGGTTTCATCGCTCGCTATCTCTATTTGCTCTAATAGCAACATGTCGCCAGTATCTAAGCCAATGTCCATTTGCATAATGGTGACACCTGAGTGGCTATCGCCAGCCCAAATTGCGCGCTGGATTGGCGCAGCCCCGCGCCAGCGTGGCAGTAACGAGCCGTGTACGTTGATGCATCCCAAACGGGGCGTATCAAGGATGACTTGCGGTAACAATAAGCCATAAGCCACTACCACCATTAAATCGGCGTTAAGCGCTGCCAATTGCTGCTGAGCGTCTTCACTTTTGAAGTTTTCTGGTTGGAATACTTCAATATTGTGTTGCTCGGCGAGTTGCTTAACCGGGCTGGCTTGCAGCTTCTTGCCTCGGCCTGCTGGACGATCGGGCTGCGTGTAAGCCGCAATCACTTGATGTTGACTATTGATAAGGGCTGAAAGGTGGCGCGCTGCAAAATCAGGCGTGCCAGCAAAGATGATCCGCAATGGCGTCATGCTGTTTTCCACAAATTGGTTAAGGCTTACTTGCGGCGAGCAAGTTTTTCTAGCTTGGTTTTTACCCGCTGGCGTTTAAGCGGCGACAAGTAATCGATAAACAACTTACCTTTTAGGTGGTCGAGTTCGTGCTGCACACAAATAGCCAGTAAACCTTCCGCTTCAAAAATTTGCTCATTGCCGTCGACATCCAAAGATTTAACTTTGATTTTTTCGGCTCTAGGCACTTGCGCGCGATACTCAGGAACAGACAAACATCCCTCTTCGTTAAGCGCGTCGCCGTCGGCTTCAATAATTTCTGGGTTTATTAGCGCAAGTCGTTGATCTCGCTCCTCAGAGACGTCGATTACAACAATTTGCTGATGAATGTTGACCTGTGTCGCAGCTAGGCCAACTCCTTCCTCTAGATACATGGTTTCAAACATGTTTTCGATTATAGTTCTAAGATTATCATCAATATTATTAACGGGTTGCGCTATAGTACGCAAACGCTCGTCTGGAAAACACAATACTTCGAGTACAGCCATAGCTTCTGTCTTTAATTAGGTTTTGGTAGATTGGTGGTAATTCTAGTCATTTATGTGACTAAAAAACAGCTTTGGATATAGGGATGTCGCTGGGAGACACTATGAAAGGGAAAAAATTAGTTTGGCTTTGGGCCTCTTTGTTGTTGTTAGTTGGAGGCGCAATTGCTGACACTTTAAAATTAAAGGAGGATTTTCCCGAAGTTTACGTTGTAAAAAAAGGTGATACTTTGTGGGATATTTCTGCTTTGTATCTACACTCTCCTTGGTTGTGGCCACGTTTATGGCAATTTAACCCGCAGGTAGAAAACCCACATTTAATCTATCCTGGTGATCGTTTATCACTGGTATATGAAAATGGCGAGCCACGTTTAGTGCGCAAACGCATTGTTAAAGTTACGCCAAAAGCGCGTATCGAAGAAAAAGCTCCTCCGATTCCAACGGTACCACTGGCTTCAATTAGTGCCTTTTTGACACATGACCATATTGTTGATGAAGATACCTTGAAAGGCGCTCCTTACGTACTAGGCGACAATGATGCGCAATCGCGTATTGCTATTGGTCGTGCCATGTATGCGCGTGGAGAAACCAAGCCTGGGCAGTATTACGGTATTTACCGTGTTGGTAACAAATACCGCGATCCGGAAACCAAAGAAGAGTTAGGCCAGATTCTTACCTTTATCGGTATTGGTGTATCTGAACGCAAACATGAAGACAACATTACTCAGTTTAAGGTCACTCAAGTACTAAAAGAGATTAACCAAGGCGACATCATGTTGGAGCTGCCTGACCAAGATCGCCTACCTGCTTACTTTGTTCCTAACAACAAGCAGATAGAAGAGAGTGGTTATATTATCTCTGCGGCAACCGATACCTCTGTAATGAGTCGCTACGACGTAGTGATTATTAACAAAGGGACTCGTGACAACGTGGCGCCGGGCGATATGTTTGCCGTGGCTCAGCCGGGTAAGGTGATGATTGATAAAGTTAAGCGTAAATCTTATGAAGATACGGCCAACCATTTTGACCGCATGTTTAATAACGACGAGCAACGCGTTAGCTTACCTAACGAAAAAGTCGGCGAGCTGATGGTATTTAAGTCTTATGAAAAACTAAGCTATGCCATTATTACTGATAGCAAAGTGATTCTTCGTCCTAACTATTTGGTGGAGAACCTATAGTTGCTACCGAGTTTATCGGTAGTTCAATATCTACTGCTTGCAGGTGTGCCTAGGTTTTCGGTACAGCGCCTGCAAGCGGCTTTATCTCATTGCTCCATTGACCAACTGCTCAGTGCTGATGAAACACAGTTACAGGCTTGGCAATTTAGCCCGCAACAAATTTCTGCCCTTCGTCAACCCAATCAAGCTCGTATTAACCTAGCGCTAGCGTGGTTAGAACAAAGCGATTGCCACCTTATAGGCTGCTTTGATGCCTTATACCCAGAGTGTTTACGCAATATTCAGCGCCCACCGCTTTTACTGTTTGTGCGTGGTAATCCAGCGCTCTTAGCTAAACCTCAATTGGCAATGGTGGGAAGCCGTCATGCAGGTTTATCGGGGCTTAATCATGCAAAAGATTTCGCCCAGCAGTTGGCTCAGCAAGGATTAACTATTACCAGTGGCATGGCCTTAGGCATTGATGCTGCCGCACATAAAGGCGCGCTGTTGGCTAGGCCAGACGCTACCATTGCCGTGGTGGCTACAGGACTAGACAGGGTTTACCCGAAGCGACACCAGCAGCTAGCGCACGAGATTGTGCAGCAAGGCGCTATAGTGAGCGAGTTTTGGCCTGGTACAGCGGCTAAAGCGAATCACTTCCCTCGTCGTAATCGAATTATTAGCGGCTTAAGTCAAGCCGTGTTGGTGGTGCAAGCTGGCTTGCCGAGTGGTTCGCTGTTAACCGCTAATTATGCGGCGGAGCAGGGCCGCGATGTGTTCGCAGTACCGGGTTCAATAGACGACCCTTTACACGCAGGCTGCCACCATTTGATTCAGCAAGGCGCTAAATTGGTCACTTCTCCGGTCGATATAATGGAAGAGCTAGGCGGATTTGGCGGTCAAAGTCCCTTGGCTTTACCCGCGGTGGAGCAAAATATGCAGGAACAAGATTTGCCTTATCGTCAATTGTTGGATAACGTATCTTATGAGACGACGTCAATTGATGAACTCGTCTTAAGCACTCAACAACCTGTTGATGCTGTTCTCGCTCAGTTAACTGAGCTTGAGATATTGGGTGTTGTGGCCGTTGTGCCAGGTGGTTACGTCAAGCTGAGGAGGAACTAACTATGTTTGATATCCTCATGTATCTATTCGAAACTTACATTCATAGTGATGTAGAGCTGTTGATGGATCACGATGAGCTCACAGAAGAGCTCAGTCGCGCAGGGTTTCATAAAGAAGAAATCTATAAGGCATTAGATTGGTTGGAGCAACTTGCTGCCCTGCAAGATAGCGACAAGCAGCCTTATTTAAATCCTTCTGAGATTCCCTCATTAAGGGTGTATACCACACCTGAAATTGCCAAATTAGACGTGTCTTGCCGAGGCTTTTTGTTGTTCCTTGAACAAATGAAAGTACTCAATGCAGAAACCCGTGAAATGGTAATTGACCGAGTGATGGAGCTAGATGGGCCAGAACTTGAACTGGAAGACTTAAAATGGATCATTTTAATGGTGCTGTTTAATGTTCCAGGTAGTGAATCGGCTTATCAACAAATGGAAGAACTATTATTCGATCTGGGTGATGGTCCACTGCATTAAGGCTTAAGTACACCGCTGCCAAGCGGTGTTACGCCAACTTATCATCTCGATAGAGCTTTGCTTGCGTCGAATCAATAGCCTATTGGCGCTATTTTGTTATGCTTAGCAAAGTTCAACGAGGTGTAAGCATGTCTAAGATTGATCCTAAATTATTTTCCGCACACGAGCACGCCTTAGAAAAAGAATACGATGTTTGCCCCAAATGTGGTGGCGAGCTGCAACATCGCAATAGCAAATCGGGCCCCTTCTTAGGGTGTAGCCAATATCCAAGTTGTGACTACAGCCGAGCATTGCACCAACAAGATCATTCGCTAGAGAAAGTACTGCCTGGAACTGAATGCCCTAAATGTGGTGAGGAGCTGATGCTACGCCAAGGGCGTTACGGCATGTTTATTGGTTGTAGCGCGTTTCCAAGTTGTCAGCACATTGAGTCAGCACAACCGCAAGCAGAAAGCGCCCCCGAGATTACTTGCCCCTCTTGCAACAAAGGTAAGCTTGCTTCTCGCCAATCACGTTTTGGTAAAACCTTTTATGCCTGTAACGCCTATCCTAAATGTTCATATGCAGTAAATGATCAGCCCATCGCTAAGCCTTGCCCTGATTGTGGTTGGAAGTTATTAGTACTGAAGAAAACTGCAGCAGGAAAGCGGGAAGTGTGCCCGCAAAAATCTTGTTCTTACAAAAGCGCGCCTCTAGTTGAGTTATAAGTTTTAGTGTTCTGAACTTTAGGAAATAGCTCTTAATAGAGATAAGTTGCCTATAATCGAAGAAGCTTCGATTGAGCAGGTAGCAAAACTAAAGTGATAATAGATAACTTTTATACTTTACGAACAGACCAACAAGTGATGATTATTAGTATTATTGGCTCTTGGGACGTGAAGACTGCTGAGGCATTTATTAAGGACTATAAAGCCTACGCTAATGGCTTGTGCCATGACAACTGGGCTCACTTCGTTTACTTTGATGACTGGACCTTGGCCGTCCCAGAAGTTGAACCATTAATCCATGAGATGCTGCAATGGGCGATAATGCGAAATATGACTCATTCGGTACGTATCTACAAAAAAAACACTTTAAAAGACTATCAACTGCAAAGGATGATAGGGCAGCAGCCAGAAGATCATATTAATCGCAATTTTTCTTCAGCAGCAGAAGGTTTTGAGTTTTTAGCTGAAAATGGCTTTACGGTAGGGCAAGCCTCAATCGTAGCCTAAGTGGTGGCAAAGTCTCTTATGTTTTTTTCTATTCGCTTATCTTTGAGTAAAGCTTAACCAAGGCGGTTAAGCTTTACTCGGCATACTGCAACTTAAGCTTCTACATCTAACTCTTTTAACTTGCGAGTTAGGGTGTTTCGGCCCCAGCCTAATAATCGAGCGGCTTCTTGCTTGTGGCCATGAGTATGCTCAAGTGCTGTGGTAAGCATGATGCGTTCAAAGTCAGGCATGGCTTCACCTAATATATCGATTTGCCCAGATACCAATTGCTGAGACACCCAACTTTTGAGTAGTGAGCGCCAGTTAGTATCGGCACTTTCCCCTTGCTCGGTAATAACTGGTTGGCTTAACTCTGGCGGTAAGTCTGCTGGTAGTACTTCCTGACCACTAGCCATTACGGTTAACCAGCGACAAACGTTTTCTAGCTGCCTTACATTACCTGGCCAAGCCAGTTGCATCATAAAGCGCTGAGTGTCTTTGTGTAGCAGTTTACTTTCTACATTCAGCTCTTTGGCGGCAATTTCTAAAAAGTGTTTGCCTAATGCGGGAATATCTTCACGGCGCTCACACAATGAAGGTAAATGAATACGAATCACGTTTAAGCGGTGGAATAAATCTTCACGGAAATCACCTTCAGCCACTTTTTTCTCTAAGTTCTGGTGAGTAGCTGCAATGATTCTTACATCCACCTGTACTGGAGAATGACCGCCAACCCGGTAAAACTGCCCGTCTGCTAACACCCGTAATAAACGGGTTTGAATGTCTAAGGGCATGTCACCAATTTCATCAAGAAATAGGGTTCCGCCGTTAGCTTGTTCAAAGCGACCGTGGCGAATATTGTTGGCGCCGGTAAATGCACCTTTCTCATGGCCAAATAACTCAGATTCAATCAAGTCCTTTGGAATGGCTGCCATGTTAAGCGCAATAAAGCTGCCGCTGGCGCGTGGGCTATGTTTATGCAGGGCATGTGCAACAAGCTCTTTACCTGTACCCGATTGGCCATTAATAAGCACTGAGATACTGGAGCGCGATAAGCGACCAATCGCTCGAAACACCTCTTGCATAGCAGGCGCTTCACCAATAATTTCGGGCGCTGGAGAGCTAGGTTTGTTATTTGCCTTACTGCCTTTTTGCTCTCTGGAAACCGTCACCGCACGCTCGGTTAACGAAACCGCTTCGTCAATATCAAAGGGTTTTGGCAAGTATTCAAATGCACCACGTTGGTAGGCATTTACCGCGCTATCCAAATCTGAATGGGCGGTCATGATAATCACCGGCATTTCTGGGAAATGGCTTTGAATTTTTTCCAGTAGGCTTAATCCGTCCATGCCTGGCATACGAATATCTGAAATGACTACGTCAGGTTGTTCATAGTCTAATTGCTGCAGCATCATTTCGCCGTCAGCAAAGCTTAGGCAATCATAGCCTGCCGTTTTTAACGCTTTTTCTAACACCCACCGAATAGAGCTGTCGTCGTCAACGACCCATATAGTTGCTGCCATGTTAGTACATCCTTAACGTCGTAGTGGAAGGTGAATGGTGAACTCGGTATGTCCTGGCCAGCTGGCGCATTCAATCTTCCCTTTATGCTGATTTATTAAATTCTGTGCGATTGATAAACCTAAACCTGTACCGCCTTCACGCCCGGTTACCATGGGGTAAAACAGGGTATCGAGTAGTTCAGTAGGTATCCCCGGGCCGTTATCTATAATTTTGATTTCTGCGGCCAGCTTAAAACGCTGCCCGGCAATTGTTGCTTGATGAGCGGTGCGGGTAACTATGTCTATTTTGCCACCACTTTCGCCCAGTGCTTGCACAGCGTTTTGTACAATATTGAGAAAGGCTTGTAAGAGTTGCTCGTGATCCATTTCAAAATCGGGAATGCTTGGATCGTAGTCTCGCTCTACGCTTATCCCTGAAGGCAAATCAAGTTTGACCAACTGGCGGACCTTTTCGAGTACCGAATGCACGTTGTGTAGCTCATGTAAGCCAGGGCGCTGTGGCCCTAACAAGCGATCGACCAGCTTTCGCAGCCGATCGGCTTGCTCAATAATAATGCCGGTGAATTCTTTGAGTTCTGGATTAACTAGCTCTTTTTCGAGCAACTGCGCAGCGCCGCGCAGCCCGCCTAATGGATTTTTAATTTCATGGGCTAAGCCGCGAACTAATTCCTTTGCGGCTTGTTGTTGGGCGTGTTGGTATAACTCTTGGGAAATTTTCTTCTGTTGGCCGATAGCGCGCATTTCTAACATCAACAAGTTGTATTGCTGACTATTAATGCGTGTGGCCGAGAGCTCGACTAATGCATGGTGGCTATCAAACACTAAGGTCACTTCGTTATCGGTAAAGCTCTGTCCAGAGCTACACACACTGCCAAGCTTGCTGAGGTCTAGAGAACTGTGCTTAACCTGCATGGCAAGCGGCTCATCAATAAGCCGCTTGGCACTTTGCCCGAGTAACTGTTCGGCAGAAGCGTTTACGTATTGAATTTTTAACTCAGCATCAAGCAGCACGATGGCGGTAACTTGATTTTCCAATACTAAACGTTCTAAGCCAGAGATCTCTAACACTACTCTCTCCTGAATGCGCGCACCAAGTTGGTGCTTCTGCACTGAGTTTAACCTCAAAAGGCAGAGAGTTGCTAGTTAGCCTCCCCCTGCTGCAGCTGCTCCAGCGCCAAATGCGTTAGCGCGGTGCAAAAATACGGTAATGGGTTTAGACGATGCAATTTCCTTGCCCGAATCATCAACCAACTGCACATGAATAGTATGAGCACCACGATCAATATTGGTGAGGTTAAAGCTCCCCATTTTAGTGATTTGCCCTTGGGGGACACCATCAAGCACCAACTTGTAGCCCATGCTATTTAACGGCAGTGGCGTAGTGGTTGCTGTAATCGAAATTTTGCCTTCGTTGTCGCGAATAGTTTGTTCATGACTTGGGCTGGTAATTTGTACTTGATACTTAACTGGTTTTTGTTTCTTTTTCAGGGGTGTACGCGGAGTTGCCAAGGGGCCATCGGTGGCTGGCGGAGCGACGTCTACCTGTAATTCGGTAGCGCCAACTTGGGGGCGATCTGAAAAGTGGGTGATGCCATTCTCATCTACCCATTGGTAAATAGTGTCGGCGGCTTGAACACTTACTAGTCCGAAACTGATAAAAAAAATGATAGCAAACCATTTGCTCATTGATAATTCCTCCATTCAACCTGCTAACGGTGGGCAAAAACCTATTGAAAAGCAATAAAAAAACCCGCTTTAAAGCGGGTTTTTTAAGCTGTGTAACGTTTTGTTTATACGCTGTAGTACAATTCGAACTCAACTGGGTGAGTTGTCATGTTGATGCGTTCAACGTCAGCTGATTTCAATGCGATGTAAGAATCGATGTAATCGTTGCTGAATACGCCGCCAGCAGTTAAGAATTCACGGTCTGCATCTAGGCAAGCTAGTGCATTCTCAAGTGAGGTCGCCACTTGTGGAATTTCAGCTGCTTCTTCTGCAGGTAGGTCGTATAAATCCTTGTCCATAGCATCGCCAGGGTGGATTTTGTTTTTGATCCCGTCAAGGCCAGCCATCAACATTGCAGAGAATGCTAAGTATGGGTTAGCTGTTGGGTCAGGGAAACGTACTTCGATACGACGCGCTTTAGGCGAAGGTACTACTGGAATACGGATAGAAGCAGAACGGTTACGTGCTGAGTAAGCTAGCATAACTGGCGCTTCGAAGCCTGGTACCAAACGCTTGTAAGAGTTGGTAGATGCGTTAGCAAAAGCGTTAATCGCTTTAGCGTGTTTGATGATACCGCCAATGTAGAACAATGCAGTTTCAGATAGGCCACCATATAGATCACCAGCAAACAAGTTTTCGCCGTCTTTCCAAATTGATTGGTGAACGTGCATACCGCTACCGTTATCACCAACAACTGGCTTAGGCATGAAAGTCGCTGTTTTACCGTAAGCGTGAGCTACGTTGTGAACAACATACTTAAGAACTTGAGTTTCATCAGCTTTTTCAACGATTGAGTTGAATAAAGTGGCGATTTCGTTCTGACCAGCTGTTGCTACTTCGTGGTGGTGCGCTTCAACAGTTTGACCCATTTCTTCAAGTACTAAACACATTGCTGAGCGTAGGTCTTGTGAAGAATCAACTGGTGCTACTGGGAAGTAACCGCCTTTAACGCCAGGACGGTGACCAGTGTTACCGTCTTCAAAATGCTTGTCTGAGTTCCAAGACGCTTCATCAGCATCAATTTTGTACATAGAACCTGACATGTCAGTTTTGTACTTAACGTCATCAAACAAGAAGAACTCTGGCTCAGGACCGAAGTATGCAGAATCTGCAATACCGGTAGAACGCATGTATTCTTCAGCGCGCTTAGCTACAGAGCGTGGGTCACGGTCGTAACCTTGCATAGTTGCTGGCTCAAGAATGTCACAACGAAGGTTTAGAGTGTTTTCTTCTGTGAACGGGTCTAGTACTGCAGTAGCAGGATCAGGCATTAATACCATGTCTGATTCGTTAATACCTTTCCAGCCTGAAATAGAAGAACCATCAAACATTTTGCCGTCGGTGAAGAAATCTTCGTCAACCTGGTGAGATGGAATAGATACGTGTTGCTCTTTACCTTTAGTATCGGTAAAGCGTAAGTCAACAAATTTAACCTCTTGCTCTTTAAGCAAAGCTAAAACTTCTGCAGACATGTTTTTAACCTCCGGTGTCATCAAAATTGATGGTTCAATCGATTTAATAGTATTTATAACGAATTAACGCTGTTGTGTTGCTTGAAGCTAAAACTGTGCCAACACATAAGATATTGATATATATGGTTGTTATGGGAAGGGGCATCAATTTAGTGCAATGCGATGCACTTTTGTGGTGCTGTTCTTGTCCATTTTGGTGCGTTAAGTTTCTAGCCGCACTTATCATACCCTAAGTGGGTAGGAGAAAAACCGTGATCAACTTAAAACTATGAGAAGTTGTCGTTTATATGTACAATAGCGCACTTTTTACTTTTACCTCATTATAAAAGGGCTGAGAGCCGTGCTAGATAAGTTAAGAAACATCGCCATTATTGCTCACGTTGACCACGGGAAAACGACCCTAGTTGACAAGTTATTGCAGCAATCCGGTACGCTAACTACTCGTGGTGATGCTGAAGAGCGAGTCATGGACTCTAACGACATTGAGAAAGAGCGTGGTATTACCATTCTTGCAAAAAATACTGCTATTGAATGGAACGACTACCATATCAACATTGTTGATACTCCTGGACACGCCGACTTCGGTGGAGAAGTAGAGCGTGTTATGTCTATGGCTGACTCAGTGTTGCTACTTGTTGATGCCCAAGAAGGCCCAATGCCGCAAACACGCTTTGTAACACAAAAAGCGTTTGCTCAAGGCCTTAAGCCAATCTTAGTCATTAACAAGATTGATAAACCAGGTGCTCGCCCTGATTGGGTTATGGATCAAGTATTTGATTTATTCGATAACCTTGGCGCAACTGACGATCAGTTAGACTTTAAAGTGGTTTACGCATCAGCGATTAACGGCTGGGCAACTATGGATTTAGATGAGCCATCAGACAACATGGAACCATTGTTCCAAGCAATTGTTGACAATGTTGCTCCTCCAGCTGCTGACCCAAGTGGCGATTTCCAGATGCAAATTTCTCAGTTAGATTACAACTCTTATGTTGGTGTTATCGGTGTAGGCCGTATTACCCGCGGTAGTGTTGTGCCTAACCAACAAGTGACTGTAGTGGGCGCTGACGGTAAAACCCGCAATGGTAAAGTTGGCCTTGTGCTAAGTTACTTGGGCCTAGAGCGTCAAGAAACACAGAAAGCTGAAGCCGGTAACATTATTGCTATTACAGGTCTTGGCGAGCTTAAAATCTCTGACACCATTTGTGATACCAACAACGTTGAAGCCTTAACACCACTGAGTGTTGATGAACCTACGGTTAACATGACTTTCCAAGTAAACAACTCTCCGTTTGCTGGTAAAGAAGGTAAATTTGTTACTTCTCGAAACATTCTTGAGCGTTTGCAAAAAGAAATGGTTCATAACGTTGCTTTACGTGTTGAAGAAATGGACGATCCGGATAAATTCCGCGTATCTGGCCGTGGCGAGCTTCACTTAGGTATCCTTATCGAAAACATGCGTCGTGAAGGTTTTGAGCTTGCGGTATCACGCCCAGAAGTAATTCTGCGTACGGTAGATGGCAAACTTGAAGAACCTTACGAAACAGTAACCATTGATGTTGAAGAAGCGCATCAGGGTAGTGTTATGGAGCAAATGGGCTTACGTAAGGGTGACCTTACTGATATGGCACCAGATGGTAAAGGCCGTGTTCGCATGGACTTCTTGATGCCAAGCCGTGGTCTAATGGGTTTCCAAACTGAATTCATGACGCTAACTTCAGGTTCAGGTTTGATTTACCATACTTTTGAACGTTACGGTCCACATAAGGGCGGTACGATTGGTCAGCGTCAAAACGGCGTATTGATCTCAAATGCTACCGGTAAAGCCCTGACTTACTCATTGTATAACCTACAAGACCGTGGACGTTTGTTTACTCAACATGCCGACGAAGTATACGAAGGTCAAATCGTTGGTATTCACAGCCGTGATAACGATTTAACAGTAAACTGTCTGAAAGGTAAGCAGCTAACTAACGTACGTTCTTCAGGTACTGATGAAGCACAAGTACTAACGCCACCGATTCTTATGACTCTTGAGCAAGCGCTTGAGTTTATTGATGATGACGAGCTAGTAGAAGTGACGCCTGAAAGCATTCGTATTCGTAAGCGTTTGCTTACCGAAAACGAACGTAAGCGTGCGGGTCGCCCACCTAAAGCACCATAAGCGAGCGCTTATAAGGTGATTGAAAAAAGGCAGCTTAGGCTGCCTTTTTTAGTTTTTGTAAAAATTTTTGTTAAGCGGGGGAGTTGGTGAGTAAGCCTATTTTAGGGTTAACGCTTTGTTTAATCAGCTCAAACAAAGGTTGGTATAACAAAGGGAGTTGCTCTTGAAAGCGCTCAAGAGTGATGTGGTAAGCCGCTCTAATACCGTGGTAATCAATATTTGGGCTAATGCGCGTCATCTTAATGCCAAACAAGGACAAGCTTCGAGCGAGTTTGGGTTCAACCATCACGTAAGCGTGTTTAATGCCACTTTGTTCAGCAACTATCGATGCTGCTAAATATAAGCTCATGGTGATATAGGGAAAGGTTCTCAGCTCTTTCTGGCTAAATTCCGCTAAGGTCATGCCTGAAGGCCGATTACCACTTTTGTTATCAATTTTCCTACGACGAAATTGAGTATCTAAAGCCACGCGCGACACTTCGCAAATACTTTCTCTGGCAAAATTATCTGGGTGCAATGCTTGATGAGTAATAGCCGAACCGCAGGCATCCAAAATAGGCAGGCTCTGCTGACCTTTTGGGTGCACCATTCTTAAGCAACCGGCATCAAGCCCGCTGGTTAAATGTTGTACTCGGCAATACTGAGAGTAGCTATCGTAGTTGTCTTTTTCCTGCTGCAGCTTATTACTAGGTTCAAATTTAAACTCTTCACAATAAACACGATGGCGTAATTGATAGACCTTCTTCACTTCAGAATCGTTACTCGCGATACTCGCTTGAAAAAAACGTTGGTAGCGTTGTGCGAGTTCTTCGCCTTGGTGCTGAAGTGCTAATTGCTTTACAGAGGAGGCGCTTAGTTGCAATTTACGCGGAGCAATGGAACTGGGTTGTTGATGACTCACATGAAAACCTAGATATATCCTATAAATCGCCAAGCATAACGAGCGAAAATGTATAATTATGGGGGAATCGATTACATGCTTAAATGGCTATTTAGTCACTTTATTTAGATGTTTTTGTGATTGAAATGTGCGGTAGCTCAGTTTATAGATGCTGAAAGCCTTATTCATGCTATAAATGTATTGTAGTGGATAACAGTTGGAGGCTCGGCGTTTAGGGCTTGTTAGCTAAGTATTGTATTGAAGAATATTGTCCTTAGCTCGAATGATTACTTCCTGTAATAGTGTTGCGCTTGAATAAAAATTCAGTAGTGAATAATGTGCCTTGCTAGGACTTAGGCCGTTTAATTGCTACAGTAAAGGACTAAAAATATGGATGATATTTTCCATCAACCGTCGATAAACGGGACGTTTTCGCCAGGCAATAGCATCCACTTTACTGCTCTGTTGTAAGTAGTGTTGCATGATTCTGTATAAATCTTTGGCGTAATCTTTGTCATCAATAATCGATGTCACTTCAAAGTTAAGCCATAAACTGCGCATGTCTAAATTTACGGTGCCCACCAAAGCAACTTGTTGATCGATTAGCAGGCTTTTGGTGTGTAATAAACCGCCATTGAATTTGAAGATATTAACGCCAGCATCTAATAGTTGCTGATAAAAGGAATGGCTGGCATACCGTACCAAAAAGGAGTCATTTCTTGCGGGTAAAATTAGGTTAACTTCTACCCCGCGATTAGCGGCTGTCACTAAAGCCATTTGCAGGCTTTCATCAGGTACAAAGTAAGGGCTGGTTAATACAATTTGTTGCTTGGCTAAGTATAAAGACGAAAGCAGTAACTGAATAATATGGTCGCCAAAGATGCCAGGTCCTGAAGGCATAATCTGCATGAGCTGCTGGCCAGCAGAGGCGGCAGGGGAGACTAAATCCAATTGCTCGATAAGTGCCAAGCCAGTTTCCATTTCAATATCGTAAGCGACCACCGCTTGCAGGTTTACTGCAGCGGGACCTTCCACCCTCAACATCAAATCAACCCATTGGCCAAGGCCACGCTGCTGATTAAATAAGCGTGGGTCTACGAGATTCATAGAGCCGGTATACGCCACGTGTTGGTCAATGGCAGCAATTTTTCGGTGCAGCCTTAAATCTATACGTTGTAGTAGCATTCGAATGGGGTTGGCGTGTAATGCTTCAATCACATTTACGCCAGCATGTTCGAGTTGGGTTCTTTTTTCAGAGCTTAAAAACTCTCTTGAGCCTACAGAGTCAGCCAGTAAGTACACACTTACTTTTCGTTGGGCAGCAAGCGCCAAAGCGTCTAACAAGGGGTCGACTAATCCACCGAGTTGTACAATGTAAAACTCAAGGTAGATGGTGGTTTTTGCTTGGTGTATATCTTGGGTTAGCTGGCTTAGCGTAGAGAGGGAATCTTCAAGGTTTTGTAATAAATTCCCTCCCAATATTGGCAAGCCAAGCAAGCGCCGGGTGAGTTTATTTAGGGGTTCTGCTTGTTCTGAACAGGATCGCTCTACAGCGTGAGGAGAACGCTTGAATTGGTGTACACTTTGTTTGTACTTGGTTTCCATTACTCGCGCTCGTCTAGCGCGCAAGCGGCCCAAATAGCGCTCACCAAATAGCTGGTAGCAAATAATACCCAGTAAAGGTACGGCAAAAATCAGTAGTAGCCAGGTAAGGGTTACGCCTACTGGGCGGCGTTTTAACATCACTTGCAGGGCCACTGCAATAATCAGCAAAACATAAATGAGCAAACCTAAGTCAGACAAAAATGAATCTAGCACTGTGGCCCCTAACCCTGCACAACCTCTGTTTAATCTAGCATGCGAGCACAAAAAAAGCCGTTAACTCACTCGGAGTTAACGGCTTTATCTTGAAGAGGTTTAACGCACTTAGTTGTCTAGCGTATCGCTGGCAACTTTGTAGCTAGGATCTTCAATCAAATTCACTTCAACTGCGCTGCCTGCTTTAGTTAGTAGCTTGCGACATTCAGGGCTAAGGTGCTTAAGGTGCAGAGTTTTACCTGCTTTCTCGTAACGCTCAGCCAAGGTATCAATGGCTTCAATTGCAGAGTGATCACTCACTCGCGATTTAGCAAAATCAATCACAACATCTTTTGGGTCGTTGGCTGGGCTAAATAAATCTAAGAAGTTAGCCGCAGAACCAAAGAACAATGGGCCATCTAGTTGATACACCTTGTGGTCTTCATCATCGCTAGACGTAGTCACGTAGATGTGTTTTGCGTGGTTCCAAGCAAATACCAAAGCCGACACAATTACACCAATCACTACGGCTACCGCCAAGTCAGTGAATACAGTGACAACCGATACTAATACAATCACAAAGAAATCTGCTTTTGGTACCTTGTTAATCATGCGCAGACTCGCCCACTCGAAGGTACCTAGTACAACCATGAACATCACACCAACTAGAGCAGCTAAAGGAATCATTTCAATTAGCGAAGAGCCAAATAAAATGAAGCCTAATAAGGCTAAAGCAGCGGTAATACCAGACAGTCGACCACGACCACCAGAGCGAATGTTGATCATGCTCTGACCGATCATTGCACAACCACCCATACCGCCAAAGAAGCCTGTTGTTACATTAGCCACACCTTGGCCAATACATTCTTTGTTACCGTGACCACGGGTGCCTGTCATCTCATCAACTACCGTTAAGGTTAGTAGAGACTCAATCAAACCAATTGCCGCCAATACTAGAGCATAAGGGAAGATGATTTTTAGGGTTTCTAAGTTGAAAGGCACACTTGGAATAGAGAAGCTTGGCAGGCCGCCGGCAATTGTCGCATTAGCGTCGCCAGTCATACTGCGTACAAAATCTACTACGGTGCGGGTATCTAAGTTAAGTACATGCACTGATACCGTTACTCCCACAATGGCGACTAGAGAAGCAGGTACTGCACTAGTAAGCTTCGGTAAAAAGTGGATTACTGCCATAGTAATCGCCACTAGACCTAACATAATCCATAGTTGGCTACCTTGCATCCATTCCATTTCACCAAAGGCATTAGGCACTTGAAACTGCCCTAATTGCGCTAAGAAAATCACAATGGCTAAGCCATTAACAAAGCCTAGCATTACTGGGTGGGGTACCATGCGAATAAACTTACCGAGATGGAATACCCCCGCAAGCACTTGCAGGATCCCCATTAATACCACGGTGGCAAATAAATACTGTACCCCATGGTCTGCGACTAGGGCGACCATTACTACCGCAAGTGCGCCAGTGGCACCAGAAATCATCCCCGGGCGACCACCAATTACGGCGGTAATTAAACCCACCATAAAGGCCGCGTATAAACCGACTAAAGGTTCTACACCAGCAACAAAAGCGAAGGCTACTGCTTCGGGAACAAGCGCAAGCGCTACAGTTAAACCAGAGAGTAGGTCGTTTTTAACCGTAGCTCCCCGAAATTTAGGAAATTCAAACATGGTTCTTAGGATCCAAAAAAGAACAAAACGAAATGGGGCGGGAGTCTAGCACTTTATGTGATTCAGTTCAAAAAAACATCAGCTTTTGTTTAGTTTTTTTTTGTTAAATAAGAGGCTTAAGCCCTTGTTAAACTTGAGTTGAGCGCATATCTGAGTCATTCTTTAGCCATAAAAAACAAAGGAGTGAAATTAATCATGAGTGGCCGTTTAAAAACGCTTGATTGGCAAGGTTATTTTGCCACCGCAAAAAGCTTTAGCCATTTTCTGATTCAGCGTATCAAACAAGAAAAACTCACGATGATTGCCGGCTCACTTGCTTATGTCACGTTGCTGTCGCTGGTGCCTTTGGTGGCGGTGACTTTTTCAATTATCAGTGCTTTTCCGGTGTTTGCTGGATTTCAAATTCATATTGAAGATTTTGTCTTCAGCAACTTTGTGCCAGCCTCTGGCGAGGTGGTTAAAGAGAATCTGCGCGGTTTTGTGGAGAACGCTTCAAAAATGACCGCGGTGGGAATAGCTGCATTGGCGGTAGTAGCGCTGATGTTGATTTCTACCATCGACAAAAGTTTAAACATGATTTGGCGAGTAAAGGTGAAGCGACGCTGGAGCAGCGCATTTCCTATGTATTGGATGATTCTTACTTTAGGCCCCTTGTTAATGGGAGGCAGCTTAGCCTTAAGTTCATATATTTTCTCTATGCAGCTGTTTGCCGATGAAACGTTGTTGGGAATATGGAATCAACTGTTACGTATGGTGCCTTTGTTGTTTTCCATTGGTGCGTTTTGCTTGTTGTACTTATTGGTGCCTAACCAATCAATTCGTTTTAAACATGGTTTAACCGGTGCGGTTGTCGCCGCTTTGCTATTTGAGTTGGGCAAGCGTGGTTTTGCCTTATATGTGGCTTCATTTCCTTCTTACCAAGTGATCTACGGTGCCTTAGCAAGTATTCCCATATTATTTGTATGGGTTTATGTGAGTTGGGTAGTGGTATTGATAGGCGCAGAGATCACCGCCGCTCTTGGCGAGTTTTCACAGCAGCAACAACAAGCACAAGCAATAGATAGCAACATAGAGGAGTCGTTATGATTGCTTTAATTCAACGGGTTCAGCAGGCCAGTGTCACAATTAGTGGTGAAACAAGTGGCAGCATTGGCCCTGGTTTATTAGTTTTGCTAGGCGTTGAACAAACCGATGATCAAAGCAAAGCGGTGAAGCTTTGTGAAAAGGTTATTAAGTACCGCATTTTTGCCGATGAAAACGGTAAAACTAACCTGAATGTGCAGCAAGCTGGGGGAAGCTTATTGGTGGTGTCGCAATTTACTTTAGTGGCCGATACCGATAAAGGCTTGCGCCCCGGGTTTTCTAAAGGGGCTACGCCGGAGCAAGCTAAACATCTTTACGAACATTTTGTAAGTGCCTGTAAAGACCGCGGCCTAGCTACCGAAACCGGAGTCTTTGCTGCCGACATGCAAGTGTCTTTAGTAAATGACGGGCCAATGACTTTTTGGCTTCAAATCTAATTTTCACCAATGAAATCGAAACTTTGCGGCGGCTCACATATCAGATTTGCTGCCCCCAAAGGCAATTGACATAAATAACTGCAATCAGTCATATTAAGAGAAAGCGCTTTCACGGGGATAGGTTAACTCTGACTGTGCCCGGAGAAACTATAGTGTCAGCGCTTACTAATACAGCGAGGCTAAAGTAATAATGGCAACGATCAAGGAAGTCTCTGATCTAGCGGGTGTATCGCAAGCAACCGTATCTAGAGTGATGAATGGCAATAACAAGGTATCGGAAATTAACCGAGAGCGTGTTATGGCTGCAATGGATAAATTGGGTTATCAACCTAATTCATTTGCTCAAGCTCTGGCGACCAACCGCTCTTATAGCGTGGGGATTGTAGTAGGTACCTTATCTGGCCCGTTCTATGGTCCCATGATGCACAGTATTGAATCGGTATTGCGAAACGAAGGCCAGCACCTTATCGCTACCAGTGGCCACGATGATTTAGAACAAGAGCGAGATGCGATTCGCTTTTTAAACTCTCGTCGTGTCGACGCTATTTTGCTGGTGGTACAGGCCATGGGTGACGATGAGCTGATAGAGATGTGTCAGCGTAATCCTAATATTTTTGTATTAAACCGCTATGTGCCGGAGTTAGCCAATCGCTGCATTTATTTGAACAATGAATTAGGTGGTTATTTGGCGACCAAACATCTTATCGATTTAGGTCATACAAAAATCGCTTCGATCACGGGCCCATTAGTTCACCTTGATGCGCGAGAGCGTTTACAAGGTTACCGTAATGCCCTTAATGAAGCAGGCATAGAATACGACGCACAGTTAGTCGTAGAAGGTTTGTACCAAGAAGATGGCGGCAACAAAGCGGCGGCTAAGTTATTCCAGCGTGATGTTGAGTTCACCGGAGTGGTGTGCGGTAACGATAACATTGCTATTGGCGTATACGACATTTTGTCGCTAGACAATGAATCACCAGCGGAGCGAATTTCGGTGGTGGGCTACGATGACATGTTTTATTCGCGCTATTTGCGACCAAAGATGACCACTATTCGTTTTCCAATTGAAGAAATGGGCACCATCGCAGCAAATATGGTGTTACAGAATTTATCAAATGTAGACCTAGTTAAAGGTGTGCAGTTAGAGCCACAACTTATAGTGCGAGAATCGTCGGCACCTCCCGTCGGTTAGCTTACCTACCCAATTTAAGGAGTTGAATATGACCTGTCCCAGTTACTCTTAATCGACTCCTTGCTTGATGTTAGCTATGCGTTTTTGTGAATGTATAGCTAAGGTCGATCAGCAGTAAATCTGCTGGCAGTCTCTTTTTTATCCCATGAATATAATGATATGCGTCAGTAAAGGCGTAGTGTTGAGGTTGTGTTATGTCTTTTGAATTTCCCGAGTCGTCTCCTTTTCGTCGTAGTGACTTTGTATTTGGTGTGGCTACCGCTGCGTTTCAAATTGAAGGCGCGAATAAAGAAGATGAACGTTGTGAGTCTATTTGGGACCGTTTTTGTGCCACTCCCGGAAAAGTGGCTAATGGCGACGACGGCACGGTAGCATGTGATCACTACCATCTTTGGGAACAAGACCTAGAGATGATCGCCGAGTTAGGTGTTGACGCTTACCGTTTATCGATTGCTTGGCCGCGTATTATGCCAGTAGAAGGGCAAGTAAACAGTAAAGGAATTGAGTTTTATAAACGCTTAATTGCCAAACTTAATGAATTAGGCATTAAGCCATTTGTTACCCTTTATCACTGGGATTTACCTCAGTATCTAGAAGACCGAGGTGGTTGGTTAAGTCGCGAAACAGCCTATAAATTCGCTGAATTTGCCGACATCATGACAAAAGCCTTAGGTGATTCAGTATTTAGTTATGCTACCTTTAACGAACCACTATGTAGTGCCTTTTTAGGTTACCGCTTTGGTCAGCATGCCCCCGGTTTAACAGAGGATAAGCTAGGTTTTCAAGCTGCTCACCATATATTGCTAGCTCACGGTTTAGCACTGCCAAAAATGCGTGAAAACGCCCCTAAAGCAGAGCACGGTATTGTACTTAACTTTACCCCTGCTTACCCAGCAGACCCAACCAACGCGGCTGATGTATTAGCTGCCGATTTTGATGAGCAACAAGGCATTCATTGGTTCTTACAACCAATTGTTGAAGGGGAATACCCAGCAGCGATTCGCCAGCAGCAACCATTATGGTGGCCGACTATTTTACCTGGCGATCTGGCCTTAATTAGCCAACCCATCGACTTCTTAGGCATTAACTACTACACCCGCCACGTGATTAAAGCCAGTGAAAATGGTCCGCGCCAAGTGGTGTTGCCAGATGTAGAGCGTACAGATATGGGTTGGGAAGTGTGCCCTGAAGCACTCACCGCTTTATTGGTAAAACTTAATCAGCGCTATACCTTGCCGCCGATCTTCATTACTGAAAACGGCATGGCCGGTGCAGACAGCCTGGAAAATGGTGAAGTGATCGATCAGCAACGTTGTGACTACTACCAATCGCACCTAGACGCGGTGGCTGTGGCAATGGAGCAGGGCGTGGATATGCGTGGCTATTTTGCTTGGAGTTTAATGGATAACTTTGAGTGGGCCTTCGGTTATGAGAAACGTTTTGGCATTGTTTATGTTGATTATGCAAGCCAGCAACGAGTGCTTAAGCAAAGTGCTAAATACTTCCAACAATTTTTACAACAACGCGCAGGAGCATAATTATGGCGTCACTGTCATTTAAAGATCTACGTAAGAGTTACGGCAAAGTTGAAATTGTAAAAGGTTTCGACTTAGAGATGAGTGATGGTGAATTTGTGGTATTACTCGGAGCCTCTGGGTGTGGTAAATCCACCATTTTGAGGATGGTGGCCGGCTTAGAAACCATTTCTTCGGGTCAAATCTGTATGGATGAAAAATGCCTCAACGACGTTGACCCAAAAGATCGCGATCTTGCCATGGTATTTCAAAGCTATGCGCTTTACCCCCACATGACAGTGTACGAAAACATTGCCTTTGCGCTTAAAGTTCAAGGGGTTAAGAAAGAAGAGATTAAAAAGTCGGTGGATTGGGCAGCCGAAATGCTGCAGTTAACCGACTATCTTCATCGTAAACCTAAACAACTTTCTGGTGGGCAACGCCAGCGGGTCGCTATGGGCCGGGCCATGGTGCGCACGCCTAAGCTATTTTTGTTTGATGAGCCTTTATCTAACCTCGACGCTAAGCTTCGCGGTAAAATGCGTGCAGAAATAAAAGACATGCACCACAAATTGGGTGTAACTACCTTGTATGTTACGCATGACCAAGTAGAGGCGATGACCCTAGCAGATCGCATCGTGATCATGAACAAAGGGGTTACCGCACAAATTGGTACGCCTTATGAGGTGTTTACTCAGCCTAAAAATCAGTTTGTAGCGAGCTTTATCGGTTCACCGTCTATGAATATGATCCCAGCGACTGCTAAACAGCAAGACGGCGAGTGGCTATTGGAATTAGCTGGCCAGGTGATTAAAGCCCCAGAGAAATTTGTAGGTAAGCTACAAGAAGGTCAAGCACTAACGCTAGGCATTCGCCCTAACGATATTCATTTACATGAGAAACAGCTAGAAGCTAGCCATGTTATAGCGGCCAAAGCTACCTTCTCTGATAGTGAATTATTAGGCGCGACCATGCACGTAAAAGCAGAAATGGGCGGGCAGAATATTGTGATTGAAGCTCCAGCGGAGCATGGTCAATTGCCCAAGTCTCTAGAGATATTTTTAGATGCTACCTTCGTGCACTTGTTTGATGCTGAGACGCAAAAGTCTTTAGCTCTGCCATAGTAAGTCATTATTTTAAATACAAAAATAGCCAGCATAGCGCTGGCTTTTTTATTGCTGTACTCGGTTTAGCCTAGTACCACTTCTACTTGATGCTCGCCTTCACTAAAGACAGGTAGCACTTTTCCATCGATCGCGTCACCATTTACGGTGACACTTACCACACCCGAGCTTACGCCGTTAGGGTTGCTAACCTTAATGTTGTATTGTGCGCCACGGTAACGGCGTTTCACGCTAAAGCCAGGCCATGCCGTTGGAATACAAGGGTCTACTTCTAGCCCCGTTAGCGTGGGTTTAATACCCAAGATGTATTGAGTACCAGCTACATAAGTCCAGGCAGAGGTGCCCGACAACCAGGCGTTGCGACCCATACCAAATTGTTTGTGTTCCGCACCTAGAATGTTTTGTGGGTAACAATAAGGTTCGGATTGGAATACATCCAAGTTATCGTTGTGGAAAGCAGGGTTAATTTGGTTGTAGTACTCAAAGGCACGGTCGCCGTTACCGGCTATGGTTTCGGCCATCATTACCCAAGGGTTTGAGTGTAAGAAGATACCGCCGTTCTCTTTAGCACCCGGTGGATAAGTACTTACACCACCCAGTTGTGGGTCAAAACCATTGTAACCAGGGCCAGACAACATAATGCCGTACTTGGTGTTTAGCTTGTGATTGACAGCATCAAGGCCGGCTAGCATGCGGTCGCCTTCAGCAAAGCCAGAGATTACCGGCCACGACTGTCCGTTGGTGTATAAACTACCATGTTGGTTTTTATGCGAACCAATCGGTTGGCCTTCGTTAGTAAAGTAACGTACCCACCATTCGCCGTCCCAAGCGTGCTGATTAACGCGTTGCTTCATTTCTTGATAGTAACCATTGAGCAAATCGTAGCTGCTCTGGTCATCTAAGGTCTTGGCAATGTCTAACAACTCTTTTAGCGCTTTACCAAATAAGTTAGCAACAAACAGAGACTCAGCACCAGTTGGCAAGTTAACAGTATCGTTCCAATCGGCAAAACCGAGTAGTGGTAGGCCATGTTCACCTACATTGTTCCACGTAAAATCAACGGCTTTAAGCAAGTGTTGATAAACGCTGGCTTGCGGGCGTTCTTCAGGTTCTAGGGTTTTGCTGTAATAAGAAATAGGTTTATTTAAGAAATCCAGATCGCCAGTTTCTTTTAGGTATTGAGCAACCGTGAGAACGATCCATAAATGGTCGTCACCGTAGTAGTTAGGGCACTCTGGCTCTTCGCGTGAGTCGCCTTCGTTGGCTTCCATAGTGAGTGGGAAGTACTGGTGCATGGCCGAGCCGTTGGCGAGTTGAACCGATAATAAACGCTCGGCAAATTCGCGTGCTTCTTGCGGCATGTGCGACATCACACCAATTAAATCTTGCGATGAATCCCTAAAGCCAATACCGCGAGCGCCGTAGCCCAACTGGTATAAAGACAGGTAACGAGACCAGTTTTTAGTGGTGTGACATTGGCGAGGATTATGTACGTTGAGCATTGAGTTCATGGCTGTATCTGGGGTGTCTACCTGCATCACTTGTAGGTAGTCTTCCCAAAATCCAGATAGCTCAACAAAGGCTTGGTCTACAGCGCTTTCTTGGCGATATAAATCAATGCTTGGTTTGGCGTCGGCCAAACTGCTTACTTGGCCTAACTGAGTAATTACCCGCTCGGTGCTACCCGGCGCAAGTTCGCCCAAGTTCACCAATAGCGCGCCTACGTTATCACCGCGGTCACATTCAGAGTTGCCTAAGCTAGGCTCCATTAGTGATAAGGGTTTTGACCAAGAGCCAAATTCGTTATCGCCCAAAAATGCACGACGGTCACCCTCCCAAGAATCAACTGGGCGGTTACAGCTTAAGTAGTTCACGGCGCTATCTCGCTTCATGAAAGCATATTGCTCTAATACTACGTGGCCAGTGCTTTCTGGGTGCGCTTTTAGCGCCATGGTTTGCGGTACCCAATCGGCGTTCACTAGCTGTTTTAAAGCATCAAAGTGGGTGAACTCGTAAACCGGAACTACATCTACCGCTTGGGTTTGCTCACTAATGTTAGTGACCTGGATATCTTGAATTAAGGTGCTAGAACCTTGAGGAACAAAAATCTTAAGGTCGATACGTAAACCTTGAGCTTCAACTACCCAGCGGGTGTAAGACAAACCAATGCGACATTCAAACTTATCTAAGGCTTCTAACGTTGGCGTAAAGAACGGAGAAAACAGTTGGTAACCTTGCGCAGTTTTGCGGCGAATATACACCGTTGAGCCTTTAAACTCAGACTGTGGCAACTGGGCAATGTATTTAGTAATACGGTTTAAGGCGGGATCTTGTTTACACACAACGGTGCCGCCAGTGGTATCCACTAAACCGCCAAAGTCGAGAGTTCCCACGTAGTTCGCCCATTTTATCGGCGTTTTCGGCGTAGTTAGTACGTATTCCTTGTTTTGGTCATCGAAATAACCGTATTGCTTGCTCATATTTACCTCAGAATTGTTAAGCTGAATGCTGTTCGGCGTTGGTCAAAGGCTTAACCAAGGCTAAAGAAAAGATCATGCCGGGGCGGAAGTAACGACCTGCGGTGTACTTAAGTCCGGTATGGTGTAAGGCGTAGAACAGCGTTTGGCTGTTTAACTGAAATTGTTGGCATAAGGCGGCACTGCGCAGTTTGAACTCATTAAACTGACGTGGAATATCTGCAGCAATACGTCCATCTGAGTAGAGTAAACCTAAGTCTATTAGCGCCTGATGAAGCTGCTCGGTTTCGCCGTCTTTCAAGTGGGAGAACTGCTTACTGTTAAAGCGGCAGCTAGCATTAAACCCTTCTGGAGCAGCAAACGGAATGCGTGCATCTTGATATAGATTGCGATAAGTGGCGCTGAGTAAATCAGCGGCTTGCTGCTGCATATCCAAGGCTGCCATCGCCGTGACTAAGGAGTATTGCACGCCAATCCACACGTCGTGAGCTTGGAAATTATCCCACTCTTTAGGTTCACCTAAGCGTGTGACTAAGTTGGCTGCGCCTACTCGTGCGCTGTTTATTTGGTAGTTGTGGCGATAAACATAGGCCAAACTGCGGCGCTGTTGTTGCTCACTAGCAATGGCGGGTAACTGCAGCATGCGACAGTAACTGTCGGCTAACAGTTGGTCGGCAAAGCTATCATCGCTATCTAGTTGTAACTTGGCGTGCCAAGAGCTTTGCCAAAAGTCGCCTAGCGCGAGGAGTGCTAGTTTTCGTATTTGGCGAAGCGTTTTGGGGTTACCTTGAGTAGTAGGCCAGCTAAGTGGCGTGCAGTGCTCGGCCCATAACTGCTGCACATTTTCGGCTAAATCGCCTAACTCTGGCAGGCTTGGCTCGTTTAACCATTGGTTAAGCCGTTCCACTAATTCCACTGAACAGGGTTTGCTCTGCAGCTTAAGTTGCCCAGCAAAGGGAGACTGCTTTAAGGCATCACTTAAGGCCTCGAGTTGTTGTTCCTTAATGTCGCGTATTTGCAGCGGAGTCACATAGAAATGAAAGTAGCCTGCCTGCTCGTCCCATAAGCTGCTGTGAAACTGCTTACGTGCGCATGACGCTAGGTAGCGGTACTCCTGCGGGATCCCGGTTTTGTTTAGTAGTTCTGCAATGGTGGCGTAGGCTTCTAAGCTGGCGATCCACAGTGACCCGCAATATACCGAAATACCGTGTGAAGATAGGTTATCAAAGGTATCGTCAGTGCCGCGAGTCAGTGGGAAGCACTGGCCGGGTTCTACCATGGCTTGCAAGTAATGCATGGCTGCTTGGCACGCTTCCCAGCAATCGCTTAATAGGGTTTTGTCATCATGAAAACGATAATGACGTAGCAACATTAAGATGTATTTAGGCGCTAAATCCTTCCATTCCTTAACATTGTGCCAATCGTAAGCATCAGGTTTGGCGTCAAAAGGGCTGCCTAAATCGTGAATCACTGCTCCTCGCACCGCACGTGGACCTTCGGTTTTGTCGTTCGGTAAATCGGCGTGAGGTAAGCCTACGTATTCATGGTGGCGGCGAATATGCGAGTTCTCTGCTAGTACGGCCTGCGAGAAATGACGCATTACCGCGCCATCTAAGCGTGGAAAACACTGTAGTAATGAAAACGAGCCATAAAAATACACATCCAAGGAATTGAAGAATGGGTAATCGGCACATTCTCTTACTAAAAATTTATCATCGGCATCCCAAACGGTAGCTTCAGCTAGAAACGACAGGGTGTTTAGAGCCAGAGTCCGTGTCTCGGTTTGTCCTTGCGGCCCAAGCGGTAAGCTAGCTAGGCTATCGTCAGGCATTAATTGTTCGCTGACACCAGCTAATGATGCCGTTAACTGAGGTTCTATCTCTATAGCATGCTGGCAAATAGCTAATGCTCTGCCTTCGCTTTGTGGAAATTGTTGGGTGTACTTTTTAAGGCTAGTTAGGCCCGGTAAACGAATATGGGGGAAATCTAGCACTAGTGAGAAACATAGTTCGACTTGCTCGCCAGGGGCTAGCTCGCCGCTAATGCATAGTGCTGCTGAACTGAGTTCGCGGCCGCTGTAAATACCGCGGTCAAATGATTCTCCTAAGCGTCCGCTGGCTAAGCCTCCGGCCACTACATTGGCGGTATTATCTGTGTAAAAATAAGGCTTAGCGCTTACCCAACAACCAGTTGGCGCGGAAACGGATAAACAACTTTGGCCGTCAAAGTCTATGCCTGGATTAGCGTTACCGCTCATTTCTACGGCGCAGTGTTTAGCGTCATTTTGCCAGCGATGCAGTTGGCTTGTTTGGCCGTTAGCCCCACGAACCAATTTACAGGCTGAATCTTGAACGCCCGGGCGCTGTTTAATCGCTTGAAAGCCGCTTAAGTTTTCTAAACAGCGAATTAAACTAAATGCCTGCCTAGTTTGGCTTTGGTTACGCAATACGATACGGGTATAACTCACCGGTAAGGCTGCCCAATCTTCGTGATTAGGCACCACCGGGCTATAGTGAAACTTTGTTACTTGGATAGCTTGCTGGTCAACAAATTGCTGCTTGGCGACTGGATACAGCGCTTGATAATTAACTTGCTCGCTTGGGCAAGTGTCTATGCCGTGGTAGGTACTTGCTTCCCAATCACCATAGAGTGCTTGTTGGTGGGCTGCTTTAAGGCCAAGTGCGCCGTCATAGAAATCGAGTAACCAACTAATGTTAAGCGCTGCGCCAGTCACTTGGTTGCTTAACAGTTGCTGAGTTTTATCTGATAACTCTACATTCCAACGCTGTAAATTAGCTAGGTTCCATTGGTAGAAGTCCGGCTCTTGAATAAGGTTTTGCAGGTGCGCAAGCTGTTGCTCTGTATCATCATCAGCTTTAAACAGTGGCTGTTGTAGGTGATTACTTAAGGCGAAAAATTTCTGCTTTTGCTGAAAGTTGCTGTGATTCACTATCACCAGTTGCTGCTCATTTGCATCGCGTTGGCTCAAGAAAAACTCTTCTAATCGCAAACCATCACGCTGGCTGTCGGCTAGATGCAAACCCGGTAACATATGAAACAGTGGCGTTGTTCCCGCTGGTGTTAGGGTGTACGCACTACCAATACCGCCTACCGCGATCCCCGTGTCTGCAGGGGTTGTACTTAATGGGACATACCAGGGTTGTACAAACTCGTCGGCCAATCCTGGACTCATCAAGTCACTGACCTGACCAAAATAACTGGATTGAGCGGTGTAACGATGCAACATTGGAATGACCTCAACTAAATACTATTGATGTGTAAGCGCTTTCACATGGCATGTTAACAGGTAGCCTTAGCTTGTTTAGTGCATCAATTCGAAAAAGTGATCGGCCTCAATAAAAGATTTCGTAATAGGAAAGCTATGAAAGAAGCCAAGGCAATTTAGTCAATAAGTGTAGTTTGCTTGTTCTATAGAAAGGCTCAAGGCCTTTATTGATAGGCTGTCTGGAGGCTAGGTACAATCAGCTGACGTATGAAACATTTCCATTGCAGCATTGCGAGGCCTGTGAAAATACTAAAAAACATTAGCTGGTTATTTTATTGCATCAGCGTGTTGACTTGTTCGATGAGAAAATAAGGCTTGGGGCTAAATTAAGGGTACTGCCGCTAATATTTGCTTCAGTATTTTCATGGACCTTAATGCCTTATTTGTTTTTCCTTATCAACTCAAAGCTTCATTTTAGCTAATTAACAATAGGTATTGAGACATATTGATGCACTAATAAGTGTAAAAAACATCAGATGAAAATAATTATTTGATTCATCTCACATAGTTTGGTTTTTGTAACAAAAGTGAATATGCGAAAAAACATCATTTGTTTCATAAGTATACAGTACCTTATTCAGTGGGTTAAATAACTATTAAATAACAATGTGTTACCCGTGAAACTGCTTTCATGTTCTATAGCTTTATTTCACTATATTTCATGAAACTATAGGTTCTTATTTTGTTTAAATTGTGATCTTTGTTTTTTGCAAGCGCTTTCATTAGTGATGTTGGTCACTTATTTATCTAATTTTGAGTCTTATACTTCTTAACCATGGCTAGTTCGCCATATATAAAAAATGCTTCCAATAAAATTTCAAGATTCACACGGAGTTGAACAAAATGAAAATGAAAGCGCTTACAATTGCAATTGCAGTCGCGTCAGCGGCAACCTCTCTTAGCTCGTTCGCGGGTACCCCTAATTTTTCTGGTTACGGCCGTTATGCTTTAGAAGCATCGGGCGACGAAATTGTTCAGCTAAAAGGCGAACACGGCGAAATTAACGGTGCTGGTCGTCTTGGTAACGAAGACAACTGGATGGAGTTTATGCTTTCTCAAGGTTTTGAGAATGGCGACGCTAAATTCGATATGAACGTTATGCTTAACACCCCTGGTTACTCACCTACTTGGGGCGATACCATTGGTTTAGCCCAGTTCTACGGTGGCGGTAAAGGTATTTTTGCTTCACAACCAGACGCTTATGTTTGGGCTGGTAAACGTTTCTACGGTCGTGAACAAGGCGGATTAAGCGATTACTTCATGCTTAGTGCTGATGGTTCTGGTGCTGGTGTTGATAACTTAAACCTTGGTTTTGCTCAACTTGATTTAGGTTGGACACAGGGTGGTGGTGGTACAACTGCTTCAAACAAAAAAGGTTCAGTTAACTCTTTAGCCTTTAACTTGCACGATATTAAAGTGAGTGAGCAAGGTGCTCTTAAATTCCGTGGTAACTACGCGTTTACTACTGGTGATTTAGATGATGCAGCTAACCCTGATCGCATCGAAAATAATGATGCATGGCAAGTATTTGCTTCTTACCGTCAAGGTTTAAGCAATGGTTGGTTCCAAGTTGCTGCTCGTTACGAAACTGACGCTGCTGCGTTGATTTCTGCTAACTCAGCGGGCCAAAACTGGTCAAACTATGAAGATAAAAAAGCTGCTTCTTACGGTGCTTTCTTAGACGGCGCGGTTAACTTTGGCGAAATGACTGCCATGGAATACAACGCCAACTACTTGTTAGTTGATTGTAAAGAAACAGGCTGTTCATTCGATGAAAAAGTTGAATATGCAGTATCTGTTCGTCCTCAGCATCACTGGACTGAGTACATGGCAACTGCTTTAGAAGCTGGTGTTCACTTTACAGAGCGCACAGATGTTGGTGGTTCTAAGAACAAGAGTGATGCATGGAAAATTACTTTGTCTCAAAACTTCCAAGTGGGTCACTTCATGTGGTCTCGCCCTGTAGTTCGCTTCTACGCTGTAACGGGTGAAGTGGATACGGAAGGTAAAGATAAGGTTGATGTAACAAAAATTGGTGCCATGGTTGAAGCTTGGTGGTAAACCCAGCTAAGCTGAGTGCTGTTTAATTAGGTACTCAAACCAAGGAGTGGGCGCTAAGGTGTTAGCGCCCGCATTTAAGAGGTGGAAATTTGAAAAAAGTATTAACGGTAGTTGTAGCTTGTGTTTTAGCTAGCGCGTGTTCAAGCTCTAGCAATGACAAGCCTTTAGAAGTCACTGACCCGTTTCGAACTTGGGGCGCTCAATTTGCCGATGAGGCAAAAATTGCAGCTAACTTACAATCTTCAAGTGTTTCTCCAAAGCTACCCTCACAGCTGCAATATCAATTATTGTCTTTAGACAGAACCAATCGTATAGATGTCACCGAAAAGTCACCAGTAGTTCAATTTCCTGAAGGTAACTCTTATACAGCAGCCTTATTGATTCCAGATGATATCTCTCAATTTACTTTTCATTTAGACAGTCTTGTAGCGCGTACCGTATTTGTACCTACCGCGATTTTTTATGATCAAGGTTTGAATGAGGTGCTTCGAGTTGAAAGCACTACATTAGACCCGGAAGGCTTTTTATCTATGCAGCAGGCCATCACACCTGAGCAAGCGAAACAAGCACGTTACTTATTGGTTTACAGTAAAGCCACTGAATATGGCGGTAAAACCGAACTGATTGATCCTAAAGTTGTTTATGAAGAAAAAACCGGTGGTGGTTTACCTTCGGCCTTTAAATATTATTCAAAACATTCGCCGATAGGTAACCTAGATGTTCGTTTTAGCGAAGTGTTATTCAGCTCGTCATATGTCACTTCGGCTGAACCCAAACAAAATTTAACGCCCGTTGAAGCTGCTCCAGTTAAAGCAGATGCAGCGGCCGCTACTGCAGTAGCCACTACCACCGCGGTAGCTGCTAATAAAGCGCCAAGCGCAGATATGCTAAGTGATACAGAGAGCTTTTATCTGGATCAAATTAGTAAAGCAGTAGCACAGGATGACCTTACTAGGGCCTTAAACCTAGTCGAGGAGGCAGAGCGAGCTGGTTCGACAAAAGCGCAGTCTCATTTTATGCAGCAATTGAAGAAACAGCAGCAACAGTAGTGCAATACCAGTGTGTTTTTTTCTAATCCCTGTTTATGCGGCGTTTATCGCCGCATTTTTTTGTCCCGAGCTTATGGTTTAGTGCCGCTTACTTAAGCGAACACTGCCAACTTTAAACCGCGTGAACCATTCAATAAGATCTTATCATGTGATTGTTGCTAGTTGACTTCAGCGGCTTTGAGGTGAGGGTGTGTTTTCACGCTTAATTAACCGGCATGTTGTTCATAGTGAACTCACTGTCGTTGAAGATCAGTTCGCTGCGATCTCGGCCTTCCTCATGTAGCAAGTATCCGGCATTGCGTAGAGCAAGAATATACGCGGATAAAGGGCTTTGGTTAAACAGCTGGTCGCCAACATCTATGGCCAAATTTAAATCTATGTATCGCAGTAGCTGTATCGGACTGCTCACTTCGCCTAGTTTGAAAGGTAGCAGCTTTGCTTTGCCTGCTAGGTTTATATCGCCCTGTAAGGGTAAGCTGTTATAACTCGAGTCGACCTCAAACACTAAGGTGTCTAACTGCCATTCAATGCCATTTGATACTGCTTGCTGCACCAATACATCTAGCTCATCAGAACTCAACGAGGTGTATTTTGACTGGGCCAGCTGAATTAAGCTTTGCATAGGTACGCCACCTAAACTAGAGCGCAGTAGCAATTGGTCAAGCTGAAATACTTCAGCCCCTTCTCTTAAAATGAAACTATTTAACTCAGTATTTAGACTTAAATACGCATTTTGCTTAATTTCACTAAAGCTGTTGTTTACTGAAAGGTTCTGCAACTTCAGCAGGGTTTCACCTTGGCCTAATTGAAGGCGTAGCTGTTCAACTGACCAACTGGCATTTTCTACTAATGTCCATTGCTGACGCTGGCTAAAAGTTTCGCTGGCTTCCACTTTACCTAGGTGAATGTGGTCACCATTTTGTTGGCTATCAAGTAATTCCATTCCTTGCCAGCTAAGCGTTGCCTCACCTTGCTGAAAGGACAAATCGCTAACCGTAGAAATGCTCATGGGCTTAAAGTTGAGTGCTAACTCCGTGTAGTTATGTTCAAAAGTGTCAACCCGTAATTGCTGCTGTAATTTTTGGCTGAGCAAGTTAGCTTGCCAAGTTCCTAAATGAGGAATTGCTGCAAGATTTAAGTCACTTAACCATTGCTGATAACTCGCTTGCTCGGGGTCAACTTGCCACTTTCCTTCAAGCCATAACGGCCAGATGCTAACTTGCTGAATGACGTGAAGCTCAATTGGCTGGGGATCTAAACCCAGCTGGCTTAGGTTGCCTGTAAGTTGCCATTGTTCTTGTTGCTGAAACCAGCTGCTGCTCAATACTGTTTGGCTTATTTGCCACTCATTCTGCTGATTGAAGTCCGCCACGATTTGCTTCACCTGCTGGCGGTATTGCGAATGGCTTAGGTACTGAGCACCACAAGTTATGGCAACGAGTGTGGCTAGCGCCATTATGCTTTTCTTTAACACTGAGCAAATTCCTAAGGACTAGATTGGCCGATTTATCATTGTATATTGTTCCGCCGGGCAATAGTAAACTGATGGCCATTTAGACTGAGCAAATGGTTCTTTACTATGACGCGCTTTTTGGCTGTAGTTGCCGACTTATACACTCCATTGTTGGTGCTTGTATTAGTGCTTATCGCTTTTGGATACCTAAAGCAGGAGCAACAGCAAAAGCTTCAAAATGGTATTTTCTTATTACTGGTAGGCTTAGCAAGCACTTACGGGCTGATGCTAATAGATCTCTATTATTCATGGTGGCCACGCTGGGGTTTGGACTATAGCACCCATACTGCGCTAGCTTTTTGTCTTCAAGTGTTACTTCATCTGGCTAGACCTAGTCGGCGCTTGGTTTCTTGGTCCATTTATTTCGCTTATTTGGCGCTGATGTGGTGGCTGAACTACCACAGTGTGATGGACATGCTAACTACCATGTTAAGTGTTGGTTTATTGTTGCGATTAGGTGCAATATGTAAAGTTAGCACTCCAGGTTGATGATAATACTTGGTATTGGGTGATGAATTTTTAATGATGATAAGTGTCATAATAAGACACAGCGCTGCAGCCGTGGGTTTGGCTGATAAGCAATAAGGGAATAGCTATGTTTAAGGTGATTTGCCCAGATGCGTCTGGTGAAATGGATAAGTATTATCAATTTCGTTGGGAAGTATTGAACAAACCTTTGCAACTACCACTAGGTAGTGAGCGAGATGCTTATGATGATCACAGTATTCATCGCATGATTCGTGATAGCCGAGGCGATCCTTTAGCGGTTGGTCGCTTATTTTTAAGTGATAATAAAGAAGCGCTTATTCGTCATGTAGCGGTTTGCCCTGAGCAACGTAAACACGGTTTAGGAACGTTGTTGATGTTGGCGTTAGAAGAGGCGGCCCATGATGAAGGCGTAGAGCGTATTGTAGTCAATGCCCGTGGTGACGCTCAGGCCTTTTTTACTAGCTGTGGCTTTGAACCTGCTGGCGACCCTACCTTTGATAAAGTAAAAGTAAAAGTGCAACAAATGGTGAAAGAGCTGTCTCCAGAGCACCGTTTTGTTCGTCAACCTAAGTTATGTACTGCTTTACAGTTAATGTTTAACCAGCAAATTCCCTTAAGTGAAAAAATGGGCGTTCGGCTACATCAATATACTGGCAACGAACTGACTACCAAGTTACCTATTGCCGGAAACGGTAATCCGCACTCCACTATGTTTGCTGGCAGCATATACAGCCAGGCGGTATTGTCGGGTTGGGGTATGATTTGGTTGATGCTGCAAGAACATGGCTTTGCTGGAGATATTGTATTAGCTAAGGGTGAGATAAAACACCGTAAAGCCATTGACCAAGACGCTATTGCCAAGGTCAAGAAAAGCCAAATGAAAGGCAGCTTGTTACCCTTGTTAGAGGGGAAAAAATGCAAAATGACAGTCACTGTGCAAGTTTGCCATAACAATAAAACCGCCGCTGAATTTAAAGGTTTTTATGTTATTTTGCCGAAAACTCACCTTGATTCTTAAGTTCGTTCCTTCCTATAAAAGGCTCTAGCTAACCCTTTCTTCTCAGGCCGTTTCCTTTTAGTGCTAACGAGGTATATTAGAGTATTGAATATACCTCGTTGAGTTCATCAGGAAAGTTTATATGCAGCATCTGTATCGCTTTAGTCTTAAACAGCTGTCGGTGTTTGTATGCATTGCCGAAACCCACAGTGTTAGTGCCGCCGCACTGCAACTATCGATGACTCAATCCGCTGCTAGTATGGCTTTAAATCAACTGGAAACCGGTCTGGGACAACGTTTGTTTGAACGCCAAGGCAAACGACTACGACTCAATCATTGGGGCCACTGGTTGCGCCCACGAGCCAAGCGAGTGTTAATGGAAAGTCAGCACATTATGCAGGGCTTTGCTGGGCAGCAAGTGATAAGCGGGGAGCTTACTGTTGGCGCTAGCCAAACTATCGCGGAATACTTTTTGGCGCAAATCATCACTAAGCTAGATAAAGACTATCCTGACTTGGTGATTCACCCACAAATCAGCAATACCGAAGTGGTGCTAGCGGGTTTGCTCGACTATCGTTTGCAACTTGGCATTATAGAAGGGCATTGCAGCGACAGCCGAATTGCTCAGCAAGTTTGGTGTGAAGACCAGTTAGTAGTAGTGGCGGGTAAGCAGCACCCTCTAGCGTCTCATGAAGAAGTGAACTTAGCCAAACTTAGTCGAGCAAGATGGGTATTACGTGAAGCGGGCTCTGGAACGCGAGATATTTTCAACGGGGCGATTCATGGCAAAATCACCAAGCTAAAAGTGTGGCGAGAATATAGCCATGTGCCGAGTTTAATCGCGCTGGTGGCTAATGGCGCGTATTTAAGTTGTTTGCCACTACGCAGCGTGGAACAGGCGATTCAAGTCGGCGAGTTAATTGCCTTAAATACACCGAGCTTAGATATGCGTAGAACCTTCAATTTTGTGTGGCGTAAAGACAGTAGCCAGAACCCTTTGCGAGATTGTTTTATCGAACAAGCCCAGCATCAGCCTTTAGCCATACAACTCTAAACCTATTGGCTTACTTGCCCCGCTAGAGGATAACGGCACTGAGGAATACTAGGTGCTCTAACAAAATCTTGTTGGTCTACTGAGTAACGGCGAGGTGAAAGATAATGATCGAAGCTCACTGCGGGTTGGTTCCATTGACCAGTGATGGAGTGCACTAAACGCCAGCAAGGCTGATCGGCCACGACCAGTTTTAAGTCGTTAAAACGTTGTTTAGCTAAGTCTACTTCACCAGCTAAAGTGAGCTGGTAACGCAAGCCCGGCAGTGGCTGGGGAGCAATGCGCAGTTTTCCCTGCTCAAGTTCAGCACTTAAAGCTAGATTAGTAAATTGGGTAATCCCTTGTGGCAAGCTACGCGGGTTTTGCCAAAAGACAGGCCAACCGGACGCGATAAGTGGGTTGGGATCTTCATAGTATTGACGTGGGCTCTCGATAATTTGATCTAAAGTTACTTCTAAATCGGCACCTGGCAGTTGCAATAACTGGCTATGAAAGTCGATTGAACCATCGATATTGGCGCCAAAGTCGCTCAGTTTTCCACGTAACTTTCCGGCCAATTCTAAATCACCCACTAAACTAAAATCGCGATTGTTTGCCAAGCGGGCTAGTGGACTTACGTCGAGTAACAAGCCTGATAACTCGGCTTGCCATGGCTTGTTTTCTTGGTCTAATAACGCTTGCCCTTGCAACTCAAATTGACCTAAAGGTAGTTCTCCATAGAGGTTGAAGTAACCTATCTGTTGATCTGACCCTAAATCCATACTCACATGGCTTAATACCATGCCGCGGTAAGCTAGCTCTGGTGCTTCTACAAATACTTGGCTTCGAGCCTGCCAAATATCATCTACCGATTGCCATTTACCGTCTTTTATTAACTCTAATTGACGCAACTCTACGTTAAGGCCGGTGGCAGAAAAGGGTAATTGGTCGGCGTAAGAAAGTAATTTAACTTGCTGTAGCTCCAACTGTTCAATATTGAATTGTTGTAGTGGAGCACCGAGCTCAGTGCCTGTGCCGGGCAGCACCGAATCTTCGCCCGAATCTGTTGGGGCTTGTGGTAACCAGTTGGGCTGTATAGGTATTTCGTTATTGGCTAGTACCAGTTGATGCAGGGTTAAAGCTTGTTGCTCCCATATATAGCTTAGCGATAAGCTGAGTTGGCCTTTAAATAACTGACTCCGCAAGGCCGCCAAGGAAAATTGCCCTTGCGCCACGCGTCCACTCGCAGTGAGGTCGTTAAACTGAATATGGTCTATGCCAAATTCGTCGGCAATAAATGCGTAATCGGCCTCAAAGGCTTGTTGATCAAATGGCCAGGGGCTTTGAAAGTTTTCGACTTCTGCGGTGAACTTATTAAGTACCAAGTTGTGGCCATTGACTTGCGACACCAAACTAATTTGGTTCAGCAATAAGTTATCTACTTGAATGCTATCAAGCCAGTCTAACTCAGGCAGAGAGAGGGGCTCATGCTGCTCTGAATTGGCGTCTGTTGAGCCAAATTGCTGATTCGCAAAATGCTCTAAGCGCAGGCTATTTAAGGCTACTTCGCGAATGCGTAATTGTTTATTACTCAACTCTGCAGAGGCATATACCGAGCCTTGTAAAAGGTCGGCACCAATATGGTCAATCACCAACTGTTCTTGAGCATAGGCCAAGCTTAGCTGTGGCATGGCGATTTCTTGCCAAGGCGTGACCAACAATTGCGCCGAGCTATGTAAGGTAAATTGCCATTGTTTAGGGCTGGGGTTGTCTAAGTCAATTTGCCAATCTTCAATGGCCAGTTCAAAGCGTTCTAAACGATAGGGTTGCTCAGCGTCTTGCCATATAAAATCACTATCTTTAACAATAACCTGTTGTAGCTCTACGCTGTCAAGCCAAGCTAGAACAGGGTTGCTTGATTGGCGCTCGGTGGCTATTGGTTCGGCTGGGGCGTCGAATAATTGCTGAGTTAGGGCAATCTGTGCCTGTTCAATCGATAAGCTATCAAGGCTAATGTTGCCCTGTAACAAAGGCATTAAGGCAAAATTAAGCGTTGCTTGTTTAGCTAAAATAGCGGCTTGCCCAGACTTCGCCAGTTCAAGATCAAATGCTTGCAGACTTAAAGGTTGCTTCAAGGACCATTGGGTATTTTTATAGTTGAGCTGCCAATCGCTTTGTTGGTTAAACCAATGCAAAAAGTCACTTTTGTAGCGATCTGGGTGAAAAGAAAACAAGAAAAAGACCGAAGTTGCCAGTAGCAGTAATAATAAGATGGCAAGTAGGTCAAAAAAGCGTTTCATGTTGGCGCAAACTCCATGCGACTAATTTAAGGCAATAGTAATACAGATAGACATAGCAACAATACTTGAGTATTCGCACATTTAATAGCGCAGGCTTCACCCCTTTTGGCTAAAGCCGCAGTATTGCTGGTGTTAGGTATTACTTTTTGTGTTAGTTCGAGGAAATACCAAGACAATGCCAGCCAAAATAAAGACGATGCCTAAGGCTTTCACCCAACTAAAGGCTTCGCCAATCCACGGCAAAGCAATAGCAGAAAAATAAACGATCACGTAACTTAAGCTTAATAATGGATATGCCACTGAAAGAGCTAATCGTTTTAACGCCAAAACCCAACATACCATCGACAGCGCATAAAACCCTAAGCCTGCTAATACACTAACAAAATAAGCAAGGTAATCGCTCAGCACATTGAAGTATTGCTGGCTATTCCATAGCTCATTCAAGGCCGAAAAATGAAGAGTGAGCTGGCTCATTCCCCATTTCATAGCAAGTTGGGCCAGCGAGATAAACACTACGCTTAGCAATGCTAAGGCCACGCTTCTTGGCTCAGTTTTTAAAGCCATTGGCTTGCCCCTCCAAGAATAGCGACACCCAACATAATTAAGGTGACCCCACACCATTGGCGAGGGCTGACCGATTCGTTAAAGGCAAATTTAGAAATGAGTAACATGATCACAAAGTTACTGCTAAGTAATGGGTAAGCAACGGATACATCCCACTGGCTGAGTACACCTAGCCAAAACACTGCACCTAAGGCCAAAAACATAATGCCCAGTAGCAAAGGTTTAGACAGTAATTTTCTCACCGTACTTAACTCAGGTTGAGCGGCAAACAACAGCGCCGCGCGTTTTTGCCAATATTGGCTCAACGAGCTGCAACTAATGGAGGCTATCACCAATAACCACTCAAGCATTATTGGTTTAACGCTTGATAATAGAGCACGGTGTAGCGACCTTTATCTATGCGTTGAGTAGTGGCTGGTAACTCACCGCCCATATCAGGTTTATCCCGGTAATAAATCATCACTGGCGCATGTTGGCGTTGTTGCTCGATAAACTTCGCGAGCGCTTTAGTTTCAATGTAGCGGTGCTGAGCATCGGGATACTCTAGGCCGTATCTTACTTCACCTTTTTGACCCACTAAGTAAACATCTTCACGCTTAAAGTACCAATTAAACGCCGACATAGTGTCTGGGTAATCTGCCACTAATACAGTATTGGGCTTTACCAAGTGAGAGATTTGCTGCATAAATTTAGCTGGCATTTTTGAGTAGATGCTGACATTAGGAAAGGTTGCCCATGCCAACATAAATAATCCCAGCGGCATTAACATGTAGCTGGCCACTTTGCTGTTGAGGCTATTGGCTTTTATCGCTACCACGGCCATTGCAGACCAGAAACCGAAAATACTAAACAGTAACCAAGGGCGGTAAGACTCTTCAGCATCTAAGGGCAGTTTTCCAGTAAAGTGTAATACTAGAGTGGTTATGGCGAGTAGGGCAAATAAGGCCGCGTTTAAGTAGCTTCCCCACTTCAAACCTTTACAGGATTTAGCAAAAGCTTGCTGAATACCAAAGGCAAATAAAATCGCTAGCGGTGCCATAATTGGCAGAATATAAGTGGCTAGCTTGCCCTTAGCTAAAGAGAAAAACACCAAAGGTAATACTGCCCATAACAAGGCATAACGAAGCAGCGGAGAATGCATTTGTCCTTTTAGGTGGCTAATGGCGCTGGGTGACCAAAATAACCATGGCAGTACGCCAGCGGCTAAAAATGGCAAGTAATACCAGATTGGCGCAGAATGCTGGGCATTTTCGGCGGAGAAACGCTGAATATGCTCTACCCAAAAGAAGTAATGCCAATAATCAGGTTCAGCGGCATGTACTGCTAAGGCCCATGGCAAACAGGTGAGCAAGGCAAGCAGCATTACCCACCAGCCCCACTTCAAAATGGTTTTGAATTGTTTGTCCCATAACATATATGGCACCACAACTAATACCGGCAGCGCTAGGGCCAAAAAGCCTTTGGTTAATACTGCACAGCCGCAATAGAAACCAGCCAAACCATAATATTTAGCGCGTTGCCGCATTTCTTCACTGCGAATGGCAAAGTAGAACGCAGTAAAACTGGCGGTGAGCCAGAGATTCAACATGCTGTCTAATACGCTATAGGTGCCCACGCCCGACACCATAAACATACTTAAATAAATGCCTGAGGTTAACCAAGCTACTGGCCGAGAGGCAAAGCGGGCTAGTAGCAAGAAAATACAAAATGCTGCCCCTAAGGCGCTAAAGGCCGACGCCGCGCGCACCGCAAAATTGGTTTCACCAAACACCAACTGCGATACCGCATTCATCCAATAACCCATTACAGGCTTTTCGAAGTAACGTAAATCGTTAAAACGCGGCACTACCCAATCACCGCTGCTGACCATTTCACGTGAAATTTCGGCGTAGCGTAGTTCGTCGGGTGACCATAAATCACGCATACCTAAAGGTAATAGGTAGAGCAAAATAAAGAAGATGGGCACCCAAGTGGCTAGGTTGATTCGTAAGTGGCGCATGCTAATGGTTAGTCCTGATTTAAGGCGTTTGAGGGCGAATAAGCGACGCTTGATGGCTTAACCAACCTTCGCGTCCATCCATTTCTATATTAAGAATGCTATCTTGTGGCCAAGACACATAATCTTGGTCAAGCAAGTCACACAGTGGCACAAATTCAATGTTTTGTTGCTTGGCGGCAATAATTAGTTGTTCAAACATTTCAGCGCAAACAATGCCTTCTACTTCGGCATGAATGGTGTACACGTTTAAGCTATCGGCCTTAATTCGATCTAGAATGGCTTGGTTATAATTACTTTCGTCTATGCCATCTTGACCAATTAACTCGTCGTAGGTGGGTAAGGTCACTGGAATTTGTGGCGCCATGCCTGGTTTAGGAACAAAAATAGATTCGCCTCGGCAGTCGCTATTATAACGAAACGGAAACGCTTCTTTTTCATCAAGAGTGGTGTCGGTACATCGCCAACCTGCTACCGCACTGCATTGCACGTCTTTGCCGGTAATGTCTGCCAGCATTTGATAGCCTTTGCGAATTTCATTGCCTAATTCACTTTGCGACATGCTGTCGGTTTTCATTTGCCATTTGTGATGGTCCCAAGCGTGTAAGCCAATTTCATGGCCGGCTTGATCAGTATTTTTTATCACCGATGCGAGCTTTTTGCCTATTACTGGGCCGGGCCAAAAAGTACCACGGAAAATGATATCCCAGCCGTATAAGCTAGCGGCTTTAGAGCGGAGCATTTTCTTCAAAAAGGCCGGACGTAAAAGGCGCCAAATATGGCGCCCCATGTTGTCGGGTCCAACGGTGAAGAAAAATGACGACTTAATGTTGTGGCGTTGAAAAATGTCTAATAACTTGGGCACGCCTAAACGCGTGCCACGAAAGGTATCTACATCAATTCTTAAGCCAACTTTTATCGTATCTTTCGAACTCATTGTTACTCGTCAACGGCTGTTTTAAGGAAGAAGTCTAAGGTTTCTTCGATGGTATCTTCCATCATGATACTCGGCTCCCAATCAAGTAAGCGCTTGGCGTTGCGAATACTTGGACGGCGATGTTGAACATCTTGGTAACCATCACCATAGAAGGTTTTACTTTCTACTAAGTGGTAACCGGCAAAGGGTGGGAATTTTTCACGCAGTGGGTGTGCGTCAAACTTAGCCACTAGGGTTTCAGCCATTTGTTTAATACTGGCTTCGTTGTCTGGCGAACCAATGTTAATGATTTGGCCGTCACACAAGCCGTCTTTGTTTTCGATAATACGGAACAAGGCTTCAATAGCTTCAGAGATATCAGTGAAACAACGTTTCTGTTCACCACCATCAATCAGCTTAATTGGCGTACCTTCAACCAAGTTTAGAATTAGCTGAGTAATCGCTCGGCTAGAGCCAACACGCGCTGAGTTCAAGCTATCTAAACGTGGGCCCATCCAGTTAAACGGACGGAACAAAGTAAACTTAAGGTTGTCTTTTTTGCCGTAAGCCCAGATCACTCGGTCTAATAACTGCTTCGAGGTTGAGTAAATCCAACGCTGGCGGTTAATTGGGCCAGTAATGAGTGGCGAACTGTCTTCGTTAAACTCTTCATCAGTACACATACCGTATACTTCTGAGGTCGACGGGAAGATGATGCGTTTATTGTATTTCACACATTCGCGAACAATTTTAAGGTTCTCTTCGAAGTCCAGTTCAAATACACGTAACGGGTTACGGGTGTATTCAATAGGCGTGGCAATCGCTACCAGTGGTAGCACAATGTCACACTTCTTAATGTGGTATTCAATCCATTCGCTATGAATGGTGATATCACCTTCTACAAAGTGAAAATCAGGGTGCTCTAAATGCTGCTCAATTTGGTTAGCACTCATGTCCATTGCGTAGATTTCGTATTTACCGTCATCTAACAAACGCTTGGTTAAGTGGTTACCGATAAAGCCATTAGCGCCTAAAATCAGTACTTTTTGGCGACGTTTTGCAGCAATTACGGCACTGGCTTGTGGGCCAAAACGCATGCCTGCTACCAGGTGCATTTCGCCAGCCAGTTGCTCGCCGTTTAAGTACAAGCCGTTTTCAGTTTGACCTGCATTAACTACTAATGAGCCTTGAGTACAGGCAATGGTTAGCGGCGCAGTGGCTACAATGGTGCCAGGTGTTGCATCAAACTCTTGTTCGCTAGCTGTGGTGCTCCAGAAGATTACTTTGCGCTCACCTAAGAAGGTAAAAGCGCCAGGGAAGGGTTCAGTTACCGCACGACAAAGGTTGAAGATAGTTGATGCGTTTTCCGCCCATTTAATTTCACCATCGGCCGGCGTTCTGCGGCCAAATACGGTGGCTTGGCTTTCATCTTGTGGAGTTAGAGAGTGCTTATCTGCAACCAGTTGCGGCAGCGCTTTGGCTAACAGTTGGCTACTTAACTCGGTGAGTCGGCTATGCAAGGTTGCAGCAGTATCGTCACTATTAATACTTAACGATTGCTGAGCAACAATATCGCCAGCATCGGCTTTGCTTGTCATGGCGTGTAGGGTTACGCCAGTTTCGGTTTCGCCATTTAATAATGCCCAGTTTACTGGCGCCCGGCCACGATAGCGTGGTAACAAAGAACCATGCAGGTTAAAGCCACCTTTAGGGGCTAAATCTAATAAGGCTTGGCTAATCATTGAACGATAGTAGAAAGAGAAAAATACCTCTGGCTGCATCGCTTTAATTTTTTCTAACCATAGCGGGTGGTTTACATCTTCTGGGGCAAATACTGGGATGCCGTTACGGGCAGCTAGTTTAGCAACCGATTCAAAAAAGACGTTTTCGTTACCATCGTCTAAGTGAGTAAATACTGCGGCAATTTCTACGCCCGCATCGAGAAGACTTTTAATGCCAGCACAACCAATGTTGTGATAAGCAAACACCACTGCTTTCATGGTTTATTCCTTAGAAATAATTGGTAAATGAGTTTCGCGTTTCGTTACTTATTCAGGCTTGCTATCGCGCGCCTGTTTGGTGGCTTCGCCTACCAACACATCTTGAACGTAATAACGCGGTCGTGCTCGCACGTCGGAATAGATGCGGCCAATGTATTCGCCCAGCAAACCTAAACCTACAAATTGAGCACCAATAAAGATAAATAATAGAGCAAATAGCGGGAATACCCCGTCTACGCCCCATTCAGCGCCGTAAATTAGGCGCATGAAGAGTAAAACCAGGCCAAATAAACCACCTAAAGCCGCAATGGCTCCGCCCACAATGCTGAGCATTCTTAGCGGTGCAGTGGTCATGCTGGTTAGCAAATCGAACATCAGATTAATCAAACCCATAATGTTGTATTTTGATTCGCCTTGTTGGCGCTCGCTGTGTTCAACATCAATCTCGATGGTGTGGCGAGCAAAGCCGTTGGCTAAAATGGGAATAAAAGTACTGCGTTCATGGCACTGTAACATCGCGTCCACTACGTGACGGCGATAAGCGCGCAGCATACAACCGTAGTCGTTCATTTCTACGCCGGTTGAGCGTTTTACAATCTTGTTGATAAGCATTGATGGGTAGCGACGAAGGCGGCTGTCTTGGCGGTTTTTACGCACAGTGCCTACCGAGTCATAACCTTCTTCTGCTTTAGCCACCAGGTTAGGGATCTCTTCTGGCGGGTTTTGTAAGTCGGCATCTAGGGTAACGATTAAGTCACCACGCACATGCTCAAAACCGGCCATAATGGCGTTATGTTGGCCATAATTACGGTTTAGAATAACACCTACAACATGGCTGCCTTCTGCGGCGGCGGCCGCTTCAATTTGGTCGGCACTGTTGTCTTTACTGCCGTCATCAACCAATAGAACTTCGTAATCCTTGCCCATGGTATCTGCGGCTGCACAGGTTCGTTTAATCAGCTCTTGTAAACTATCGGCTTCGTTGTAAACCGGAATAACGATAGATACGAATTTGATTTCTTGCTTATGCCTCATGAGAAGATCCAATAAGTTGAGTGATTGTTGTTACCACACGCTCAACATCGCTTAACTGCATGCTAGGAAATAGCGGCAGCGAGCAAATACGTTGGCTGTTAAATTCTGTATTGCTTAAATCCGGGTTTATTTCGCCGAATCGACTTGTGTAATTTTCACGATAGTACTTTTGACTATGGCAGGCTTTAAAGTGAATGCCCGCGCCAATAGCGTGTTGTTTTAACAAACTAATGAGCTGGTCGCGGTCAAAGCCACACACATCTTTATCAACCCTTACGATCATTAAATGCCAGCAGTGAGTATGTGAATAGTCGGGAACGCTCAATGGCGAAATACCATCCACTTCACTCAACAGTTCTCGGTAATGTGCCACTAGCTGCTGACGTTGTTGAGTAATCTCGGATAAACGCTGCATTTGGCCTAAACCAAGCACCGCGCAAATATCGGGCATGTTGTACTTGTATCCCGGTTCAATCACTTCTGCTTGAGGGGCTCTACCTTGGGTTTCACGGTCAAAAGCATCAACACCTAAACCATGAAACTTTAAGCGGCGAATTCGCTCAGCTAGTTCAGCGTTATTAGTAGTAAAAATACCACCTTCTGCAGTGGTTACGTTTTTAATGGCATGCAAAGAAAAAATACAGTTACCGGTTTTACCAATGGGTCTGCCTTGGTACTTACAACCAATAGCATGGGCTGCATCTTCGACCACGGGAATATTGTAACGTTCAGCTAAGGCATAAATAGCATCTAGATCGAGGGGAGCGCCAGCGTAGTGAACGGGCACTATCAGCTTGGTTTTATTGGTGATTTGCGCTTCAATGCGGTCGGCGGTGGTCATCAAAGTATTTGCATCAACATCTACAAATACCGGCTTGGCGCCCATTAGGGTAATCAGGTTAACGGTGGATACCCAAGTCATTGACGGGGTAATCACTTCATCGCCAGGGCCTATGCCTAATGCGACCAAAGTGAGATGAAGGCCTGCGGTGGCGCTGCTCAAGGCCACGGCGTGTTCAGCGCCAGTGTATTGTTTTACTGCGGTTTCTAGCTCGGCATTTTTCGGGCCGGTGGTAATCCAGCCTGATTTAAGTACGTCGACTACCGCATCTATTTCTTGCTGCTCAATCGCCGGGCGGCTTAGGGGCAAAAATTCCTGATTCATTATTTCTAGTCAGCATATCCATACTAAAGTGGATGAAGTCTAACTGTGCCGGGCGTGTAAAGAAAGGAGCAAAGCGTAGGTGAATGTATGGTTTTGGTAAAAAATGCTGTTTAAAGCGTTATTTTTAGGATTGATTTGTAGTGTTTCAAACATGCTTTGGTCAAGCAATGATAAAAAAGCTCAAGAAGTTCTAAAGGCCTTCTTGAGCAAGATTGGGTCATTAATCAACGTTTACCGAATCGACAGTACCGTTCTCTACAGCGGTTAAGGAAAGCTTGCTCGCCAAATAGTTCTGCAGGGTTTGCTGCTGCTCGGCATCAAACTTCAAACCTTGTTTAGTTCGGCGCCACAATATGTCATCAAGTTCACTGGCCCATTCATTGTTGCGCAGGTAATCCACTTCTATTTGATAGAGGTTGCCACCAAACAACTCGCCTAATCCCTGCTGTTGCGCATCGTGTAACAGTTGCTTGGCGCGATTACCGTATTGCATACACCAGCGAGCGATCAGCTCCGCTGGTAGGTCTGACTCGGCTTGCTGTAACTTAATAAAACTCTGAATGCTGCTATGGATTGCCCCGCCAGGTAGGAACGACGCTTTGGTCCAAGCGGGACCCAAATCTTTTATACGCGGAGCCAGCATCTCTAAGGCTGCTTCGGCTAGTTTACGATAGGTGGTGAGTTTGCCACCAAATACTGATAGCAGTGGCGCGCCATCACTTTCATCGCTCAGTTCTAAAGTGTAATCACGAGTCACTGCAGACGGGTCGTCTGATTCGTCTTGGCATAAAGGGCGAACGCCCGAGAAAGTATGTAGCACATCACTAGGGGCAATTTGCTGCTTAAAGTGCTGGTTTACCACATCACAAAGATAATTGACTTCTTCGTCTGAGATAGCGACTTCAGAAGGGTTGCCCTTATATTCCACATCAGTGGTGCCAATGAGCGAGTATTCCTGTTGATAAGGGATGACAAATACAATCCGTTTGTCGCTGTTTTGCAATATATAAGATTGCTGTTCGTTGTGAATTTTGGGCACCACAATATGGCTGCCTTTCACCAAACGAATAGTGCGCGGCGGTGTTTGCTGCATGTGTTGTTCGATAAATTGTTGAACCCAAGGGCCGGCAGCATTCACTAAGGTGGCACAGCGATATTGTTGCTGTTTTCCACTGTGGGTATTTTGTACATCTACCAACCAGTGTTGGCCATCTCGTTTTGCGGCAATCACTTTATGCCGAGGCGCGATATAAGCGCCATGCTTTTCGGCGAGTAAAGCATTGCTGATCACTAATCTGGCATCGTCGACCCAGCAATCAGAGTATTCAAAGCCCTTGGTAATGTCTTTTTTCAGCACACTGTTTTGGCCAAAACTTAATCCTTGGCAAGCGGGAAGCGTGCCGCGTTTCGCCAAGTTGTCATAAAGAAACAAGCCCATGCGAATTAGTAACCATGGGCGCAAATGCGGGCGATGTGGTAAACGAAAACGCATTGGTTCCACTAAATGAGGAGCCATTTTCAATAATACTTCTCGTTCTTTCAGTGCTTCGCTCACCAAGCGAAACTCATAATGTTCTAAGTAGCGTAAACCACCGTGTATTAACTTAGAGCTGGCAGAGGAGGTGGCACTGGCGAGATCGTTTTGTTCAAACAAGGCGACACGTTGGCCACGGCCTGCTGCATCTGCAGCAATACCTACTCCGTTTATACCACCGCCTATCACAATTAAGTCATAGCTATATGGGTCGTTTGTTTGTTCCATTACTCGCGATCCTTATGAAGTAAAGTTCGTTTTCTTTCGTTATCGAGCATAATAGAGCATAACTAGATCGAAAAACAATCATTGTTGCAAAAAAGTTGAGTTAATTGTTCGTGCGTGTTTTGCCTGCTGTTTGTTTGCATGGAGTTTTTGCCCTAAGCTGTTACATTCTATTAACAAGTGGTCGGAGCAGAATGAAGATTCATCAGCTTGAAGGTTATATTCAAAATATTTTTTTGGTTGAGTACTCAGAAAAGCTGTTGCTATTAGATGGCTGCTCACGTGCCGATGTCTCAATACTTAAGCGTTTTATCACCGAGCAACTGGGTCGTCCTTTTGAACAACTTAAATTGGTGATGGTCACTCACATGCATCCTGATCATGCCGGTGGAGCGAGTTACTTACAAAAACACTACCCGCTTGAGTTAGCTACTGGCGATGTTGCAGGTGAGTGGTATCAGGGCTTTAGAGGCAGAGTGATGCACTTAATGGATTTGGGGCTGGCATACTATGTTGGGCAGCGTCATCAACGCGAACGCGTTAACCTTTGGTACTCCCCATTGTTAAGCACTAAATACCGCTTGAAAGATGGTGATCAGCTCCCCGGTTTTAGTGACTGGCAGGTGCTATTTACCCCCGGGCACACCGATCGCGATTTGTCTTTGTATCACCCAGAAACTCAAACGTTGTATGTGGCCGATACTATTTTAAGGGTAAAGCAGAAGCTGATTTGTCCTTTTCCAATAAGCCAGCCAGCGGACTATAGAGCGTCTCTTGAGCGCTACCGGCAATTGGCGGTGAGCAACTATTTACTGGCCCATGGCGAAGGAGGGGAAATTAGCAGTGACGAACTGCTTGCGCTGCAGCAACTTTGTCCTGCAAAGCCTACTCGCTATAAGCAGTTTTTAGGTGATTTAATCCGCAAAAAATTTGCTTAGTTAGCGCTGCTTGGCTGCGACGGAGGGCATAGGGTAAGTTGTACTTCTTCGCGCTTTAAAATGTCGGCAATGTCGGTGGGTACTGGCCGGTCGGTATAAAGCTGGCCAATTTGGGCAATGTTGCCAATGTTAATCATGGCATTGCGACCAAATTTACTGTGGTCTGCCGCCAGTATCACGTTGCGCGAGCTGGCAATAATGGCTTGAGTGACACGTACTTCGTGGTAGTCAAAGTCTAATAAAGAACCGTCTAAATCAATTCCACTAACGGTGATTACGCCGTAATCCAAGCGAAATTGCTTAATAAAATCAATGGTTGCTTCGCCCACTATGCCGCCATCTTTGTTACGTAAGGCTCCGCCTGCCATTATCACATTGAAATCATCTTTCACCATCAGCAATGCTGCAACATGTATGTTGTTAGTAATAATGCGCAAGTCACGATGATTAAGCAGTGCTCTGGCGATGGTCTCAGCAGTGGTACCAATGTCTAGAAACAGTGATGCACCGTTAGGAATTTGCTCGGCAATTTTTTGCGCAATGCTTTCTTTTTCCACGTGCTGTTTAATCTTACGGGTAGAGTATGAATCGTTTACCACGCTGCTGGTTAGCAAAGAGGCACCGCCATGGTGGCGATGAATCAGCTTTTGCTCGGCGAGAACGTTAAGGTCTCGGCGAATGGTTTGCGGGCTCACATTGAGCGATTCAACGAGTTCTTCTGTTGCGACAAAGCCTTGAGTTTTGATAACTTGAAGTATTTGCTGGTGGCGCTGGGTCTGCTTCACAACTGGGGTTTCCGTAAGTAAGGACTATTTTCTAGACAGGCTTAAGTCTACTTAAAAACCAAATATTGTCACGATTAACAAAGTGATATAGGCGAGGTTACTACAAGTTTTTACTGAGCTATTGGGTTGCCAAATTTAAGCGCTTGTCACGAAATGGTTAAAAAAATGTTCTAAAATGTTCGTTTTCGAGCATAATGAATGCAAATATTTAAGTGGAACGAATCTATCAATGGACACTGCGCGTTATATTGTGGCGCTCGATCAAGGCACCACCAGCTCTCGAGCCATCATTTTTAATCAACAATCAGAAATTGTAGGTAGCGTTCAGCGCGAATTTAGTCAGTTTTTTCCTAAATCAGGTTGGGTTGAGCACAATCCAATGGAAATTTGGGCCAGCCAGAGTGCGTCGCTAACCGAGGTGCTGGCAAAAACTGGTATTCGCAGTGACCAAATTGTGGCGATTGGTATTACTAACCAACGCGAAACAACCATTGTATGGGACAAAAATACCGGTCAACCGATTTACAATGCCATTGTGTGGCAGTGTCGTCGTACTACCGAATTGTGTGAAGCGTTACGCGAACAAGGCTGGGAAAAATACATCCAAGACACTACGGGCTTGATTCTTGATGCTTACTTCTCTGGGTCAAAACTTAAGTGGATCCTCGACAATGTAGAAGGCGCACGTGACAAAGCCGAAGCGGGCGATTTGTTATTTGGCACAGTAGATAGCTGGTTAGTGTGGAAACTCACCAATGGTCGAGTGCATGTTACAGACTATACCAATGCCTCCCGTACTATGATGTTCAACATTCACACTTTGGAATGGGATCAAAAACTGCTGGATATGTTGGGTGTGCCTAGGCAAATGCTGCCTGAAGTAAAAGCCTGTTCAGAAATCTATGGGCAAACCAATATTGGTGGTAAAGGTGGAACCCGAATCCCCATTGCCGGGATTGCCGGAGACCAGCAAGCTGCCTTGTTTGGTCAACAGTGCTACCGAAAAGGCATGGCAAAAAATACCTACGGCACCGGATGTTTCCTATTAATGAACACCGGCGAAAAGCCAGTTAAATCAACCCATGGTTTGCTAACCACCATCGCGTTTTCGATTGACGGAAAAGTTAATTACGCCTTAGAAGGCAGCGTGTTTATGGGCGGGGCAACGATTCAGTGGTTACGCGATGAAATGGGCTTGATTCGAGATGCTTCGGATACGGAGTATTTCGCGTCTAAAGTAGACGACACTAACGGCGTATACTTGGTGCCGGCGTTTGTGGGCTTAGGCGCTCCTTATTGGGACCCTTATGCTCGTGGAACTATTGTAGGCTTAACTCGCGGGGCTAACCGAAATCATATTATTCGTGCAGCGCTTGAGTCGATTGCTTACCAAAGTCGTGACTTACTAGAAGCTATGCAAGCTGATGCAGATATTTCGCTCAAGCAACTGCGGGTGGATGGTGGCGCTGTAGCCAATGATTTCTTATTGCAGTTTCAAGCAGATGCATTAGGCACTGAAGTGGTACGCCCTTCGCTGATAGAATCAACAGCCTTGGGTGCCGCTTATCTCGCTGGTTTAGCGGTGGGCTATTGGGAGAGTATTGAGAGTTTGGCCGAAAGCCATACCCCCGATCGCTGCTTTACCCCAGACGGAGATGAAGAGAAACGAGAACGGCTATACAAGGGCTGGAAGCGGGCGGTGAACTGCAGCCGAAATTGGTATGACAAAGAGTTAGACGGTTAACCGCAGCGTTTAAACAATAAACCGTCACTATTGGCGGTTTTTTTATGTCTTAAGTTCCCATTGCGTTTATGTGCGCTTGCTCAGTAAATACCTAGCTTATTCGAATTATGATGAGCTTAGCGGGTTTCACTGCTACTGTTATGAGTAATTACTAACAGTTTCTGCCACCAATAGCCGCGGGGTAACCAGTGACCAATAGTTCATTTGAATCACTCGATTTAAACCTACTCAAAGTGTTTGTTATTTTAGCCCAAGAGCTAAATACTCGGCGCACGGCTGAGCGAATGAACGTAAGCCAACCGGCAATTAGTCGCTCCTTGCAAAAATTACGAGAACACTTTGGTGATGAACTGTTTGTTCGTGCTCAGCATGGCTTAATTGCCACCCCTAAAGCGGAACAGCTTTCGCTAAGTTTACCTAGCATATTGGCCGAATTAGCCAATGTGGTGGACCACCATAACGATTTTAATCCGGCTGAACTAGAAGGCTTGATTAAGGTGGCTATGCACCCGATGTTGTTAGCCTCTGTTGCCAAGCGACTATTTGTGGTGTTACAGCAACACGCTCCAGAACTGCGCTTGCAAGTGGCAACTTGGGGCGCCGATACCTGTGAGTTAATTCAGCGTGGGCAAATTGATTTTGGTTTGTGTTTATTACCGGTAGAAGGCTCTAAGGAGTTGGTACAACGTAGATTATGGCGCCAGCCCATTTATGTTTATGCTAAAGAAGGTCATCCCATAGAGGGAAATACGGTGTCTCCACAGGATTTCGCCAAATACAGTACTGCGCTAATTCATGTGCCTGGCTGGAGTGCAGCGCGCAGTGAGGCCGAAAAATTTCTCGCTAATCATGGAGTAGAAATCACCATTGGTTTTCGCTCAGAGTTGCCTGGTTCTATTTTGGATGTGCTGCGGGTGAGTGACTTTATGTATCCCAGTGTTACTTATTATCCTCCCGAAGATATACCGGGTATTAAACGGTTTGAATTAGGCGAAGACTTTTTAGATTTAGCGGTAAAATATGATACTGGCTATGTGTTTCATTATCGTAATCGACAAAACCCTTTATACATGTGGTTGCAAGAGGTACTGGTGGAACACTGTCGAGACGAGACTTATAGCCTAACTTAGTTAGGCTTGAGCAAACTGCTCGCGATCAGCTAACCAGCGCGCAATAAGCGGTTCAACACAGGCGGGTGTTTGTTGTAGCAACTGTTTGGCCAAGGCTTGTGCTTCGCCTATCATGGCTTGGTCTCTTACCAAGTCAGCAATTTTAAACTCTGCTAATCCGGTTTGTTTGGTGCCTAGTAGCTCACCCGGCCCGCGGATCTCCATATCGCGCTGAGCAATCACAAAGCCATCGGTACTGTCGCGTAATACACTTAAGCGTGAACTGGCTGTTTTAGACAGCGGGCTGTGGTACATCAAGACACAGTGGCTTTCTACCTTGCCGCGACCCACGCGGCCGCGCAATTGGTGCAATTGCGCCAAGCCTAAACGCTCAGGATTCTCAATAATCATTAAACTGGAATTGGGTACATCCACCCCCACTTCAATCACGGTAGTGGCCACCAATAAATCGAGCTGGTGGCTTTTAAACTGTTCCATTACCCACTGTTTTTCTTGGGGTTTCATGCGGCCATGTACTAAACCAATTCGCAGGTCGGGCAGTTGTTTTTGCAAGGTGTCGGCGGTGTCCTCAGCGGCTTGGCACTGCAATACTTCCGATTCCTCAATCAAGGTACACACCCAATAAGCTTGCCGGCCATCGGTATGACAGGCTTGATAAACTCGCTCAATCACTTGTTCGCGGCGGGTATCGGGCAGTGCCACGGTTTTAATGGGAGTTCGCCCCGGTGGCAGTTCATCAATAATTGAAAGCTCCAGATCTGCGTAAGCGGTCATGGCCAAAGTGCGGGGAATAGGCGTTGCTGTCATTATCAGTTGGTGTGGCAGGGTATTGCTACCATCTATCGCCGCGCCTTTTTCTCGCAGGGCCATACGTTGGTGAACACCAAAGCGGTGTTGCTCATCAATAATCACTAAGGCTAAGTTAGCAAACTGCACTTGCTCCTGAAAAATAGCATGAGTGCCCACCACCATTTGTGCTTCGCCATTGGCGATTCTTGCCATCGCTTCGGCGCGAGCTTTGCCTTTTTGTTTACCTGCAACCCAATCTACCTTTATGCCTAAGGGCTCAAACCAACTGGCGAAGGTGAGCGCATGTTGCTCGGCCAAAATTTCGGTCGGCGCCATTAAAGCAACTTGGTAGCCGTTGGCTAAGGCTTGTAAGGCCGCCATAGCCGCCACTAAGGTTTTGCCGCTGCCTACATCACCTTGCACTAAGCGCATCATGGCATGTGGTTGCTGAGTATCAGTTTTTATTTCTGCGACTACGCGCTGTTGGGCATTGGTTGGTTTAAAGGGTAATTGAGCGAGAAACTGGCGCTCTAGCTCGGTTGCCAAGGGCAGGGCTATGGCTGCTTGGCGTTGTTGCTCTTGGCGAAGCTTTAACATGCTTAGCTGATGTGCTGCCAGTTCTTCAATGACCAATCGTTGCTGAGCTGGGTGGCGACCTTCTTCTAACAAAGACAACTCGGTATCGGGTTCTGGGCGGTGCAATTGCATAAGTGCTTGGTTTAGATCTAAACCATGAGGCCGTAACGCTGGTGGCAGCCAATCCACCAATGGGTATTGTTTAAGCAGAGCAAAGGCTTGCTCACTGAGCTTACGTAAGTTGAGCTGTTTTAAGCCCTCGGTAGTGGGGTAAACCGGGGTAAGTTTCTCATCCATCAATGGCGCACTGGGATCGGCCACAATGCTGTATTCGGGGTGAATCATTTCCCAGCCATGTTTACCGCGCTTGGCTTCACCAAAACACCGCATCCACAAGCCTTGTTGCATGGCGGCTTTTTGGCCGTTGTTAAAATTAAAGAAACGCAGCGTTATGCTGCCGCTGCCGTCACTAATTCGGCAGGTTAACATGCGTCGGCGGGCGTGAATGGTTTCTACTTTGGTGATCTCGCCATGCACCGATACGTGCGCACCGTGCAATAAATCATTAATTGGCCAAATGCGTGTGCGATCTTCGTAGCGGTGTGGCAGATGCAGCAGCAAATCGCCCACATTTTGAATCTGCAGGCGTAGGAGTTTTTCGGCAAGTTTGTCGCCCACGCCCTTAAGTGCGGTAATGGGTAAGCTGCTTAATTCCACTTAAACCACTGTAAATATGATCATGTACCAAGAGTATATATGAATTTTTCAGCTATTATTACTAATCAAAGGTTTAAGCGTATTTGAGGCGACTAATGCTGAGATTCTTATGTAATATCGGTTTGGCCATATTATTGGTAATAGGCTTAATTGAAGCGTGTATTGCTGATCAAAGCGCCCAGCCTGCGCGCTTACATAAACCTGAGCAACCGATTGAACGCCCCATTCCTAGCCATCCTATTGAACATCCAATGCGGCCCATTTTACCTATTCGCCCACCTACGCAGCTGCCTTATCGTTGGCAAGGTTCACGCACTTATTACTGGGTAGCGCCTAGCGATCAATGGCAGCCAGAAACATTACGCCCCGATCAGGTGATAGAGCTAGAGATTGAAGCTGATGACCGCGCAGAATTGCTGGTGATTGATGGTCGCGACAAAGTGGTGTTTGACGGTTGGCTAGGTATGGGCGATTTGCGAACATGGCAAGTGATGCACCCGGCGTCGCTGTATTTCTCGCAAATAGAAGGTTTTAGCTTACGGTTGAATGGCAGCGACATTGATTTGTCGGGCTACCCGCAAGACCAACCTTTGTCTCTTACCCTGGCGCCAGAAGAGGAATAAGCCTTAAGCCTTAAGCTGTGTTACTGCAAGCGTGGCTAATGGTTCTAATTAGTAGCTGCTTGGCGTATTATCTAGGCCACTGGCATTGCAGCCAAACCACTCATTAATAGATTGAAGGTATTCATTTCTCATGGCCAAGTTATCACTGCAAGAGCAAATGCTTAAAGCAGGTTTAGTCGACAAGAAAAAAGCCAAAAAAGTAGGCAAAACCAATAAAAAATCACGTACTTTAGCCAAAGAAGTGAAAGCCGCCGCAGAGCAATCGCGCACAGAACAGCAACAACGAGACGCCGAACTGGCTCAGCAGCAAAATGCCGAGAAAGCCAAAAAGGCGGTAGCTGCGCAAATTAAGCAGCTGATCGAAATGAACATGCTAGACAGAAAACGTGGTGACGAAGCCTATAACTTCAATCATGGTAGTTTAATTAAGAAAATCTACGTGACCGATGAGCTGCGCAAGCAACTCAGTAATGGCCGTTTAGCGATTGTTACGCTAGGTGAAGCGTATGAAGTAGTTCCTACCATTGTGGCTGAGAAAATAGCCCAACGCGATGAAAGCGTGGTGGTGCTAATTAACGACCCAAGCCAAGATGTAATTGATGAAGATGATCCTTATGCCGATTATCAAATCCCAGATGATTTGATGTGGTAAAGGAAAGTTAGATAGAACAAAGCCGCTAAGTAGCGGCTTTGTTGTTTTAAGGCTAGGATGAAATAGCCACGCAGTTTGATCTAGCTTCGGTGAAACCACGCTTTGTTTAAATAAATATTGCCGAAAATATTCAAGCGAGTAAGTTAATCATAAGTGTGCATTTAAGGTTTAACACCACTTAGGAGAAATGATGGAAAAGCAAGCTGTAGGTAGTGTATCCAAGGTATTGGAGTTTGTTTCTATGAGTCGCAGACGTAATAAATTAAAGCGCGAAATGGTGGATATTGATAAGAAAATTCGCGATAACCGTAAGCGTGTAGATTTACTCGACAATTTGGAAAACTACATTCAAGACAACATGAGTGTTAGCGATGTTAAAGCGATTATCGAGAACATGCGTGCCGACTACGAAGACCGTGTTGACGAATACACTATTAAGAACGCTGATTTGTCTAAAGAACGTCGTGATTTAGCTAAGAAATTGAAAGACGCGAAAGGTTAATTTACCGCTGTGTTTTATAGTAAGCCGCTAACCCTAGCGGCTTTTTTGTGAGCTAATCCAAAGGCAAGCTCACCACAAACCGAGCGCCTTTACCTTTCACACTTTCGCAGTGAATATTGCCGTTAAAGCGCTGAGTAATAATGTTATAGATAATACTTAGTCCTAACCCAGAGCCACCGTGACCGCGTTTAGACGTGAAAAAGGGTTCAAATATCTTATTCACTTGTTCGGGCTCTATGCCTTCGCCACTATCTTCAAAGTACAGCTCCAAGTATTGGTTTTTCACCATGAAATGAATTTTAATTTCGCCGCTATCACTGTTGGCAAAGGCATGAATCATTGCATTGTCGATAAGGTTGGTGATGATTTGGGCAATGGAACCTGGATAGGTGAGCAAACTTAAGGTTTCATCACCGGAGAGAAATACTTTAATATTTTTCTTGTTAGTTTTTGGTGTCATCGCATTAACGACATCGTGTAAATATTGCATTAATACTATCTGGCGTTTTTCATCGTGTGACTGATCAACCGCAACCATCTTAAAGTTGCTCACCAAATCTGATGCCCGTTGTAAGTTGCGAAGGATTAACTCACTGCTTACGTTGATATTCTCGCAAATATTGTGAAACTTACTTTTACTGATATTGCCACTGAGTACTGCTTGATCTAAATCGTTCGACAACTCAGTTAAGTGACTAGAGCTAGTAACTGCTATACCCAATGGAGTATTGATCTCGTGAGCGACCCCTGCCACTAACCTGCCTAATGCCGACATTTTCTCTGTTTCTACCAGTTGGCTTTGGGTTGTTTTAAGCTCCTCAATCACTTTTTCCAGTTTAGAGTTTGATTCACTTAGTTGCTCGGTACGTTTAGTCACTCTTTCTTCAAGTTCCGTTTTGGCGCTATGTAACTGTTGTTGAGTTTGCTTTAACAGGGTTATGTCATCGTAAGTTCCCACTAAGCCCACCACCACATCGTTTTTGGTGATGATCGGGCGCTTCGATGTTCGCAGCCAAATTTGTGTACCATCTTGGTGGGTCTGCGGCTCCTCGGAGCTAATCATATGTTTACGTGTTTCCATTGTATGCGCATCGTCTGAGCGATATAGCTCGGCTTGTTCAGGAAAGGTGTCGAAGTCATTTAAGCCAATAATATTTTCGGGCTTATCTATAGAAGCATCGGTGGCAAAGGCTTGGTTGCAGCCTAAATAACGAGAGCTGCGGTTCTTCCAAAATACCCGCTGTGGCATGAGGTCGAGAACGATCTGGTAGGTGTCGAGCTTAACCGACGCCACTTTATGCCTATGGTGGCTAAGCAGTAGGTTATTCAGCACCCAGTAACTCGCAGGAAAGGTGCTAAGTAAGTTGGGCGAAGTTTCTGCTTGTACCCCGAGAACACCAATTAGAGTCTCGGCCTCAAAAAATGGAACCAGCTGAATACTGCAGTCTTGTTGGGTTGAAGAAGAAAAGCCAAGCTGTTGGTCTAGCTCATTACAGCTTACAGCACACTCTTGCTTGCTCTGGCTTAACTCTCGTAAATAGTTGGGAAGCTGCGTTTCAGCAGAGGTCGATTTAGCTTGACTCAGCCTTGCTGTGGGTTGGTGATAGCGGCAACTGCTTAACTGTAACTCGTGATTGTCTTTGTCATTATAAATGTGGCTAAGGCTTAAATAAGGGCTATCGAGTAGTTGGCTCAAGATATCTAAGGCTTGGTTAAAGTGGGCAGACTTAGTGAATTCGACAGCAGAGTCTTGGGATATTTGAGTAATAAATTCGAGTTCTAACAAAGCTCTTCCCTTGTTTCAGATTCGCTTAGCTAAAAATAGTTGAGGGAAGGAGAGATAGGCAAATATTAAGCTAAACATTGATACCAAGATTCATACCGAGCTTGCAGTGGCCTAACTTTAGATTCAAAGGAGGAAGTATCGCTAAGGCTTTTATGGAGGTTAAACCGCAGCACTCATTGCCGTGTTTGAGAGGGAGGGTGGATAGTGTCTTTACCTAAACAAAATAGGCAAAGCTGCTTGTTTGTAGCACTACAACAAGAAAGTAAGCAATTGCGTTTTTGTTGCCTGTTACTGGTTAAATTCATCTTTTTCATATCACTCTACCCGTTGTTTCGACCGAGTTAGGTTAATGCGAAAAGGCAACTTTTTGTGCCACTTTGCGCACGAGGCCTTAAATTCACGATTTTGTTAATTCTTGTATAAGGGTTTGTTTTTCTCCCCACCTTAGTAGATTACTAATGATGAAGCGGTGTCGGGATATGGAGACAGATCTCAGTTTGCATACTTTATTGATTTTTTTGTTACTTGATTGTCCCTAGTCATTAAGTAGCACTTTATTTTTTGCTTTTATGTGTTTTTAGTTGTTGTTATTAATGGCTTTTATGACATGCCATTAGTCCTTAGCTAATACAAAATTTTTATTTAAGAAATCAATAGAAAAGGAAGTTAGTTGATGAAGTCATGGCACGGAGAAGCAACCGTCGGTTTAGATTTTTATGCAATCGGCCACGAAGCGATTTATATGGGCTCGGAGTCAAATGAGGGCGAGGGGGAAGATATCGCAAAAAACTTAAGCGAAGGAATTACCCCAGCAAAGGCTATGCCTAAAGATACTGAAACATTGTTATTAACAACGATAACACGAGTTTCAGCTGATTCAGCTAGATATGAAATAACGGTTACCAACAAAAACGGCAAAGATGAAAACGATGAGACTATGCAATTTAGTGGTCAGGCTTCGTTTGATGACGCATATGGTCATTTAAAGTCATCTCTTGGAGAAAACTTTGAAGAATGTGAAGATAATTATAGTATTCCTAGAGCCAGTTATGGGTCGTTATGGGCTTTAACTATATTTGGCTTTTTAACATGGTTGTTTTATAGCTTGGGCGATAGTTTAGCGGCGGAAGGGGATGAGTTAAGAGGCAAAAAAGCCAAGTTTTTAGTTTCGGTGGTCGATACTCTCGGTCAAACAGGGGTTGCCATTATTGGCGGTAGTCTGATGTTAATTACCGCTATTTATTTGGTATCGAGAATTCGAAATCCCCCTGCTTATAAGGTTTTGCATACCGGTAAATATAAAGCCTCAGGCCCAGTGCGCGTTACTTTTAATTACGCCATTTTAGCCCTTGTCTGGTTTTTCTTAGTACGAGCTTTTTTCTAGTAAAGTAACAATAGATAAAACGCTAAGGCCGGCTTTGAACCTGCCTTAGCGGGATGTACTAAGTTTTGATTGGCTAAAACTTAGTACTCAAAAGAAAGGCCACCCGCATCCCCTTGATTCCTTCGTTGCTCGTTCGCAAGTGCTTTGAAAACAAATTTGTACGCTTGAATTTTTTTAAGTTCATTTTGAATAAGAGTTTGGTGTGGGTTCCGGTTTCGCCTTGCCGGCGATGTACTAAGCTTTGCTCGGCTAAAGCTTAGTAGCAAAAGAAAGGCCACCCCGCATTCCCTTATATCTTGCGTTTCTCATAAATTAGCGCGCCTTCAGAAACTCGCTTCGCTCAAACAGTCCTCGGCTTTATCGCTAATTTACTGCGATACTCAGCGGGAATGATGGGGAGGGAGAGCGGTCAGCATCGGCTCTTGATCTTCATTTCCCTTCATCATCGCCGAGTAGCGCAAGCGAGCTGCGGATATAGGCAAAACCTGTTTGAGCGAAGCGAGTTGTTTTGACGCCGCTGTGAGTGAGCAACGCAGGATGAAGATGATGTTAGGGCTGCCTTTCTTTTTCCTCGTACTAAGCTTTAGCTTAACAAAGAAAAATGATGCCATGATTAGGGGGGCGGCATCAGTTCCGCAAGTACTTTTCTTATGTAAGAGCTTAACTAAAAGGGTTCGCTCTTGATCTCAATTTCCCTTCATCATCGCCGAGTAGCGCAAGCGAGCTGCGGGTATAGGCGAAACCTGTTTGAGCGTAGCGAGTTGTTTTGACGCCGCAGTGAGTGAGCAACGCAGGATGAAGATGATGTTAGGGCAGCCTTTCTTTTTCCTTAGTTTTTCTTTGGCTGTTCAAAGAAAAAGGAAGTCGCCGTCAGGGCGAAATCAGTACTTAAAGCAAATCGAGGAATTAATTGGTAAGGTATTTATATTTTAAATTTTCTTGTTTTTTCATTCATGAAGTTAGGCCCTAAAGTTCGTATAAATGAATGATATTGTTCACGTAAATAATGTGCTTTTTATATGAAGATTCTTTATCGTAAATTGTTATAGATGGATACTAGGGGGATGCGTTTTGTTAAAAAAAGAAACATTATTGGCTGTGGTTGGTGTGGTGTTTTTGTGCTTTTTTGCGTTTGGTTTTTGGGTTGCTCTAAACTTCTTCGTTGAGAGTATTACAGAGGCAGACCCTAAGGTCTCGGCAGCTATTTTGGGGGCTATGGCAACCATTTTTGTAGGTTTAGCAGCAGTTATAATTACTCAATGGCAAACTAGTGTTAGAGATCGAGAAGAAGCTCATCGCGCCAAGAAAGTTGAAATTTACCAAAAATATTTGGAGATGATTTCAGCGGTACTATCTGGAGTGAATGAAAAAGTATCTAAAAAGGCTCCGTCTGAGCAAGAGCTCATTGATTACCTGCTAGCATTTAAAACAGACATTTTGCTATGGGGTTCTCCAGAAGTGATCAAGCGACAGTTGGAGTTCCAATCTGCCAGCGAAAGAGGAGGGGATGTATTCTTGGCTGTAAACAAAATGCATAAAGCTATTCGTAAGGATATTGGGTTAAGTAATAGAGGGCTAAACAATCTGGAACTGGTGAAAATGTATCTATCGAGTCCACAAGAGTTAGACGACTTAAGAGCCTCAAATAAAGCAGATAATAGTTAACTTTGTTAGAAAGCTTAGGCGTTCCAATGAAAGCTATCTAGCAAAACTAATTGAGCTTTTTACGCGTTACCCTAAACAGAAAAAGCCGCTCTAGGAGCGGCTTTCATATTCAACAAGCTATCTGCTTAGATATGAGAAAGGATCTTCTGAACCGTTTCTTTAGCATCACCAAACAACATGTCAGTATTTTCTTTAAAGAACAATGGGTTTTGCACACCTGCATAACCAGTGGCCATTGAACGTTTAAATACCACAACTTTCTTAGCGTCCCATACTTCAAGCACTGGCATACCGGCAATTGGGCTACCTGGCTCTTTAGCTGCTGGATTTACCGTGTCGTTAGCACCAATTACTAGCACTACATCGGTAGACGCGAAGTCTTCGTTAATCTCGTCCATCTCCATTACGATATCGTAAGGAACTTTGGCTTCGGCTAACAATACGTTCATGTGGCCAGGTAAACGACCCGCTACTGGGTGAATAGCAAAACGTACTTTAACGCCTTTATCACGTAGCTTTTGAGTAATTTCTGCTACTGGGTATTGGGCTTGCGCAACCGCCATACCGTAACCAGGGGCAATAATCACTTCGTTAGCGTCTTTTAGCATTTCGGCTACGTCTTCAGCTTGCGTTTCAGTGTGCTCGCCTTGGTCTACGTCGCTGGCCACTACTGTGCCACCTTCTGCGCCAAAACCACCTAAAATTACGCTGATGAACGAGCGGTTCATGGCTTTACACATGATGTAAGACAGAATCGCGCCCGAGCTACCGACTAATGCACCGGTAACAATCAATAGATCGTTGCCTAACATGAAGCCTGCTGCAGCCGCTGCCCAACCAGAGTATGAGTTAAGCATTGATACCACTACTGGCATATCTGCGCCGCCAATGGCCGATACCAGGTTGTAACCAAATACAAAGGCGATAAGCGTCATAATTACTAGTGGCCACATAGAGCCGCTGTCCATGTACATGCTGCCTAAGTAGATTGATACCACAATCATGCCTAGGTTTAACCAGTGAGCGCCAGGAAGCGCTTTAGGGGCACTGCTGATTATGCCGCGAAGCTTACCAAAGGCCACAACTGAACCGGTGAAGGTTACCGCACCAATAAAGATACCGAGGAATACTTCTACGTCGTGAATGTTCTTAGCAACGGGGTCGATAAGACCTGTTACCGCATCCATTAACGAGCTGTGGTCGATGGCGCTTGAAAAACCAACCAATACCGCAGCCATACCAACGAAGCTGTGCAGCACCGCAACCAGCTCTGGCATTTCAGTCATTTCAACTTTAAGTGCTAAGCGAATACCAATGGCTGCACCAATTGCCATGGCAAGGGTGATGATCCAGCTACCGCCGGTAACCTGAGTGCTGGCTAGGGTTGCGATTACCGCAATCGCCATACCGATAATGCCAAATATATTACCGCGTTGAGCGGTTTCTTGTTTACTTAAGCCGGCGAGGCTGAAGATAAACAATAGTGCAGCCACTAAATAGGCTGCAGATACAATACCTTGAGACATGTGACTATTTCTCCTATTTGTCTTTGCGGAACATTTTCAGCATCCGCTGAGTCACAGTAAAACCACCGGCGATGTTGATGGTGGCGATAAGCACGGCAATACCCGATAGCAATAATACTACCCAGGAGGTGTCGGCTTTCATTTGTACTAAGGCACCCACAATGATGATGCCACTAATGGCGTTAGTTACGCTCATTAATGGTGTATGCAGTGAATGGCTCACGTTCCATACCACGTAGTAACCAACAACACAGGCCAACATAAATACGGTGAAGTGTTGTAAGAAGTCTGCTGGAGCAGCATCGGCTACCCAAGCAAAGGCGGCGAGGCCAGCGGCTGCAATCAATGGTTTTACCCAAGGTTTAGCAGGCTTTTCTTCTACCACTACTTCTGTGGTTGGCGCTGGTGCTTCAACTTTGGGTTGGGCACTCACTTGAATAGCTGGTGGTGGGAAGGTGATTTCGCCTTCTTTCACTGAGGTTACGCCACGCAATACTTCGTCTTCGAAGTTGATGTTTATTTCGCCGTCTTTCTCTGGGCAAAGTAACTTAAGCAGGTTAACTAAGTTGGTGCCGTACAGCTGGCTAGCTTGCGCTGGCAAACGACGCGAGATGTCGGTTAAACCAATAATGGTTACGCCATGTTTAACGGCAATTTCACCGGGCTCGGTTAACTCACAGTTACCACCAGTAGCGGCGGCCAAATCTACAATTACACTACCTGGTTTCATCAATTCAACCATGTCAGCCAAAATCAGCTTAGGTGCTGGGCGACCAGGAATTAATGCGGTGGTAATGATGATATCGACTTCTTTGGCTTGTTCGCGGAACAAGGCCATTTCGGCATCAATAAAGGCTGCGCTCATTTCTTTGGCGTAACCGTCACCGTCGCCAGTGTCTTCTTCTTCGTAATCTAACTCTAGGAACTCAGCGCCCATTGAGTTGATTTGCTCTTTAACCTCAGGGCGAGTATCAAAAGCACGAACAATAGCGCCTAGGCTACCTGCGGTACCCAATGCGGCTAAACCGGCTACACCTGCGCCAATAATTAATACTTTGGCTGGTGGTACTTTACCTGCAGCAGTAATTTGCCCGGTAAAAAAGCGACCAAAGTGGTTGGCTGCTTCAATAACCGCGCGGTAACCGTCTACGTTGGCAAGTGAACTACGCGCATCTAAAGATTGAGCACGAGAGATCCGTGGCACCATGTCCATGGCTAGCAAGTTAACCTTGGCGGCTTTAAACTTTTCTAGCAATTCAGGATTTTGTGCAGGCCATGCAAAACTGGCTACGGTTGCACCTTCTTTTATAAGGGCAAGTTCGTCAGTGGTATCGTTGCTGCCATCTAAAGGCGCATTCACTTTAAAAATGAGGTCGGCTTGAAAAGCCTGCTCTTTAGTTACGATATCTGCGCCGGCTTCTGTGTAAGCTTCGTCATTAAAGCTGGCCGCTGTTCCTGCGCCGCTTTCCACTGCCACAGAGAAGCCGAGTTTTAGCAACTGCTCTACGGTTTTTGGGGTGGCGGCTACCCGGCTCTCCTGGTCGAAGATCTCCTTAGGTATTCCGATTTGCATAGTGTGTTCCTGCTATTGGTTTTTATGTTGAGTTGCTATTTGGGCAACACGTCGCTGCATATTAAATATTTGTTAGTTCCTGCAAGTTAACTAACTTTACGCATTTGGTGTGATATGAAAGAAAACTACGGCCTAACAGTCAAGTAACTTCGCACAAAAGTATCGCTTATTTCTAATGGTCAAACCAATTTGTAAAGTTTATCGGTGTGATAGGTTATGCCTAGGTGTCATTAGGTTAGTAAAATGTAACGTCGTTCCTGTGTGATTTCAGAGTAGTGGCATGGAAATAGCTAGATACAACTACGTCTACTACTCTTTAGTAAAGGCTTTATGCCTAAGCAGAGCGATTGCTTGATAAACCCTTAGCAATAAAAGAGGAAGTAGCTACATATACTAAGGTAGGTTGGAGGTCGTTATGGCTATTGCATTATCGTTAATTGTAACAATGTTGATGTGGGTAAATGTGGTTTATGCTAACACTGCGCTTAAATTTGATTTCAGCGTTGAGAACGAACTTGAGCAACCCCAAGCAACTAAAAATTTATTTAGTGATATTAATTGGTTACAAGAGCAACAGTTTAATACTTCGCAAACCAATACTGCCCAACCAGTGACTTCCTCTGAGCAACAATCTACTTTTTTACGCTACCAACAAGTGCCGCAATGGCGGGCCAATTGGCGCGGTGGCTTACGTTGGCAGGCTCAGCAAAACTTAATGTTTCGTGCCAAAGGTAACCGCATGTCTGGCCATTTAACCCTGTCGAATAAAACCCTATGTGCCATTTGCAAAACGCAAATCGATACCACTGTGTGGAAAAACGGCCATGTGCAATTACAGTTGCGTTCTTACTTCGAATAGCTTTGTCCTTGGCAATTATCAGGATATAATTTCTACTGGTAAAATTATTGGGGACTTAAATGGGCTATGTGCTGTTGGCCTTATTGTTGGTAATCGTTCTTCCTGCCGTTAGCTTTTTTCTTGGATACATCCATCTTTATTTGGAATATGGGGTCGTTGTATCGGCAACAATTATCGGACTATGGTTGTTTTTCGATTTTGTGAAAATAAAGAAGCGCTAAGTCCAGTCTCCGCGGGGCTTAGCGATAACACATTATTTAAGTTTTTTGTCATTAATCATTTATCTGAATAAATATTCACATGTATTGAGGCTAGTAAACACTAACTTGTAAGTGATTGATTCATCTATTGTTATTCTCTGGCTATTTAAACAAATATAGCCAAATCTAATTAAACCAAGATCCCTACATATCAATTAGCTATAAGCCATTCTTTGGCGTTTTTTTGTTTTCGTTAAGTTATTGATTTTATTGGTTAAAAATATTGTCGTTTTTGGCCGACATCTCCAAAGTGGTAAATTAGTACTTCACATTTCTGATAAAAGCCGATAGATTACCTCCCGCAAGACTGAGCTAGATCAAGAAAGAGTGGGCTAAATAGGATTTTTACCGATTATTTCTTGTGCAATTTTTATTCACTAGCTAGCCTTACTTACGCAAGTGGCAATAAGCAAAACATAAGCAGAAATAATACTTTTTTAAACTTGCAACAACCTAGGAGACTTATCTAAATGGAACAAGACCAACAGCAAACGATGCGTTGTTTTGCAACGGGTAAAGGCTTTTTTGTACGCCTGCCTATCAGTGAAGACATTGAAGCAAAAGAACCAGAATCAGATGTTGAAGCGGCCGAGTAAACTACGCTGTAGTTGCCTTTTAAACTCGTGACTTAATATTTACGCTTGTTACATCCTATAAACCGCTAGCCTAAACGCTAGCGGTTTTTTTATGCCCGAAGACAATTTGCTAATGTGTGTTTTGAATGTGTTGACGCAGGTGCTGCAGAAAAGCGCTGATATTGGGGTTTTCAAAGCGATGCGCTGGATAATAGGCGCACACGGTGCGTTGTTCCGACAGCAAACCCGGCACTACTTCAACCAATTTACCGTCTATTAACTGTTGCTGAACTAAATCTTCGGAGACCAATACCACTCCCATATGGTGTACCGCTGCCTGAATAGCTGCCAGCGGGTCGTGAGTGATGAAACGAGAGGCTTGGTTTAATATTGTGCCGTCGTTAAATTTTACCCCTCCAGAGCGTATTTGCCCTTGTACTAATAACAGCGGAAGTTGCTTGAGTTGCTTGGCATTTTCTACTGGGCCATGAATAGACAAAAAACGTGGGCTGGCGAAGCACTTCACTGCGTAGTCAAATAAATGCAGCATGCGATAACTGGTACTGTCGAAGTTGTCGATTTGCCGACTGATGACAATATCTAAGGATAGATCAGGAATCACTCCTGGCTCTATTTCTGATAGCTCTACTGTTAAATGTGGATGCATGGGTAAGAAGGTGGCGATAATGGGGGTAACAAATAGGCTACCCGACACAGCAGGAGAGCCAATGCTTAAGTTGCCAGTTAATCCTTGGGTTGAGGGACCCAGTTGCCGGCGCATAGTGTCGAACTGACTTAACCAATCACAGCTTTGCAGATAAAACTGTTGGCCTTGTTCGGTGGTGCGTACCCGCCGAGTGGTGCGTAATAGTAGTTGGCAGTGTAGCTGAGACTCTAACCATGATATGCGCTTGCTACAAGACGATGTGGTTATGTTGAGCTGGTGAGCCGCTTGTACAAAGCTATTGCTTTCTACTACTGCTACATAGGTTTGCACTACATTTAGCCAATCCATTACTGCGCTCCTGTTTGATTGTTTCCTTCAGGGAAATAAATCATGTCTTTAATGAATGATTATCCGCGCTTAGCAATAAATTACAATAAACTCGCTGATGTATTGGAGTTTGTTAGTGACCTATTCGCGTATTCCCCTGTTGTTCTCTATTGCCTTTATTGCCTGTTCTCAATTAACCAACGGCTTACTTACCCCTGCGCTACCAGAAATGGCGCAGCACTTTGCGGTAGACGAGCATTTAGTACAGCGGCTTATTGTGTGTTTCATTTTAGGTTTAGGCATCTCTCAGCTGTTTTATGGCCCACTAGCCGACAGTTATGGGCGTCGTCGTATATTCTGGCTGGGGCAAAGTATTTTCTTGCTAGGCAACCTGCTTACTTTTTTAGGCTTAAATAACCTTAACTTGTTGTTGGCGGGAGTCATGATTCAAGGATTGGGCGCTGGCAGTAATCAAATTTTGGCGCGCTGCTTAATTAGCGATAGCTACCGCGGAAAACATCTCAAAAATGGTTTTGCTTGGCTAGGTATGGCTGCGTCGGTGATTCCGGTTCTTGGGCCCGTAATTGGCGGTATAGTTACGGCTTACTGGGGCTGGCACTATCTGTTCATTATTATCGGCATTGCTGGCGCGAGTTTAATGATTATTGCCGCTAAGTTGCTACCCGAAACCCAAGCCGAGCCCGGCCCGCCGTTACAGGTTAAGCGGGTGGTTAACGATTACCTAACGCTAGCCAGCGATAGCAATTTTGTTCGTTACTCCAGTTACGGGTGGATCGCTAGCATTGGTTTGATGTACATGATTAGTAGCGCTCCATTTATCTTGCAGCACGATTTTGGCTTAAGTGCCGACGACTTTGGTTTAATGATGATTATTCCTGCCGGCGGGCTCGCCCTTGGTAGCGCCTTCACTCGACGATTCACTGGCCGTTGGCCAGAGCAGCACATACTGGGTTTTGCGTCTTGCTTGCCGTTTGTCGCGGCCTTTATTTTGGCTACTCAAGCGCACTCTTTAGCGTGGGTGGTAGTGGGTATGGCGATGATAAGCGTGAGTGTCGGGGTTATTTATCCTATCTCACAAGCTGGCTTGTTTGGTTTGTTTCCAAACCAAGCGGGCGCGGTATCAGCGTTAAGTGGTACCACTCAAATGACCTTAACCGCTATTGCGGTGGGCGGTTTAACGACCTTATTGGTGCCAAGTCCCGATGCGATGGCGATCATATTTAGCATCATGGGTGTGGGTTTAATGCTAAACATGGTGATCCAGATACTAAAAGTGAAAGTCCCATCTATGCAATGATGAGCCTTGTTAGTCACTTAGCTGCAGTTGTAGTTAAGTAAATCAACAAAGGAGCATTGATGACGATTCGTCCATTAGGTGTAACTGAAGCTTTATTTGCCGAACTCACTAGCACCGGCGCTATGTTAGTGGTGAATGCAGTAAGTGTGAGAGGGCAAATCAACCCGGCTCACATTGCGCATATTCACCAGTTATTGCAGCAGCGCCACCCATTGCTATCGGTATGCCTTTCTCAAGTTGATGAACAATGGCAATGGTTGCCGAGCTCAAAACCGCCGAGTGTTGAGGTGATTGAGTTTAACGGTGACGACGCAGCGTTCCCGCAATTTCTCACTGAACATATGCAGCAGCAAACCAATACTCCCTTAAGTGCGTCTGGCTTGCTTTGGCGGGTGAGGGTGCTGATAGGTGCAGAGCAGTCAGCCCTTATTATAAGTATGCACCACAGTATTTGTGATGGTTTATCGGCCACGGCTTTATTAGCCGAGTGGTTAGAGCGGCATCAGCAAGTGGCCGAGCAACAGGCACCGCAATTTGTTCCCTTTGCTATTCGCCAATGTGTACACCAAGCGATTCCTGATATTGATTTATCGACAGGTGAAAGTCCTTTTTGTGCACCGATTACACCTGAGCAAACAAGCGCTTGGCTTAGCCAAACCAGCCCACAGAGCTTGCAGCAAAATAAACTGGCGCTGCTGGCCTTTAGCCAGCAACAAACTACTCAGCTTCGAGTGTTGGCGCGAGAGAATCATGTGAGCTTGACTATTTTGCTATACACCGCGGCCGTTGAAACGGCCTTAGCGTTAGCTAAGTCAAACACCACCTTGGTTAGCGCAGGCGGAAATGCTAACGTGCGGCCAATAGTCGCGCCTCCGGTAGATGAGCATGAGCTAGCGTGTTACGTATCGATGTTTTCTTTTGCGGTAGATTGCTCCGCAGAGCAAACCTTTTGGCAACGCGCCCAGCAAGTTAACGCGCTATATCAGCAGCAAGTAAATACCGGGCTGCATTTAGTCTCTTGTAGCGATGAATGGTGGCAAGCTCAAGCGCCGCGCCGAGCGGATGACGATATGAAGCAAGTGGCGGGGCGCTTTAACTGCTTACACTTATCTAACCTCGGGAATATCGCCCCTTTATTCACCCAGGCAAGCGCTACTGCATTGGTTCCGCAGCAATATTACTTTACCGCTGCTCAGCATCTTATTGGCGCTATATTCTGGTTGGGTTCGCAAAGTTTGGCCGGTGCGTTAACGGTTACCATTAATTGTGTAGAACCGATGATTAGTGCAGAAATGCGCAACAACTTTGTTGAGCAGTTTAAGCAGCGTTTGCTGGCGATGACTGATGGATAGAACAATGAAAGAAACTAATTAGTACGCAGGTCTATAGAGTTTGATAGTTGTTGCCTATCGCTAACAACGAAATATTCAATTTTTTAATTTAATGCTTAGCCGTTATAGTAAGCCCAATTCACGTTATTCTGGAGTTTAACAATGTTTGCAGTAATTTTTGGTCGTCCGGGTTGCCCTTATTGTGTTCGTGCAAAACAGATTGCTGAACAACTTAGCGAAGCACATGAAGACTACAGCTTCCGTTATGTTGATATTCATGCTGAAGGTATTTCTAAAGCTGATTTGGAAAAAACCGTAGGCAAACCTGTAGAAACAGTACCGCAGATTTTTGTTGATGAAACACACGTGGGCGGCTGTACAGAATATGAAGCATTAATGCGTGAGCAATTTGATATCTAATTGCTAAGTAAGATGCTGTTAAAGCCTGGCCTTGGTCAGGCTTTTTGCGTTTTAAGGCTGGGTAAATAAAAACGTACAGCAGATTAGGCAAATGCTAGGTTCAAAATTTGTTACCCTTGCTGCTTTTTTAGCTAAGCTCAAATTAACTCAATACCATTTAATACTCGGGAGAGAATGATGGATGCTAGCTACATGTTAAACCTAGAAGCCAACATATTATTGGGCATTGTGAACGAAAAGTTACGCCTAGAGTGCGATAGCTTGGAAGATCTCGCCTTAACGTTTGGCCTTGAAGAGCGATCTTTAGCGCGCCGTTTAGAAACTATTGGTTATCACTATAATGCGATAAGTAACCAGTTTAAGCAGATTTGATCTTGGCTTAAGTGACTGAATGTTAGACACTGTTGATGTGTCTAACAGGAGGTTACCGATGCTAAAGAAAGGATGTTTTTTACTTGCGTGGAGTATTTCGCTACCGGCTCTGGCCGATCTTAGTATTGGAGCGGGTTACACCTTTGGTGGTGAAATGACCGACCTTGATACAGAAGAAACCTACTCGGTGCGTTCTGCACCTTCTTATATGGCGGCTTTTGATTTTGCCACCACCAGTGGTGAAAACCGCAAGCGCGAAACCTACGACAATTACGTTGGGGCTTTAGTCTCTTGGCAAAACACCGAGATGAACGACAACGCTAACACCGACGTTGACGTATTGTATGCTCACCTAACCGCCTCTCGCCGTTGGCAGTATGAGAATTTTGAAACCTTTGCTAGTGGTGGTGCCGGTCTTACTCATTTTGCGGCAAGCCCTGGCAGCGACACCCAGCGTTTTTCTATTAGTATTGGTGGTGGTTATTTTTATCACCTAACCGAGAACCTCGATTTAAAACTAGAGGGACGCTTGTACGGCACCTTTGTAAACGACGGAACCAAAATAGAATGTGGCCCAGGATGCCAAGTGACCTTTGTTGGCGGTTATTGGTCGCAATTGGGTCTTAACATGGGCTTGAATTACCGTTTCTAGGTGTTTGAATCAACCGTATTTTATTCTGCATGCGTTTAATTAACTTGAGCATTAACTAAATAAAATGCTTAATAATTAGTCGCTTGCAGAGCTTTCCTTAAAGTTCCGCTGTCATTAATCTTTAATATTTCAGTCACCTCTCTGTCATTTACCAGTCCTAAGATTTGTTCAACTTTTACTTGATACAGTTCACATTTTTTAGGGATTAAAATGAAAAAGCTTACTCTTATTGCTATCGCAGTTGCCGCTGCTTCTGGTTCAGCTAACGCTGCTAAAGTATACGAAGACGAGAAACACGCTGTAGACCTATATGGTCGTATTTACGCGGGTTACACTGCTGGTGACGACGCTGGTAAGTCTGATAACTTTGGTGCAGACCAATACGTACGTTTTGGCGCTAAAGTTAAATCTATGATTGGCGCGTCAAACTACGCTTTAGGTCGTTACGAGCTACAAATGGAAAACAACGGCGAAGGTGACAACACTTCAGCAACTAAAGCGCGTTTAGCTTACGCTGGTTTTGGTGGAGACTTCGGTGAAGTTACCTTTGGTCGTAACTACGGTGCTCTAGAGTTAGTCGCTGACTGGACTGACTCAAGCTACGTTAACCCATACGGTAACTCTGCTATCGGCATCAGCTCTAGCCGTGAAGAAGGTATTGGCCGTTCAGACAGCGTTCTTAAATACGCGGGTGAATTCAGCGGTTTCGATATCCACGCTTCTTACAAGTTTAACGACAACCAAAAAATGGACGATGCTGATGGCAACCAAACGGTTGACGCAGACAACTCTGCTTACGGTATTGCTTTAGCTTACACGTTTGATTTTGGTCTTGGTCTAGGTGCGGGTTACAACATCGCTAACAATGGCGAAGCAAAAGACAGCAAGCTAGCGTTATTGGGTGTTAACTACGATGCAAATGGCGTTTACGCAGCAGCTAACTACTCGATGGGCGAAAACAACAAAGCATTTAAACTTCACGGTTCAGACGCTAAAAACGAGCATACTGGTTACGAGCTAGTTGCAGGTTACAAGTTCACTAAAACCTTCCGTGCGCAAGCAATGTGGAACAAAGCTGAAGTTGAGCCACAAGGCGGAGCTAAGTACGACAACGTTGATTACTACACAATTGAAGGCCGTTACGACCTAACTAAGCAATTGCGTATCGTTGCTGCTTACCAAATCAACAACATCGACAATGCTGAGAACGAGTTCCACTTCGCAGCACGTTACGACTTCTAAGACAGTTACAACACACGCTAAGCGCCTAACTTAGCGTGTTCCTTATTTTCTTGTGTATGTTTGTCTTTTGCCAGCGCCTTTACGGCGCTGGTTTTTTATTTTCTACAGATATACTCAGCATAAAAAAACCACTCATAGTGGAGTGGCTTTTTAGTATGAGTGGCAGACAGCGAGTTAGCGCTCTACATCCATAATTAAAATTTTAGAGCGTCGCTGCAGGTTATAAATAGCCTGTTTCTCGGTGGGTAAGTCTTCGAAATCAGCGGGGCTAAAACCACGCTCCCTGAACCAATGAATACTTTTAGTTGTGAGCACAAACAATTTTGCTAACCCCTGTTGACGGGCTCGATTAACAATGGCTTGAAGTAGTCGATCACCTCGGCTCGCTTGGCGGTATTGCGGGTGGCTAACTAAACACGCTAGCTCACCAATGTTTTCATTATTGAAGGCGTACAATGCAGCGCAACCAATGATCATGCCGTCGCGCTCAACAATGGTAAATCGCTCAATTTCCATTTCTAGCAACTCGCGGGAGCGCCTTACCAGTATGCCTTCTTCTTCCAACGGGCGAATCAGCTCAATGATGCCATTAATGTCATCCAATCTCGCTTCTCTAACTCGCTCATAACTATATTGCACCAGCTGAGTACCACTGCCGTCACGGGTATAGAGCTCTTTTAGCAATGCGCCGTCTTGCTGGTAACTCACCAAATGACAGCGGTCGATGCCTCGGTCACTGCATTGAATGGCCGCCCGCAAATAACGCAGAGTATCTTTGTCGGTATCACGTAAAAAGGGCTCTGAGCGCATTAGCTCGTTGGCCGCATCGGGCAATAGTTCGCTAATCAACTGGCCTTTGTCATTGTGAATACCTTGCTCGGGGCTGAAGTAAATGACTTTATCTGCTTTCAAAGAGACCGCTATTTCGGTGGTGATATCTTCCGAGCAAATGTTAAATAGCTCGCCGGTTACCGATACTCCTAATGGAGACACCATAACTATTTCACCATGGTCTAGTTGGCGCTTAATACTTTGGTGGTTAATACGGCGCACTTTTCCGGTATGCAGAAAATCAATGCCATCTTCAATACCAATTGGTTGCGCCACTACAAAATTGCCACGAACCACATTGATATGAGCTTGATGCAAAGGAGAGTTAACCAAGCCCATAGATAGCTGGGCTTCAATATCCATTTGGATCTGACCTACTGCTTGTTTGATGATGTTTAAGCTACGCTCATCGGTGATTCGCTGCTCGCCAGCAAACATGCAGCTGTGGTGGTGCTCCTCGATTAAACTGTCTATTTGCGGGCGGGCGCCACACACCAACACAATTTTCACACCAAGAGTTTTGAGCAAGGCAATATCTTGAATAATGTTATTAAAGTTGGCGCTAGTGCTAGCTTCTCCGCTTAACATCACTACAAAGGTTTTGCCGCGATGGGCGTTTATGTAAGGAGCCGACTGGCGAAACCAGCTGACTAAATCTTCGGCAGAGCGGTTCAAATTCTTCTCCGTGAATAACTAAACGTAAGATTTGACTTAATAGTCAAATATTCGGTTATTGTTGCATATCCATCAACATTGTCGAGCAATAAGTTTTTCTCGATGACAAATCTTATACATATGTTATGGCCAATTCAGTTGTGTACTATCGCGAGGTAGAGTATAAGCTGCTGTAACATTTAATGACTACCTCAGTATATGTTGAGGTAGCAGGTAAAAATGGAATAAATTTATTACGAGAGGTATTTATGGATAACTATGTCGTACCTGAGCATTTGGCCATGCGTAAGCAACCTAGCCAAGAGCGTACCAGACGACTAGTGGAACACATCTTAGACAGCACCTTGTCTTTGATTCAAGAGCAAGGGATGGCTGCAGTAAATACCAACTTGATTGCCCAACATGCAGAAATCGATATTGCTTCGTTGTACCGCTTTTTTAAAAATAAAGAGGCCATCTTCTTTTCGTTGGCTATGCGCTGGTTTAAAAAGGTTCAAATTGTGGTGGAAGATGTCAACTTCCAGCAAACCTTAGGCAATATCGTAGAGTATCCAGATAGCGCCCAAAGTAAGATAAATGCCCTAGACGAAACAGAAGTGATGCTAGTGAGTTTTCATGAATTGTTTACTCATGATAAAGACTTTAAAGCGCTTGAGAGCTGGCACCGGGTGATAGTGATTGAGCAAACTAAGCGCTCATTTATCAGTCACGGCTCGAAGTGGGATGATGAAGCCTTAACCAGTGTTTGTTTGTACCTGTACGGACTGACTCGCAATTTTATGGCGGGTACCATTGGCTTTTCGGCAGAAGAGCATCACCACCAGTTCACTTGGTTTCAAATCATGCTGAATCAATTACGCAAAATGGTACTGCTAGAAAAAGTACCAGAGAAGTTTTTACGCTAAGGCGTTGCTCACAATATGTGCTTGGTTGGTAGTAGGGTATTCTTGCTCATCAACTAGGCGCTCTGCACCCAAGCAATGTAACCAAGACCCATAATCTAAGGTTTTGTTTCCTAATATTAATTCTTTTAAGACCTGTTCTGATAAACCTTGAGTAATAGGTTTACAGCTGGGCCAAGATTTCCTGTCATTTTGTGCGATCGTCACTGTATTTTCTACGCCTATAAGGTCAAACTGTTCTGCATATAAGTTTCAGTGTGGGTCAATTTGGCGATAAACAAGCTCACTTGTTTAGTCTATGTGAATTAACGCTCAATTTTTGACCAGGTAAAGAGTGAAAGCATGCAGTGCTTCACACTATTTTTTAGGAGAGTTGTCCATGGAACTGGAAGCCTTTTTCCAGCAGGTAAAAAAACTGCCAGTAATGCCGCAAATTATGCAGGAATTACTGACAAGCATTAATGATGAAAATGTTGATCTTCACCATTTGGGTAAAAAGCTGGCGACCGACCAATCTTTGGGTGCGAACGTATTAAAAATGGCTAACTCAGCCGCGTTTCGTGGGGTTAAGCAAATTGACTCTATTGAAGCGGCCGCGATCCGCTTAGGTTTAAAACGGGTTCGTTCACTGGTAGTGGCTGCGGGCCTAAATGGCATGATGCCGAGCAAAAACTTCGACCAACAACAGTTTTGGGGACAAGCCATGTACGTGGCGTTGTTAGCGCAAGCATTAGCTAAAAGCACCCATGTTGAACCTGAAACAGCCTTTACCTGTGGCATGTTACACAACTTTGGTGAGCTGCTGATTGCCAGTGCAACGCCTGAAGAAGCAGGGTTAATTGAGTTGTGCTTGGAAACGGGCGAAACGCGGGTGTCGGCACAGCGTAAAACCTTGGGTTTAGACTATGCGCAAATTGGTGGCGAATTAGCGCGTCGCTGGAATTTCTCGCCGGTGATTACCGATGCCATTGAACAGCAGTTAAATCCAATGGACTTTGATGAAGTGTCTAAACCCGCGGTGTTAATCCGTTTGGCAATATTTGCGCATCATGCCTTAAACGCTGGCCTAAGTGCCGAAATGGTAGGTAAAAACTTACCTGAGCCGCTATGTGAAGTGGTTGAGTTGGATAAATCTACCGTGGCTAGTTTTATTGAAGAAGCGGTAGAACAGGGCGAAGCAATGGTTGCTACCACGACCGCCTAAATTCAAACCGCTTATTAAAAAAGGGGTTAGCTTAGCTAACCCCTTTTTGTTAGTTGGCGGTTTTTTCAAAGCCTTTTAACCACCACAGTTTAAAGCGGCGTAAGCCCGCCTTAGCATCTTCCAGCAGTAAGTAGTTAACCGGCACTATCAGCAGGGTGATGCTGGTAGCGAAAATAATCCCAAAGCCAAGTGACACCGCCATGGGAATCAAAAACTGCGCTTGAGTACTCTTTTCAAAAATTAACGGCATTAAACCGGCAAAGGTGGTGAGCGAAGTAAGAATTACCGCTCTAAAACGGGCCACGCCGGCTTTAGTTACCGCGGTCATTAAATCTACGCCTGCTTTACGTTGGCGGTTTATATAGTCCACTAATACCAAGCTGTCGTTCACAACTACTCCGGTGAGCGCCAGCATGCCCATCATACTCATAATGGTTAGTGGCATGCCCATAATCATATGACCAAGTACCGCACCAACCGCTCCGTAAGGAATAATCGACATCACCACTGTAGGTTGCCAGTAAGAACCAAAAGGAATCGCTAGCAGGCCGTAAATAACAAACAGTACAAACAATAAACCCAAGGCCAAACTGGTAAAGGATTCTCGTTGCTCTTTGGCTTCGCCTTCTAAGCTGAAATTAACCTGCGGGTAAGCCACTAAGGTTTGGCTTAACCACTGCTGCAGTTCGGCCTTAATTACCTCAATATTCGCCTGCTCTTTGTTTACATCGGCGCGAATGTTTTGGGTTCGCATACGGTCGATGCGAGTAATGGTTGCCGGGCTTTGTGAGGGAATCACGCTAGCTACTTCGCTAAACGGCAGCTCTGCGCCATCGGGAGTGCGAATTAACATGTTATTTAAGTTGTATTGAGAGCGCCGTTCATTGGCGGGGTAGCGTACATATACTTTCACGTCTTCGCGACCGCGTTGAATACGTTGTACTTGGTAACCAAAAAAAGCACTGCGTACTTGTTGAGCAAGGTCGTTTAGGGTTAAGCCAAGTGCTTGCGCTTGGGGTTTAATGTTTAACTGCAGCTCTAATTTCCCATCGGCTAAGCTGTCTTCTACATCAAACACCGCTGGGTACTCTTGCAGCTTTTGCTTGGTGAGATCGGCCACTTGCGCCATTGCTGCAAAATCGTTGCTACTAAACTGCACATCTAAAGGTGAACCACCGCGACCAATTTCAGCACGAAAAGTGAGGCTTTCTGCGCCCGGTAACGACCCAATAAGCTGGCGCCATTCACGCACCAAATCACCACTACTCATGGTATTGCTGCGCGACTCCGGAGGCTCTATTTCAAAGACGACTCGGCCTTTATTGCTTTGGCCGCTGCCCGAGCCACCGCTAGACCCACTAGTGGCTAAAATGTTGAGAATGATACTGTCGCCGCTGTCGGGGTCGCGATACTTGTCTTGCAGGTTTATGGCGGCATCTAACATGCGATTAATATAATTGTCGGTGGTATTAAATGCTGTACCTGCTGGCATCACTAAGGTGGCGCGGGCGGTTTCGCTGGGTACTCTTGGGAAGAAAATAAAGCGCACCCAGCCGGCAGTGGCTAGCGACAGCACCACCACAAAAACGCTTATCGCAATAGCGGCAGATAATACTCGGCGAGATAAGGCGCGTTTTAACAGTGGTTGATAAAACCTAAGAATGGCTGCTTCAAAGCCGTCGGCAAGTTTGTTTTGCCAGTAACTAAAGCGGCTTTGGGTTTGTTTGTTCACCGGTTTGATGTGTTTTAAGTGAGCCGGCAAAATCAGTTTCGACTCCACTAATGAGAACATCAGTACTGGAATAACAATCAGCGGAATTTGTGCAAAAATTTTGCCCCTCACTCCATCTATCATCATTAGCGGGAGAAAAGCCGCCACCGTGGTAAGTACGCCAAAGGTTACCGGTATCGCGACTTCTTGGGTGCCCTTAATCGCGGCATGTAAGGGTTCCTCTCCAGCTTTTAAGTGGGTGTAAATATTCTCGCCTGTCACAATGGCGTCATCCACCAAGATCCCCAGCACCATGATAAAGGCAAATAGAGAGATAATATTAATGGTCACATCCATGGTTGGCATCATTAGCAAACCGCCCATAAAGCTAATGGGGATGCCGATACATACCCAAACCGCAATGGCGGGGCGAAGGAATATCGCCAGCAATAAGGCCACTAAAATACAGCCCTGAATGGCACTGTTTTTAAGGGTGTTTAAGCGCGCTTTCACCACTTTGGCGCTATCTCGCCAATAGTTTAGTGCCAGCCCTTGTGGCAAATAAGGTTGTTTATTGGTGATGTATTGTTTTACCGCATCGGAGATGGCAATCGCACTTTGGTCACCTACGCGATAAACCTCTATCATCACCGTGGGCTGTTTATTAAAGCGGTTAATAATCGGCGTTTCTTCAAAGCCGTCCACCACTGTTGCAATATCAGATAGCTTAATGCGAGTACCATCGGCGCGGCTAATGATCAGTAGGTCGGCAAATTCATCGCCCACATAAGCTTGGCCTTTGGTACGCAGTAAAATTTCGCCGCCTTGGGTTTTTACTGAACCGGCCGACAAATCTAAAGAGGCTTGGCTAATAATTTGCGCCACTTTGCTCAGCTCTAAACCATATTCACGGAGTTTTTGCTCTGACACCTCAATGGAGATTTCGTAGGGCGCTACCGAATCTAACTCTACTTGGGTTAGCTCCGGGAGTTGCAACAATTCGTCTCGAATGGATTCGGCCACTAAGCGCAGCTCTTTATGCGCAATGTCGCCAGATACCGCCACGGTAATGGTTTCACGTTTGCGTTGGCTTAAGCTTACTACCGGGCGTTCGGCGTCACTGGGGAAAGTATTTACCGCATCAATGCGCGATTTAATATCGCTCATTACATCGCGAGTATCGTAGTGAGAGTTGATTTCAGCACTGACCCGCGCAGCACCTTCTTGTGACACGGAGGATATTTGCTCGATACCTTCAATGTCACTAATCGCTTCTTCAATGCGAATGGCGAGGCTTTCTTCGCTTTCTTCTGGGCTTGAACCGGGCAGCGATATGCTTACGTTTACCATGTCCAGTTCAAACTCGGGGAATACCTCTAAGGGCAAACGAAACTTTGCCGAGTAAAGACCTAAACCAACAATTAACACCATCAGCAGGTTGGCGGCAACATGGTTACGCGTAAACCAGGCGATTAATCCATGCATAATAACATCCTAGGTAGAGCAGCTAAGAGGTGCATGGTTAGGCTCCTATCGGCTTGGCAGGAGTGCCGCTTATCACTCGCCCGAGTGGGGTGGTGACTAAGGTTTGTCCGGCACTTATACCGCTTTCTACAATGTAGCTATCTTGGTCTTGCCAAATAATGCTTACGGTTTTGCGTTGCAATAAACCGTCTTCCAAAATAATCACCTGCTGGCCTGAATACAGGGCGCTGCGCGGTATAACAAATACCTGCTCTAGGGTTTTACCTTGAATAGTGGCTCGAACAAATTGGCCGATTTTAAGAGAAGGTTTGTTCTCGTTGGCTGGGCCGTAAGGATCGTTAATTTGTGCCACTAGGTACAATTGACGACTGGCACTGTCGAGGGCGGCTTCACTGCGCTCAACCTGGGCGTTCCACTGATATTCATGTGCGCCAAAGTTAGAGCGTAAACTCACTTGAGGTTTAACCACATCAGCGTTTGAACGACGGAAGTTTTCAGGAATATTCAACACACTTTGCTCATTCAAACTCAGTGGCAAGCGTACTTCTAAATAGTCGATGGCGTAGCTGCTGGCGAGCGATTTACCGCTACTCACGTACTCACCCAGTTCCGCACTTTTTTCTAAAACTCGCCCAGCATAAGGGGCACGAATAACGGTGCGTTCTAAATCTAATTTGGCCTTGGTGAGCTTGGCCTTGGCCGAGGCTAATCCCGCTTCTTGAGCAGCTAACTGCGGTTTGCGTAGTACCAAATCGTTGGCGGGTTTACCTTTGCCTAGGCGTTTCCAGTCGCGTAAGGCTTGTTCCACTTTGGCCTGTTCTTCGGCTAGCAATAGCTGAGTTGATTGCAACTCAGCTTCGGCAATGGTGATGGCATTTTGATAGTCACGGGCATCTATTTTTACCAGTACTTCGCCTTTTTCAAAAAAAGCCCCTTCACGAAAACTGTCTGATACGTAGGTAATGCTGCCGGCAACCTGGGCAATTAAACTGGCTTCGGTATGTGCTTGTACGCTGCCGTAAGAGTTAACTTTTGCTTGATAGCGTTGGGGGGCTAATGGCATCACTTCTACCGACAGCTCAGCTAATTGAGCCTGAGGTTTGCGCTGAGCCTGAGGTTTGTTTGCCTTAATGTATTGGCTTATCAGCAAACCAATGATGATCACCAATAGAGGCAAGCTAAGACGTATCAGTTTGGCCATATTAGGCAACACTCCCTGTTAAAATAATGGCTCTGAGGCAAAGGCCTCTCGCGTAGTTTGGGCTTGGTTTAAGCCTCCACCTAGTGCCAGGTAAAGCTCAATACGGTTTTGTAACTGCAAGTTTAAGGCGTTAATGGCACTGCTACGCGCATCAAAGGCGCGGCGTTGCGATTCCAACACTGTGACATACTCATTTAAACCCGCCAGATAGTTTTCAAAGGCCAAAGACTCGGCTTGTTTAGAATCTTCTGCAGCAGTGGCGAGTAGTTGGGCATTTTGATACAGGCTGGGTTCAAGGTTTAAGCTTTGCTCAACTTCGGCAAAGCTATTTAATACTTGCTCTACATAAGCGGCATTGAGAGATTGAGCTTTCGCATATTGTTGTAGTTGTTGATTCTCGCGGCGAGCCGCGTCAAAAATGGGAGCGGTCACCCCAGCAAATAGAGACCACACCAAAGATTCTGCATCCAATAGCTGCCCTAGTTGGTCACTTTGGCCGCCACCACTGGCGGTAAGCGTTAGGCTAGGGAAGCGATCTCGATACGCGGCATACACCCGTAAATCGGCAGCCGCCAGTTGGTATTGCGCCGCTTTAATGTCGTGCCGTCGATTAAGCAACTCTGAGGGAACACCCGCTGGCATCGCCGCTAGTGGCACATCTAATACACCGTCTACTTGAATAAGGCCACTAGGGTAGCGGCCCAACAACAACTCCAACTCTCGTTGGGCTTGGGTGAGTTGGGTGGTTCGCGAATTTAACTGGGCGCGAGCAGCGCTTAAATCTGCCCTAGCAAGGTATACATCTAACGCGCTGTTAAGGCCGCCTTGGTAGCTCTCTTCAATAATTTGTAAGTTGGCTTTTAAATTATCGTAACGCTCGGCAATTAGTTGCTTTTGTAGTTGAGCTTCTATCACGTTATACCATTGTTGAGTAGTGTTTGCGGCTAAGCGAATTTGAGCTTGTTGCCACTGTTCAAAGCTGACTTTGGCATCTAATACTGCAGCTTGTTGGCGCGCATCTAGCTTGCCAAGCCAGTCGATTTCCCAACTAAAATCTAAGCCTACTCTAAACTGACTGGCGCTATCGCTATTGGTGCCGCTACGTTGGCCACTTACAAAGGCGTCAATGCTGGGCCATTGCTGAGCATTTTGAATTCGAATTTGATAAAGCTGTTGGTCTAGGGCAAAACCTTGTTGTTGCAGTTGCGGGTTACTGCGTAATGCTTCTTTAAGTAGCGGTTGCAATGAAGGAGGCAGTGCTTGCTCAAAGCGTTGTTCGGTAAACTCGCCTTGCTGAAATTGGCTGGTCCAGCTGCTTGCCGCCAACTCGCCAGAGGGCTGGTGCTTCGGGTTATCGGTCATGCTGCAACCGGTTAAGGTGGCAAGTAGTGCTGGTATCCAAACCCATGCAGCCAAGCGCATTGCTGTTCCTTTGTCTATTTCCCTACAGATGGTGTTATTTAACGTTGCTTAGCCAGTGATGTCGAGTGCAGATTATTGCTTTTACCTTAATTTACAGTCGCTTTGGTTTTTATTCCAAAGCTAGGTGCTTATTGCAGCTTATACATTTGCACTATCCAATCGAAAACCGAGTCTGCATTGAGCGGACGTTTCAAACTTGTTTTAGCTAGAACGAACTGGGTAGGGGATAAGATCATTTGTCGTTTATCTATAAGTGCTGCGGCGTAGTCTGGCGCAAATTCGGGATGACCCTGAATAGCCAAAATATGCTGGTCTATTTGGTACATAAAGTTAGGACAAAAATCACTGCTGGCCAGTAACTCTGCTTGCGGAGGCAATTGAGTCACTTGATCTTGGTGGCTAACTAAAATACGAAACGGTTCGGTTTTGGCATTGTCTTCACCCTCAAGCGAGGGGCTGACCCAGGACGGTTTTTGTAACAAGTTGTTGGCCGCGACACCTAAGCCCCATCCTTTCGCCGATTTCTCTACTTTGCCACCTAAAGCACGGGCGATAACTTGATGCCCAAAACAAATGCCCGCCAAGGGGCGTTGTAATTGTTCACACTGCTGAACCCAGCTTATTAATTGCAAAATCCATGGTTGTTGGTCGTAGGCGTTATGGCGGCTGCCAGTAATTAAAAATCCGTCAAACTGATTCAATTTTGGTAATTCGTTGTTGAGCACGTCAAACACATCGAATTGTAGCTTGCTGTCTTGAGCCAATAAATGCTGCTTAAACATGTCGGGATATTCGCCAAATTCTTCAACTAATTGGCTGTCAACTCGGTCGCAATTAAGAAGCGCTATTTGCATAGTAAAAACCCAGAAAAAGCAATGTTTATAAAGACCAGCTGTTAAATAAACTGTATCAAGTATGGAATAATTATCTATATTTGTGTAGCTTTGTTAAATATAACGTAACGAGTGGCGGCATAAACCGGAGGGAACATGGTTCAGCATAACTTACAATATTGGCAACAACAGGCACTAGATTTAGACTTCCCAAAACAAGCATTTATTAACGGTGAATTTGTTGATGCTGTGTCAGGTAAAACCTTTACCAGTATTAATCCGGCCACTGGTGAAATTTTAGCAGAGCTGGCGGAATGTGACGCTGCAGATGTTGAATTAGCCGTGCAAGCTGCTCGCAATGCCTACCAAAGTGGGGTGTGGTCAAACCTTGCTCCCGCAGAACGTAAACAAGTATTACAGGCGTTTGCACAGCTAATAGAGCAGCACCAAGCGCAACTCGCCTTGTTAGAAAGCTTAGACATGGGCAAGCCAATTGGTGATGCCTTGTCTTACGACGCGCCCGCCACCGCACGCTGTATCGCCTGGAATGGAGAGGCAATAGACAAGGTCTACGACGAAGTCGCTCCTGTTACCAGCGATGCCCTAGCCTTAGTCACGCGTGAAGCCTTAGGAGTGGTGGCTGCTATTGTGCCGTGGAACTTCCCGCTGGTAATGGCTTCATGGAAAATTGGTCCCGCTCTTGCCACCGGTAACTCGGTTATTTTAAAACCGTCAGAAAAGTCACCCTTAAGCGCACTGTACTTAGCCAAATTAGCCAAACAAGCAGGTATACCAAATGGCGTATTCAATGTATTGCCAGGTTACGGCCACACTGCAGGCCAAGCCTTAGCGCTGCACATGGACGTAGATTGCATCACCTTTACTGGCTCTACTGCGGTAGGTAAAAAACTGGTGCAGTTTTCTGGTCAATCAAACCTTAAGCGCGCCTTTATGGAATGTGGCGGTAAAAGCCCCAACCTAGTGTGTGCCGACGTTGCCGATTTAGACAAAGCGGCCGCCACTGCAGTAGCCGCAATTTTTTATAACCAAGGCGAAGTATGTACCGCAGGCTCGCGCTTAATTGTGCATCGCAGTGTGCATCAAGCCTTAGTAGAAAAAATGTTGGCCTTAGTGGAGCAGTGGCAGCCGGGCAATCCTTTAGATCCCAATACCAGCATGGGGGCAATGGTTGATGAAGGCCAAATGCAACGGGTACTCGGCTTTATAGAGGCGGCTAAAGCACAAGGAGCCAAGTTGCTATGTGGTGGCCAACAAACACGTAAAGAAAGCGGTGGCTTTTATATTCAACCGACTATTTTTGACGACGTTGATGCCAATTTAGACATTGTAAAGCAGGAGGTGTTTGGTCCCGTGTTAGTGATTCAAGTGTTTGATGAACTAGAGCAGGGCATTGCCTTAGCCAACGATACCGAATACGGCTTAGCAGCAGGATTGTGGACTGCCGACATTAACACTGCAGTGCGCACTTCACGCGCTTTACGGGCAGGAACGGTATTTGTAAACAATTGGGATGGTGGCGATATGACCATGCCATTCGGTGGCTTTAAACAATCGGGTAATGGCCGAGACAAATCGTTGCACGCACTCGAAAAATACACCGAACTTAAATCAACCTGGATAGACTTAAGTTAGTGACAAGGCTATTTGCCCGATTCGTGAGTGTCGGGCGTTTCAATAAAGTGGTCCAAGATAAACTGCTGGTCGAGAGGGTTTAAATCAAATCGAAACGCAACTTCGTTGAGTGAACGAGCATCATGACAATGATGCTCGCCAATGTACTTAACCGCTCGAATCAAATCAGTTCCCTTGGGCAGCAAGTAACAATCGCTCATCGCTAGCCCTCCATACATGGGTACCTAAAGTATAGTTGCCCCCGCTAAAACTAAGGTGTATTCGCCCGTTTTCGCCAAGCTTTTGTGCAAATTTGTTAAGGCGAGCAATGCTTGCGTTTTATCTTATTGAAATTGGCTTGCCGACCTTAAGCAAGTATTGACTGACACAAAGGGGATAAGCTCACTATTTGGGTCAACAAGGGCAATGTTAGCGCCCTAGATTCTCAGAATATTTGCGCCATACAAGCCGCGAAATTTCTCGTTGTTTTGGTCTAGCGAAAAGCCGGAATGGGTAGCACTTTAAGGTGGAGTTCTTTGTCTATTTCTTGATATTTACTGTTTTTTTCACGGCTCTTCACCGTTCTTGGTGGAAAGTCATATCAAGCCCTCCAAAGTGAAATAAAATGGCTCGCTTAAAGCGTTCTT